>DAISXL010000129.1:0-6529 GCA_036825855.1 Yoonia sp.
GAATCGCGGCTTCGTCGGTCTTCCAGCGCTCTTCCTGAAAGTTCGACCAGCTGACACCGACCGTCAGGTCCTGTGCCAGTGCGGCAGAGTTGAAGCCAGCGACAGCAATCGCGGCAGCGATAATGGATTTATGCATGTATTCCTCCCAGAAATGCGGCCCTCATGCGGTGAGGGTGTGGGCTTGCGAACCCTACGGTATTCAAAATGCCATATTAAATTCAGTTGTCAAAATAAAAATCGCACCATTTGTGAAAAATCAGGCTTGATACAGCGCAATATTCGGGCAGTCTGTGAACACCCCGGGTTTTGGCGCGCCGATCGCCCGTTAATAATTCAAGGGCTGAACTATGTATGATGAAATCTCGGCCAGTGGCGACGAATCGCCAGTGGTATCAGGCTGCGGCCCATTGTTGCCGACCGCCAGCGCCTCTGCAAAGCCCCTGCGCCAGCAGATTTTCGAACATGTCCGCGGGGCGGGACGTGCTGCGCGCACCGATGTCACCCGCGCCTTGGGAATCAGCGCCGGATCAGCCACGACGCTGACCGCCGATCTGATCGCCGCCGGTTTGCTGCGCGAGGTCGAAGGCCTGCCGCGTGAAACCGGGCGTGGCCGTCCGCCCGTGGCGCTCGAAGTGGTGTCCGAGGCCTGCCATGTCATCGGGATCAAGCTGTCGGATGAAGTGCATTCCGCCGTGCTGACCGATTTTTCGGGACAGATGATCGCCGATGCAAGCCTGCCCACCCCACCGACCCGCAAGAGCCTAGACGATCTGCTTGATGAAATCGGCGTGCTGGTGGGGCTTGTCCTGCAAGCGGGCGGCAAGGAACTGTGCGATATCGCCGCCGTCGGGATCGGCCTGTCGGGAATCGTCGATCACCACACCGGCACGGTGCCGTGGTCGCCGCTGCTGGCGGAACGCGACATGGACATCGCCACCGCCTTTGTCGCGCGCTTCGGCGTGCCGCTCTACCTTGATAACGATGCGAACGTCCTGACGCTGGCGGAACTCTGGTTCGGCGCGGGTCGGTCGATGACGGATTTCGCGGTCGTGACCATCGAACATGGCGTGGGCATGGGGCTGGTGCTGGACAACCGGCTGTTTCGCGGATCCCGCGGCATGGGGCTGGAGCTTGGGCATACCAAGGTGCAGCTGGACGGGGCCCTGTGCCGTTGTGGCCAGCGCGGCTGTCTGGAGGCCTATCTGGCCGATTACGCGCTGGCCCGCGAGGCCGCGACCGCCCTGCACCGCAACCCGCGCAACCTGCAAAGCCCCAATGCGATGCTGGATGCGCTGTTCGCACAGGCCAAGGCCGGTAACGAGCCGGCACGCACGATCTTTCGCCGCGCGGGGCGCTATCTGTCGGTGGGGCTGGCCAATGTGATCCAGCTATTCGACCCCGAGCTGATCATCCTGTCGGGCGAGCGGATGCAGTACGACTACCTCTATTCCGACGAGGTGCTGGCCGACATGCGCAAACTGACCTTGAACGACGGCCGCGAGGCCTGCCGGATCGAGATTCACGCCTGGGGCGATCTGGTCTGGGCGCGCGGTGCATCGGCGCTGGCGCTGGCGGCGGTGACCGACAAGATCATGGGCGAGGCGCGGGCCTGACCGAAAACGGGCCGGTCAGGCCTGTATCATTCCATCCGTTTGCGAATCCGGCTGACCAGCATCCAGACCAGCACCAGTACGACAGGGGTGGCCACCGCAGTCATCACGGGTTTGGTGATGCCGAACGCCGCTTCCAGCGGGGCCGCCATGTATAGCGCGAGGTTCACGGCGTAATAGCTGATCGCGACGACGGACAGCCCTTCGACGGTGCGTTGCAGGCGCAGTTGCAGATCGGCGCGCTTGTCCATGCTGGTCAGCAGTTCCTGATTCTGCGCCGAGCGTTCGACATCGACCCGCGTGCGCAACAGATCGCCTGCCCGCAGCGCGCGTTCGGACATGGCGTAAAGCCGCGCCTCGGTCGATTTGACGGTGCGCATCGCGGGATCGAACCGTCGCATCATGAATTCGCCGAAGGTCTGCCGCCCGCCGAACCGTTCTTCGCGCAGAACCGAGATCCGCTGGTTGACGATGGTCTCATAGGCCCCTGCCGCGCCGAAGCGGAACGTGGTCTGCGCGATGGTGTTTTCAATCTCGGCCGAAACCTGCAGCAGCGATTGCAGCACCTTGGCGGGATCGGCGACCGACAGGCGCATATCTTCCAGCAGGCTGGTCAGGGTCTTGTCGAATTCCGCCATTTTCGGCCCGAGCGAGCGTGCCTTCGACAGGGCCAGCATCGACATCGCCTTGTAAGTCTCGATCTCGCACAGGCGCTGCACGACGCGCCCGATCCGGCGGTCATCGACATGCGGGCGGGCAAAGACGGCAAACCGCATATGTCCTGCCGTATCGATGCGGAAATCGCCCGCGATGACCAGATCGTTTTCCACGACCCGGCTGATGGCAAGGCTTTCGGGCACGAACCAGTCGTTTGCCTTGTCGAGGATACCGTCATCGGTGGCCACGACCTCGATCCGTATCAGGGCCGAGGTGACGCGGGTGCCCGGTGCCTTGGACAGCCAGTCGTCGGGAAACACCTCGAACGTGGCGGCGTCAAAGGGGCGCTGCGCGACGCCTTCGCCAAAGACCGTATATGTCACGAATTCGGTATGGCTTTCCCATTTCAGCTGATGCTTGCCGATGGTGCCAAAGTAATGCGTGGCATCGGGCTGCGGATGCTGCGCGCCGAACCGGTCCAGAAGGTCGATCAAATGCGCGCGGTCCGCCGCACGGTCGCGGCCTGCGGCATTGCTGGCGGGCTTGATCGCAAGATAGGCCGCACGGCTGGGCGCGCCCACAGCCGGAAACGGCCGCGCATGCAGTTCATTGGCAAGAGTATAGCGCAAAGGATGGTCGGCTATCGGCGGCATAGGCGGGCGCTTTCACAATCAGGTTATGCCTACACTAGCGCGCCGATCCGTTCTGTAAACAATAAAAGCGTTGATTTATAATTACTTAGTGGCACACCAAGGTATACGGTGGACGGCAGCGCGCGGCGCGGGCTAGAAAACGCCATGGCGCGCATCCTGCTTTTCAACAAACCTTACGGCGTTCTGTCGCAATTCACCGATGCGCGCAGCCCCTCGCCGCGCCCGACGCTGTCGGGTTTTGTCGATGTGCCGGGGGTCTATCCCGCAGGCCGTCTGGACCGCGACAGCGAAGGATTGCTGGTGCTGACAGATGACGGGGCCTTGCAGGCGCGGATCGCGGACCCGCGCCACAAATGGCCCAAAACCTATCTGGTGCAGGTCGAAGGCGCGCCGACTGACGCGGATCTGGCCCCTTTGCGGCATGGGGTGACGCTGAACGACGGCCCCACGCGGCCTGCGCAGGTCCGTCTGATCGCGCCGCCCCTGCTGTGGGACCGTGACCCGCCTGTGCGGTTCCGCAAATCGGTGCCGGACCAGTGGATCGAGATCACGATCAAGGAAGGCCGCAACCGGCAGGTGCGCCGGATGACCGCACATATCGGTTTTCCCACGCTGCGGCTGGTGCGCTGGCGGATCGGAGACTGGTGCGTGGAGGATGTGCCGTCCGGTCAGTGGCGTGACGCCTGACCCCATGGCAGTCCTGGTGCGGTCGGGGGGACTCGAACCCCCACGAATGTTACTTCACAGCGACCTCAACGCTGCGCGTCTACCAATTCCGCCACGACCGCAATGCCAAGGCTGGTGCGCCCGTCTTTAGTCAAAGGTCTGGTCCTGCTCAAGGGTAAAAACGCGTGCGCCGCCGGAATGCTGTGACCGGAACGGGCGGGGCGTCAGCCGCGCCAGACACAGGATCACGCCGATCCCTGCGCCGATCACGACCACCGCCGGAAGGGTGCCGCCCGCCAGCAGCAATTCGTTCATCAACCGCCCCGGCGCCAGCGTGAACAGCCCCGCGATCCCCAGCGCCCAGAACCAGACCGCACGCATCGCCTGCTGATGCGCCTGCACCCGCCCCCGCCGCGCGAACCAGACGCCTTGCCCGATCCCCCAGAAGGTCATCAGGCTGAGCAGATGGATCGGCCCCAGCGGCCCGACGACCGCAAGACCGTGTGACGGAATGAACAGCCCCGACCCCGCCAGCAGTGCCATGCTGGCGACCCAAGTGTAACCAAGCCGCTTGTGCCAGCGCCGTGGCAAGCGACCCCAGATCACCACAGGCCCCAGCAAAAGCGCGGGCAAAGCGGCGGCAAGGTGGAACTGGATGATGACGGGAGCGTCCAGAATAGGCCCAAACGGCATGGCAAAATCCTTTCGAAATGGTAGAACAGGATTGGGATGCCTTTCCTTGCGCGACAGGCCAACGCACGATGCATGAAACAACGGAAAACTTCGTGAACGACACCCGCCCGCAATCCACGCTGCGCGAATTGCGCGATCATGTGGCGCAACCGCTGGCGCTTGTGCTCATGGCCGGACTGGCGATGATTCTGACGCTGATCCTGCCGCAGCGGGCGGAAAGCACCGTTTTGAGGTTCATCTTCTGGCTGCTGGTCGTCGTGCTGACCTATGCCGTCGGGTTTCTGGCGCATGGTCTGGCCGAGGCCCGTTTCACCCGCCGCCCCGCGCGGATCGCTGTCAGCGCGGGGCTGACCGCCACAGGGGCGACGCTGGTCGTGCTGGGGCTGGGCTGGATCATCCTGTCGGACCTGCCTGCGGGGCGTGATCTGGCGGGTGCCGGCGCCAATATCGCCGCGATTGCGGTCATCATCTCGGTGATGTTCCATCTGCTCTCTGACCAGCACGCGCCCCCTGCGCCGCAACGCTGCCTGCTCTTGGATCGGCTCCCGCTCGAGAAACGCGGCGCGCTGGTGGCGCTTTCGGTCGAGGACCATTATGTCAGGGTGCGAACCACCAAGGGGGAAGACGTGCTGTTGATGCGCCTGTCCGATGCGATCAGGGAAACGGGCGATTTGCGCGGGTTGCAGGTCCACAGGTCGCATTGGGTGGCGCTCAACCATGTCACCGCCGCGCGCCGCAAAGGTGATGGCGCGGTGCTGACGATGCGCATTGGCCCCGATATTCCCGTGAGCCGCGCCAATGTCCCCGCGATCAGGGAGGCGGGGCTCTTGCCCCGATAGCCATGGTCGACTGGATCATCAGCGACGGGCTGACAGGGTACGACGAGGCGCTGGCCTTCATGGAAACCCGCGTCAACGCGATCATCGCGGGCGAGGCGGATGAATGTATCTGGTTGCTCGAACACCCGCCGCTTTACACCGCCGGCACCTCGGCCAAGGCGGCCGACCTGATCGCGCCTGACCGCTTTCCGGTGCATGACGCGCGGCGCGGCGGCGAATATACCTATCACGGTCCGGGCCAGCGGGTGGTCTATGTCATGCTTGACGTTGGCAAGCGCGGGCGCGACGTGCGCCGCTTTGTGCAGGATCTGGAAAACTGGGTGATCGGCACGCTGGAGACGTTCACCATCAAAGGCGAGATCCGCCCCGGCCGCGTCGGTGTCTGGGTGCAGCGCCCCGAAAAGCCACGCGGGCCGGACGGCGCACCGGCCGAGGACAAGATCGCCGCCATCGGTATCCGCATGCGCAAATGGGTGTCGTTCCACGGTCTTGCGATCAACGTGGACCCCGATCTTTCGCATTTCGACGGCATCGTGCCCTGCGGCATCCGCGACCACGGCGTGACGTCACTGGTGGACCTTGGCCTGCCGGTCAGCATGGAGGATCTGGACGTAGCCCTGCGGCAGGCATTTGACGCAACCTTTATCCCCCCTGTGCCAATATAACCCAGCGTGTTGTCCGCATCCGCAGTTGCCCCCTGCGGTGCAAGCGACTAGAACGCTGGTCAACGACCGCCTTTCAGTGAATCGGCGGCGTCGATCTGTAGCCAATACGAGGAGAGCCACATGGCGGACGCAGCCATCCACGGCGACGCACATCAGGACAACCGGGGTTTCTTTACCCGGTGGTTCATGTCCACCAACCACAAGGATATCGGGATCCTGTATCTGTTCGTCGCAGGTATCCTCGGGTTCATTTCGGTCGCCTTTACCGTCTTCATGCGCTTGGAACTGATGTATCCCGGCGTGCAGTACATGTGCATGGAAGGGTTCATGGCCGATCCCTGCACCCCCAACGGGCACCTGTGGAACGTCCTGATCACCTATCACGGCGTGCTGATGATGTTCTTCGTCGTCATTCCTGCGCTCTTCGGTGGTTTCGGCAATTATTTCATGCCGCTGCAGATCGGTGCGCCGGACATGGCTTTCCCCCGCCTGAACAACCTGTCGTTCTGGATGTTCGTGGCCGGTGGCGCGATGGGTGTGTTGTCGATGCTGGCACCTGGCGGCAATGGTCAGGCCGGGTCGGGCGTGGGCTGGGTCATGTATCCGCCGCTGTCCACCAACGAGGCGGGCATGTCGATGGACCTTGCGATCTTTGCCGTCCACCTGTCGGGTGTGTCGTCGATCCTGGGCGCGATCAACATCATCACCACCTTCCTCAACATGCGCGCACCGGGCATGACGCTGCA
>DAISXL010000130.1:0-6521 GCA_036825855.1 Yoonia sp.
GTGCCGACCGTCGTCAACCTGATGCCATCGGGCAAATACCTGATGGAGGAATTCTTTTACGCCGGGGGCCTGCCTGTGGTCATGCGCCGCCTGATGGACGCAGGGATGCTGCACGAAGACGCGCTGACCGTGTCAGGAGGGCCGGTTGCCGATGAATTGCGCCATGTCGAAAACCACAACCCCGACGTGATCCTGCCCGTCGAAAAGGCGCTGACCCAATCGGGCGGCATCGCCGTTCTGCGCGGCAATCTGGCGCCGGGTGGCGCGGTGCTGAAACCCTCTGCCGCGACCCCGCATCTGTTGCAGCACACAGGCCGCGCGGTCGTGTTCGCAGATATCGACGACTACAAGGCCCGCATCAACGACCCCGATCTGGATGTCGATGAAACCTGCGTGCTGGTCCTGAAAAACTGCGGGCCAAAGGGATATCCCGGCATGGCCGAGGTCGGCAACATGGGCCTGCCGCCCAAGGTGCTGAAGAAAGGCATCACCGATATGGTGCGGATATCGGATGCGCGCATGTCGGGCACCGCCTATGGCACGGTCGTACTGCATACCGCCCCCGAAGCGGCAGCCGGCGGGCCGCTGGCCATCGTGCAGGATGGCGACATGATCACGCTGGATGTGGCCGGACGACGGTTGCATCTGGATGTGTCCGATGCCGACATCGCCGCGCGTCTGGCGCAATGGCACCCGCCGTCAGGGCAGGACACCACCGGCTATGCCTGGCTGCACCGCCAGCATGTCGAAGGGGCTGACACTGGCGCTGATCTGGGGTTTCTCAAAGGCTGCCGTGGCGCGCCTGTCGGACGGGATAGCCACTGATGAAGATTGCACTTGTCGGGATCGGAAAGATCGCGCTGGACCAGCATGTGCCGGCCTTGCAGGCCTCGCCCGATTGGGACTTGGTCGCCACCGTATCGCGCAACGGCACGGTCGATGGTGTCGACGCCTTCACCGATCTGGCTGACATGCTCGCGGCACGGAGCGATATCCGTGTCGTCTCGCTCTGCCTGCCGCCGGTGGCGCGGACAGATTACGCGCTGACCGCCCTGCGCGCCGGGCGCTATGTGATGCTGGAAAAACCACCCGCCGCGACCCTGTCGGCCTGCAACCTGCTGGCGGAAACGGCACGGCGTGCCCGCGTCGGCATCTTTGCCACATGGCACAGCCGCGAGGCGCGGATGGTCGCCCCCGCCAAGGTCTGGCTTGCGGATAAAAAGGTGCTGTCAGGCCACATCACCTGGCGCGAAGATGTGCGCAAATGGCACCCGGGACAGGACTGGGTGTTCGAAACCGGCGGCATGGGCGTGTTCGACCCCGGCATCAACGCCCTGTCGATCCTGACCGAGATTTTGCCCGACCCCGTGCACCTGTTGCAGGCGCGTCTGGACATCCCCGCCAACCGCGCCACGCCGATTGCGGCGCAAATCACCTTGTCCGACAACATCACCGCCGATTTCGACTGGCGGCAGGAAGGCCCGCAAACCTGGACGATCGAGATTGTCACCGACGGCGGCACGCTGGCGCTGCATAACGGCGGGGCCGATATGACGCTGGACGGGGCCGCCTGCCCGCCGCCGCAGTCTGCGCTGGCGGGCGAATACCCCCGGCTTTACGCACGGATGGCCGATCTTGTGCGCGCGGGCGACAGCGAGATGGACACCCGCCCGATGGATCTGGTCACCGATTGCTTTGTGATGGGTGACCGGGTCCAAGTTGACCCGTTCCACTTCTGAGGATTGAACATGAAAACCCCTTTGACTGGTATCCTGCCAGTAGCCCCCACGCCTTTTCACGCCGATGGCACGGTCGATCACGACGGGATGCGCCGCGTGCTTGATTGCATGATCGATCAGGGTGTCGATGCGATCTGCATTCTGGCGAATTATTCCGAACAATTCGTGCTGTCCGACGATGAACGCGCCGATCTGATGCGCCTGTCGCTGACCCATGTCGCAGGCCGCGTGCCGGTGATCGTGACGATCAGCCATTTCGCCACGCGGATCGTGGTGCAGCGCGCCCGCGATGCGCAAGCCTTGGGGGCGGCGATGGTGATGATGATGCCGCCCTACCACGGTGTCGGCATCGTCCCGCCAGAGGCGATGATCTATGACCATTTCAGGGCCGTTTCGGACGCCATCAGCATCCCGATCATGGTGCAGGACGCGCCTTTGTCGGGGTGTCCGCTGTCGGTGCCGTTTCTGGCCCGCATGGCGCGCGAACTGGAACAGGTCAGCTATTTCAAACTGGAAATGCCTTTTGCCGCGGACAAGCTGGCCGCCCTGATCGCCGCGGGCGGGTCCGATATCGCAGGGCCGTTCGACGGCGAAGAAGCGGTCACATTGCTGGCCGATCTTGATGCGGGCTGCACCGGCACGATGACATCCGCCCTGCTGCCCGACCAGATCAAGCCTATCGTCACGCTTTACCGTGCGGGCGATACCGCGGCGGCGCTGGATCAGTGGAAACGCTGCCTGCCGCTGATCAACCACGAAAACCGCCAGTGCGGGCTGCGGGCGGCGAAAACGGTGCTGCAGGCAGGGGGCGTGATCGGGTCCGATTACGTCCGCCATCCGCTGACGCCCTTGTCCGACCGGACACGCACGCGCCTGCTGGAACTGGCAAACGAACTGGACCTGATCGCGTTGCGGTGGGGCAAATGAAGGACGACACCATGACACATCAACCCCACGGCGCGCATCTGATTGCGGGTGAACGCATCATGGGGGCTGCGGTTTTCGCCTCGGCCCCCGCGCAGGGCCCGGCCCATCATTTCAGCGAAGGCACGCCCGAGCATGTGGCCCAAGCGGCAGAGGCGGCAGAGGCCGCTTTTGAAAGCTACAGCGCCACCAGCCGTGACCAGCGCGCTGCCTTTCTTGACCGCATCGCGGACGAGATCGAGGCGCGGGCAGAGGCGATCACCGCCATCGGCAGTGCCGAAACGGGCCTGCCCGCAGCGCGGCTGACAGGCGAACGCGGCCGCACCATAGGGCAGTTGCGCCTGTTTGCCGATCACATCCGCAAGGGTGACTATCTGGACCAGCGCCATGATCCTGCCCTGCCCGACAGACAGCCTTTGCCGCGCCCTGATCTGCGGATGATGCAGCGCCCGATCGGCCCGGTAGCGGTGTTCGGTGCCTCGAACTTTCCGCTCGCCTTTTCGGTGGGGGGCGGGGATACCGCTGCGGCGCTCGCGGCAGGTTGTCCGGTGGTCGCCAAAGGGCATCCCGCCCATCCCGGCACCGGCGAATTGGTGGGTGACGCAATCACCGCCGCTGTTGCCGCCTGTGGCCTGCATCCGGGTGTGTTTTCGCTGGTACAGGGCGGCGCGCATGACATGGGGGCGGCGCTTGTCACGCATCCGCTGATCCGCGCTGTGGGCTTTACCGGATCATTGCGGGCAGGGCGCGCCTTGTTCAATCTGTGCGCGGCGCGGCCTGAACCGATCCCGTTCTTTGGTGAACTGGGCAGCGTGAACCCGATGTTCGTGTTGCCAGAAGCGCTGGCCGCACGTGGCGAAACCATCGCGACCGGCTGGGCGGGCAGCCTGACGATGGGGGCGGGGCAATTCTGCACCAATCCGGGCCTTGCCATCGTGGTTGAGGGGCCAGAGGCGGATGCCTTTGCCAAGGCCGCCACCGCAGCCCTGCATAATGTCGCCGCACAGGTCATGCTGTCCGACGGGATCGCCAGCGCCTATCGCACAGGCCGCGACACCATCGCAGGCCGCGCGGGTGTGACGACCTTGCTGTGCGCCGCCAGCGACGGGCGCAATGCCGGTCCCGCGCTTTACGAGGTCAGCGCCGACACATGGCTGGCCGATCATGTGCTGGCAGAAGAGGTCTTCGGCCCGCTGGGCGTGATCGTGCGGGCGCGCGACGCAGCGCAGATGACGGATGTCGCGCGGGCCTTGCAAGGGCAGCTGACCTGCACGCTGCAAATGGACAGCGGTGATATGGCCGCAGCGCAGGGCCTGCTACCGGTTCTGGAACGCAAGGCAGGCCGCCTGCTGGCCAACGGTTTCCCCACCGGGGTCGAGGTTGCCGACAGCATGGTCCATGGCGGACCCTATCCCGCATCGACCAATTTCGGCGCGACATCTGTCGGTACCCTGGCGATCCGCCGCTTTCTGCGGCCTGTCTGCTATCAGAACCTGCCGGACGCTCTGCTGCCGCACTAAAGCCGTTGCGCGGGGCAAGACCGGATACCCCGGTCTTGCCCCGCGTCACGCGATGCGTCGGGTGATCAGTTCACGGTGACCCAGCGCAGCATGAAAAAGTTGTCCGGACGCTGGACAAGATCGACCCCGTCGCGGGCCGCCCATGCCAGCGGTTCAGTGTAAAGCGGGACATAGGCCATCTCGTCCTGCAGGATGCCCGCGATTTCATCCAGCATCGTCTGCCGTGTGCCGGTGTCGATCTCTTGCTGGACCAGCGGCAGCAATTCGTCGATCCGCGCGTTGGAATAGCCGCCGAAGTTCCACGTGCCCAGCTGTTCGGTCGGCGTATGCGCCAGAAAGCGGATCGGATGTTCGGCGTCAAAGGTGCCGGGCGACCAGCCCAGCAGGAACATGTCGTAATTGTCGCCGCGCAATTCGTCCCAATAGGTCCGCACGGGGATGGTTTCGAGCTGTGCTGTGATCCCCACCTGCCCCAGCATGCCGGTCATCGCCTGACAGATCGCCTCGTCATTGATGTAGCGGTCGTTGGTGCATTTGAAATTGAAGGTAAATCCGTCGGGATAGCCCGCCTCGGCCAGCAGTGCGCGCGCCGCGTCAAGATCGAGCGCGGGGCGGTCGGCATGGATGTCCGAATAGCCCGACAGCCCTGCGGGCTGCAATTGCGACACGGGTTCGGCCATGCCCGACAGCAGGACCTGATTGATCGCATCAACGTCGATGGCCGCCGCGACAGCCTGCCTGACGCGCACATCCTGGAACGGGTTGGCGGTGTCGGTTCCTGTCAGCGTGGCCTGATCATGGCCAAAGCCAAGCATGATCACCCGCGCCTCGAGCCCTTCGAACACGCGTATGCCGTCGGTTTCGCGCAGCCGTTCGACATCGCGGATCGGGATTGGTGCCAGCATGTCGACATCGCCCGCGATCAGCGCGGCAAGGCCGGTCGCGGCATTGTCGATCGGGTTGAAGATCGCCTCGGTGATGTTGTGTTCGGGCGTGTCCCACCAGTCGGCATTGGGCACCAGCCGGATTTCGACGCCCGGTTCGCGCGCCGTCAGGATGAAAGGTCCGGTGCCGTTCGTGTTGAGCGTGGAATAGGTCTCGGCATCGCGGGCGGGTGTTTCGGCGCCATTGGCCTCGGCCCAGGACCTGCTCATCATCATCCAGTTTGCAATGCTGTCGGGAAAGATCGGATTGGGGGCGGCCGTGACGATGTCGACGGTATAGTCATCGACGACGCGAACCTCGGAGACCGGCGCGAACCACGATTTGACGTCGGATTGTTCGGAAATGCCGCGTTCGTAGGAAAACAGCACGTCATCGGCGGTGAACGGGCTGCCGTCATGGAAGGTGACACCTTCGCGCAGGACGAACCGCCAGCCGTTTTCGCCGGTCAGCGGCTCCCAGCTTGTGGCGAGCGAGGGCTCCAGCGTCATGTCCTTGCCGCGCCGGACCAGACCTTCCTAGACGTTGTTCAGAAACGACGTCACCGGCGCAAGGTTGGCGGCGTGGGGGTCCATCGTCTGCGGGTCGGTGGTTCCCGCCCAGCGAAATGTTTCAGCCTGTGCCAGCGATCCTGTCATCAGAATCGTCGTGGTGGCCAATGTCCTCAGGAAGGCATCGGTGCGTGTCATGGTGATATCCTGTCTTTGTGTTGGGTCAGCACTCGCTGCGATGACTGTCGCAGAGTTGTCTCCAGAAGCCAGCCTCATCACGCGCAAGTGAACAGCAGAGGCTCAGAACACGCGGCGTCCCGCGCTGAAGGTTTGCGCCACCATCGCCGTGTCGTCCAGCAGCGCAAAGGCCACCAGATCGGCGCGCTGCCCGATGGCGATTGTGCCGCGGTCCGTCAGCCCGACCGCCTGCGCCGGTGCCGCGGTGACGGTGCCAATCCCGCGCGCCAGATCGTCCCAGACCAGCCCCAGCCGGACCGCCGCCAGCAGCAAGGACGCAGGCACATAGTCGGACGACAGGATGTCGAGCCTGTCGCGGCTGGCAAGATCAGAGGCCGCCACATTGCCCGAATGCGACCCGCCGCGGATCAGGTTGGGCGCCCCCATGATCGTGGCGATCCCATGCGCGTGACAGGCATCCGCCGCCGCGACACTGGTCGGAAACTCGGCCAAAGTCACGCCGTGGGCGTGGCTGGTCGCGACCTGTGCAGGTGTCGTGTCGTCGTGACTTGCCAACACCGCGCCAAGGCGGTTTGCCGCCGCAACCGTCGCCGCCTCATGTGCGGGGCCGAACTGGTCCTGCAAGCCATAGAGAAAATCGACATAACCGCGAAAGTCGTCTTCGCTCAGGTTGTGTTTGCCGCGCACATAGGTTTCGAACTTGGCGA
>DAISXL010000131.1:0-6505 GCA_036825855.1 Yoonia sp.
CTGATCCAGACCGGCCGCATGGGGCGGGTGCCGTTCCTGCTGTTTGGCCGCGCGTTTTGGGAAAAGATCATCAACTGGGATGCGCTGGCCGATGCGGGCACGATTTCCGCCGCCGACCTTGATCTGTTCCGTTTTGTCGAGACCGCCGAAGAGGCGCTGGAGGCGATGGACACATGGGAAGGCACCGGCACCAAGCGCAGCGCGATCCCGGGGCGCTGACATGCATCCCGCGATTATGGTCATGGGTGTGTCGGGCTGTGGCAAGTCCACCGTCGGCGCCGGTCTGGCCACAGCCATTGGCGGCACCTTTCTGGATGGCGACGATTACCACCCGCCGCAGAACGTGGCGCATATGGCGGCAGGCCAGCCTTTGACCGATGCGATGCGCTGGCCGTGGCTGGATGCGCTGGGGCAGGCGGTGCAGGCCGCGCGGCAGGGCGGGCCGGTGGTGTTCGCCTGTTCGGCGCTGCGCAAGCCTTATCGCGACCATCTGCGCGCAGCCATTCCCGACCTGCGGATCGCCTATCTGGATGCGCCGCGCGATGTGGTCATGGCGCGTCTGGCACGGCGGCAAGGGCATTACATGCCAGCAAGCCTGCTCGACAGCCAATACGCCACGCTGGAAACGCCGCAGCAGCCAACGATCACGGTGCGGATCGACCAGCCCGTCGCTGCGATCATCGCAGCGTTAGAGCGGATCGTCTGACGGCACTTCCAGCGCCTGCATCGGCGGCAGGTCGGGGGTGCGGATTGCCTGGATTGCGGCCTTGGCCAGAAACTCGCCCGCGATCCCGATCTTTTCGGCCAGCGTCAGGATATCCGCGCGGAACAGCTTGAGGAACGGCACGGCCTCCTTGGCAAAAACATCGACCTCGCGGCCCACGGTCTTGCCGCATTGCTCGATGGCCGAAACCGCCGCCATCGCTGATGTGGTCGAGCCGACAATCACCGCGTCGATGGCGGGATTGCGGGTCAGCGTGTCGATGATGAAGGTCACGACCTCGGCGCTTTTGGTGTCGCTGGACACTCCGTCCGAGATCGTCAGGTCGATCCCGCCCGCCTGCACGGCGCCGCTGACACCCGCAATCATGTGTTGGGCATAGTTATGTTCCTTGGGCGGGGCGATCAGCAGGATATGCTTGCGCCCGCGCGCGATCAGGCGCTGTGCGGCAAGTGTGCCAAAGGCCTGATTATCAAAGTCGTAGTAGGGGTGCTGGTCGGCACGATTCGTGCGCCCGTGCGTCGCAAAGGGAAACTGCCGTTCCATCATATAGTTGACGCGCGGATCATCGGGGCGGATCTGGTTCAGGATGATCGCATCGGCCGACCCTGTCTCGACGATATAGCGCACGGGTTCCATCGGGTCCTGATCGGGGAAATAGGGGGTGACGATCAGGTGGTAAGGCGTGTCGCGCAAGGCGCCAGCCACGGACGAAATCAGCCGCGCGGTATGGCTCATCAGATCCATTTCGGTCGACATCACAAGGCTGATCACATTCGTCCGCCCCGTGCGCAGCCGGACACCCGCGCGGTTGGGCACATAGCCGATGTCGGAGGCGATCTTGCGGATCAGTTTCTTGGTTTCGCTGCCAATGTCGGGGGCGTCGTTCAACGCGCGCGATACGGTCGGCACGGCAAGCCCGCTGATCCGCGCTATCGTCTTGAGCGTCGGCTTGCCGCTGACCTCGGCGGTCGAGGCCGCGATTTCGGCGCTGGTTCTGCTTGACGCCATGGCGTGTCTTTCCTTGCGTGGCGCCGGGTCCGTCACATCTTTCTCCGCTGTCCGGCCCCCGTGCCGGTTGAAAAACGATATAGGACAAGACGTTAGAGATGCACCACATTCCTTGCTGTATACTGTCGTATTTTTTCTTGCGAGGTCAATCTAAATCGATATAGGCTCATCTATAACGATTTAGGCCAGGGAGGAAAGAATCGTGAAACTGTCAACAAAACTGCTTGCGGCGACGTGTATCGTCAGCGCATCGGCGGCCTCTGCCGTCGAACTTGAAGTGACGCATTGGTGGACATCCGGGGGGGAGGCCGCCGCTGTCACGAAATTTGCAGACGCATGGAATGCCACGGGCAACACATGGATCGACGGTGCGATTGCCGGGTCCGGTGGCACCGCGCGTCCCATCATCATTTCCCGTATTCTGGGCGGCGACCCGATGGCCGCGACCCAGCTGAACCATGGCCGTCAGGCAGAAGAGCTGATCGAGGCGGGCCTGATGCTTGACCTGACCGAGGTGGCCGAGGCCGGCGGTTGGCGCGATATCGTCAATCCGTCGTCGCTGCTGGACAGCTGCACGCTGGATGGCCGCATCTATTGCGTGCCGGTGAACATCCATTCCGCACAGTGGATGTGGCTCAGCCATGCGGCCTATGAAACCGCAGGTCTGCCGGTGCCGACAACATGGACCGAATTCGTCGAAACCGCCCCCGCGCTGCGCGAGGCTGGTATCCAGCCATTGGCGATGGGGCAGCAAGGCTGGCAGCAGAACCTTGCGTTCGGCGCGATCACCCTTGCGGTGGCCGGGCTTGACCCGTGGCGCGAAGTCACCGTGAACAAGAATGCCGATGTGGCCGCCGGCCCTGAATATGCGGCTGTGTTCGCAGCCGTGGCCGATGCGCGCGAATTCGCGCGCGGCTCGAACGTGCAGGACTGGAACCAGGCCACCAACATGGTCATCACCGGCACTGCGGGTGGCCAGCTGATGGGCGACTGGGCGCAGGGTGAATTCTCTGTCGCGGGGATGCAGGAAGGCGTCGATTATTCCTGCCTGCCCGGTCTTGGTCTGAACGCCATTCTGGATACCGGCGGGGATGCGTTCTATTTCCCTGTCAACAGTGACCCTGAAATCACCGCCGCCCAGCTTGAACTGGCCGCGCTGCTGATCTCGCCAGAAGTGCAGGTTGATTTCAACCTCGCCAAAGGGTCGCTGCCAGTGCGCGGTGACATCGATCTGGCAGCCGCCAACGGCTGTATGCAGAAGGGTCTCGAAATCCTTGCAAACGGAGGCATCCTGCCATCCGGCGACCAGTCACTGTCCCCCGACAGCCAGCTTCAGATCGAGGATCTGATGGCCGAATTCTGGTCTGGTGACATGTCCGCCGAAGATGCGCAGGCGCGTTACGCAGCCATCATCGCCAGCGCGGACTGATCTCTCCCGAGGGCGGGTCCGGCCTTAGTGCCGGGCCCGTTTTTTTAGCCCAAGACCAATAAGTCATGCCGGGGGGAACGGACAATGACCACTACACTTGCACCATCGCAGGCCCGCCCTGCGAAGCGACCTGTCCGGCTGTTCCGGCACCTGATGTCCAAGGTCGCGCTGATCCCGATGATCCTGACAGCGCTGGTTGTTTTTGTCGGCGGAACGGCCTGGACGGTTGTTCATTCCTTCACCAATTCGCGCCTGTTGCCGCGTCTGGAATTCGTGGGTTTCGATCAATACGACCGCTTGTGGGATACGGCGCGCTGGATCGTGTCGATCCAGAACCTCGCGCTCTACGGATTTCTCAGCATGATCCTGTCGTTGGTGATCGGCTTTACGCTGGCCGCATTGCTGGACCGCAAGATCCGGTTTGAAGGCGCGTTCCGCACCATTTTCTTGTATCCTTTCGCCCTGTCCTTCGTCGTGACCGGCGTGGCGTGGCAATGGATTCTGAACCCCGACTTCGGCTTGCAGAACCTGGTGCGCGACTGGGGCTGGGAAAGTTTCGCGTTCAACCCGCTGAACGACCCCGACACGGTGATGTTCGGCCTGCTGATCGCGGGCATCTGGCAAGGGTCGGGGCTGATCATGTGCATCATGCTGGCTGGGCTGCGCGGGATCGACGAGGATATCTGGAAAGCCGCCCGCGTCGACGGGATCGGCACGGTGAAAACCTATGTGCGGATCATCATCCCGATGATGCGGCCTGTGTTTGTGACAGCACTTGTGCTGATCGCGTCGGGGATCATCAAGCTGTATGATCTGGTCGTCGCCCAAACCAACGGGGGCCCCGGCATTTCATCCGAGGTGCCCGCGAAATACGTCATCGATTACATGTTCCGCGCGCAGAATCTGGGGCAGGGCTTTGCTGCCTCGACGATGATGCTGGTGTCGGTGCTGATCATTCTTGTCCCTTGGGCTTACCTTGAATTCGGAGGCAAGAAACGTGGCTGACGCAACCTTGCACGCTGGCCCGCGCGGGCCGAAACCCAAACGCGCCTTTTCGCGCGCCAATATCTTCATCTATGGCACGTTGTTGTTGGTCAGCATCTATTACCTGCTGCCGCTTTACGTGATGATCGTCACATCGCTGAAAGGCATGCCCGAAATCCGCATGGGCAATGTGTTCGGCCCGCCGATGGAAGTGACGTTCGAGCCTTGGGTCAAAGCCTGGTCGCAGGCTTGCACCGGCATCAACTGCGACGGTCTCAGCCGCGGTTTCTGGAATTCCGTCAATATCCTGATCCCGTCCGTGATCCTGTCGATCGGGATTGCATCGGTGAACGGCTATGCGCTGTCGAACTGGAAATTCAAAGGGTCGGAGGTGTTTTTTACCATCCTCATCATCGGCGCCTTCATTCCCTATCAGACGATGCTGTATCCGATCGTGATCCTGCTGCGTGAAATCGGGCTGATGGGTGAATTGTCGGGGCTGGTGCTGGTGCATACGGTGTTCGGCATGCCGATCCTGACGCTGCTGTTCCGCAATTATTTCGCATCCGTGCCGGAGGAATTGTTCAAGGCGGCGCGTGTCGATGGGGCAGGGTTCTGGCGGATCTATTTCCAGATCATGCTGCCGATGGCGCTGCCGATCTTCGTGGTGGCGATCATCTTGCAGGTGACAGGCATCTGGAACGATTTCCTGTTCGGCGTGATCTACACCAAGCCCGCCACCTATCCGATGACGGTCCAGCTCAACAACATCGTCAACTCGGTGCAGGGCGTGAAGGAATACAACGTCAACATGGCCGCGACCCTGCTGACCGGTCTTGTCCCTCTCATCATCTATTTTGCCTCTGGCAAACTTTTTGTCCGCGGCATCGCCGCCGGCGCAGTCAAAGGCTGATCCATGACCTATTCCGTTGAAATCAAACAACTGCAACTGAACTTCGGGGCAGTGAATGTCCTGAAAGATCTGGACCTGAACATCCATGAGGGCGAGTTTCTGGTTCTGCTGGGCTCGTCCGGTTGTGGCAAATCCACCTTGCTGAACTGCATCGCGGGCTTGCTGGAGGTCACCGATGGCCAGATATTCATCAAAGGCCGCAATGTGACCTGGGCCGAACCGTCCGAGCGCGGGATCGGCATGGTGTTCCAGTCCTACGCGCTTTACCCCCAGATGACGGTGCGGGGGAACCTGTCGTTTGGCCTGAAAAACGCGCGCCTGCCCAAGGCAGAGATCGAACAGCGCGTGAACCGCGCTGCCGAAATCCTTCAGATACAGCCCTTGCTGGACCGCAAACCGGGCGCCTTGTCGGGGGGGCAACGCCAGCGCGTTGCGATTGGTCGCGCCCTGGTGCGCGATGTCGATGTGTTCCTCTTCGACGAACCCCTGTCCAACCTTGACGCCAAGCTGCGCGTCGATCTGCGGGTGGAACTGAAGCGTCTGCACAACCAGCTGCAGAACACCATGATCTACGTCACCCACGACCAGATCGAGGCGATGACACTGGCCGACCGCATCGCCGTGATGAAAGGCGGCAAGATCATGCAACTGGGCACGCCGGACGAGATATATAACCGGCCCCGCAACCTTTATGTCGCGGATTTCATCGGCAGCCCGTCGATGAATTTCCTGCACGGGCATGTGCAAGGTGGCCAGTTCAAGGTCGACGATATGGTCATGCCGCTGACGGGTTACGAATTCGCCGCCCCGCAGGTTGCCGACCGCCCCGCCGTGATCGGCATCCGGCCCGAACATGTCGTCACCGGCGAGCTGGTGCGCAACGCGCCGCTGCAATTCAGCGTCGATGTCGATCTGGTCGAGCCGATGGGATCCGACACGCTGATCTATGCCAAGCTGGGGCAGCATCCGTTCCGCATCCGCATGGACGGGCAGGCCCGCGTCAGATCGGGCGAGGTTCTGGCCATCGGGATCGACCCGTCGCGCGCGTCGCTGTTTGACAAAGCCACCGAGGATCGCCTCTGATGCACTGTGATCTGGCAGGCGCATGGTCGCTGTCGGATGACAGCGGCGCCCACACTTGCGCGATGCGGATGCCCACCGACGGGATTTCTGCGCTGAACGCGGCGGGGCTGATCCCCGATCCCTATTGGGGGCGCAACGAATATGATCTGCGCTGGATTTGCGAACGCGACTGGACAGCGACCCGCGTTTTCGACCTGACCGAGACGGAGGTCGATCTGATCCTGTCAGAGGTCGATTGCGTTGCCACGGTGCGGGTCAACGATCAGGTTGTCCTGCAGGCCGAAAACGCGTTCCGTAGCTACCGCGTGCCTTTGGAGCAAGTGGCACGCGTCGGGCGCAACAGCATCAGCGTGACTTTTCATTC
>DAISXL010000132.1:0-5014 GCA_036825855.1 Yoonia sp.
CGCGAACCCACGATCCAGCGGCAGGGCGCCGAACGCGTGCTGGTGCAGGTGCCCGGCGTCGGATCGGCGCAGGACATCAAGGACCTGCTGGGGACGACGGCGCAGTTGACCTTCAACCCCGTGGTGGCCCGCACTAGCGATCCCGACCAGTCACCCGGCACCGGCAATTTCCTGGTGCCGTCGATCGACGAACCGGGCCTGTTCTACATTCTTGAACGCCGCCCCGTCGTGACCGGCGAACAGCTGGAAAACGCGCAGCTGGATTTCGACCAGAACAACCGCCCCGCGGTCGCGTTCCGGTTCAACACCGCCGCCGCGCGGACCTTTGGCGATTATACGCTGGCCAATGTGGGATCGCCCTTTGCTATCGTGCTGGACAACGAAGTGATCTCCGCCCCTACGATCCAGAGCCATATTCCAGGCGGATCGGGCATCATCACCGGCAACTTCACCACCGAAGAGGCGACCAATCTGGCCGTGCTCTTGCGCGCGGGCGCCCTGCCTGCGGAACTGACTTTTCTTGAAGAACGCACCATCGGCCCTGAATTGGGGCAGGATTCCATCGACGCGGGCCGTCTGGCAGCGCTGGTTGGCGGCCTTCTGGTGGTGCTGTTCATGGGGTTCAGCTATGGTCTGTTCGGGTGGTTCGCCAATCTGGCACTTGTGATCAACCTTGGCCTGATCTTCGGGGCCTTGTCGCTGGTCGGGGCCACGCTGACCTTGCCCGGTATCGCGGGGATCGTGCTGACCGTGGGCATGGCCGTGGACGCCAACGTGCTGGTGTTCGAGCGGATCCGCGAAGAGCTGAAAACCGCCAAAGGCCCCGCCCGCGCTATCGAGCTTGGCTACGAACGTGCGCTCTCGGCCATTACGGACAGCAACTTTACCACCTTCATGGTCGCGCTGATCCTGTTCACGCTGGGGTCCGGCCCGGTGCGCGGTTTCGCGATCACGCTGGGGCTGGGGATCATCACATCGGTCTTTACCGCGATCTTCGTCACCCGATCGCTGATTTCCATCTGGTTCGCATACCGCCGACCCAAGACAATCGAGGTTTGACCCCATGCGTTTGCGGCTGGTGCCTGACGAGACGAATATCAACTTTTTCCGCTATGCCTGGGCGACCTTCGGGGCGTCAGTGCTGGCGGTCGTGCTGTCGATTGCGGTGTTTCTGGTCTACGGGCTGAATTTCGGGATCGACTTCCGTGGCGGCACCTCGATCCGCACGGAATCGGCGCAATCGGTCGATGTCGCCGCTTACCGCGAGGCGCTGGCCCCGCTCGCGCTCGGTGATGTCAGCATTACCGAGGTGTTCGATCCCACCTTTGACGATGACCAGAATGTCGCGATGATCCGCATTCAGGCGCAGGACGGCGAAGAAAGCGTCTCGCCCGCCACGATCGTCCTGATCCAGGAGGCGCTGCGGGGGGTCGCCCCCGACATCACCTTTCCCTCTGTCGAAAGCGTCGGGCCGAAAGTCTCGGGCGAGCTGATCCAGACCGCCGTGCTGTCGGTGCTGGGTGCGCTGACGGCCATCGTCATCTATATCTGGCTGCGGTTCGAATGGCAGTTCGCCATCGGGGCGGTGGCTGCATTGGTGCATGATGTGATACTGACCATCGGCATTTTCGCGCTGTTCCAGATCAGGTTCGATCTGGCGATCATCGCGGCGCTGCTGACCATTGTGGGCTATTCGATCAACGACACGGTGGTCGTGTTCGACCGTGCCCGCGAAAACCTGCGCAAATACAAGGCGATGCCTTTGGTCGATGTGCTGAACCTGTCGGCCAATGAAACGCTGAGCCGGACGATCATGACATCGGGCACCACGCTGATCGCGCTGATCGCACTTCTGGTGCTTGGCGGCGACGTGATCCGCGGCTTTGTCTTTGCGATTGCTTGGGGCATCATTGTCGGGACCTATTCATCGCTTTACGTCGCCAAGAACATCGTGCTGATGCTGGGCGTCAAACGCGATTGGTCCAAGAAAGACCCCGCAGCGGGCACCAAATACGGCCATATCGACACCTGAGGTGGACAAAAGATGCGCCTGAACGAGATCAGATATACCGATTCCGTCCCGATTGACGGCTATGGCCCCGGCTTTTTCCGCATCGGCGGCAAGGTGGTGCAAGGGCCGGTGCTGGTGTTTCCGACAGGGGTGTCGCCTTGGGGCGGGTTCACCGACACGGCCGCGATCATCGACCGCATGGCCGGTGTGGATGTGGTTTTTGTCGGCACAGGGGCCGAGATTGCGCATCTGCCTGCTGATTTCCGCACGCCCTTGGAAGAGGCAGGGATCGGCGTCGAAAGCATGGCATCACCCGCTGCCTGCCGGACCTACAACGTGCTGCTCTCCGAAGGGCGCCGCGTCGCGGTTGCCCTGATCCCTGTCTGAATGTTGCATGTCGCCGATCTGGGCTGCGCGCGCGGCGGTGTCGCGGTCCTGAGCGGTGTCAGTTTCGATCTGGCGGCAGGGCAGGCGCTGGTCCTGCGCGGGCCCAATGGCATTGGCAAAACCACCCTGCTGCGCACACTGGCTGGGCTGCAACCCGCGATCACAGGCGAAGTCGCGATGCCAGAAGAGACGGAGGCCTATGCCAGCCACGCCGACGGGATCAAGACCGCGCTGACCGTGACCGAAAACATTGCCTTCTGGGCCGAGGTGTATGGGCTGCCGCTCGACACGGGCGTGCTGGACCGTTTCGACCTTGCCCAGTTCCGCAACCGGCAGGGCGGCACGCTGTCGGCGGGGCAAAAGCGGCGGCTGGGGCTGGCGCGGCTGGCGGTGATCGGGCGCAAGATCCTGTTTCTGGATGAACCGACCGTGTCGCTGGATACCGGATCGGTCGCGATGTTCGCCCGCTGGCTGCAGGACGACCATCTGGCCCACGGCGGGATCGCGGTGATTGCCACGCATATCGACCTTGGCATCGACGCGCCCGTGCTTGACCTGACCCCCTTCAAATCCGCGCCCGGCACCGGCGGCGGCACGGACGAGGCGTTCCTATGATCGCGCTGCTCAAACGCGACCTGCGTCTGGCGCTGCGGGCGGGCGGTGGGTTCGGCCTTGGCCTTGCGTTTTTCCTGATCGTCGTGGTGCTGGTGCCTTTCGGTGTCGGCCCCGAACGCGAGGTTTTGCGTCCTATTGCGCCCGGCATCCTGTGGATCGGGGCGCTGCTGGCGGCGCTCCTGTCGCTCGACCGGATTTTCGCGCTGGATTATGAAGATGGATCGCTGGCCTTGCTCGCGACATCGCCCCTGCCGCTGGAGGCGGCTGGGCTGGTCAAGGCCACCGCCCATTGGATCACGACCGGCCTGCCACTGACGCTGGCTGCGCCATTTTTCGGCTTTCTCTTGCTGATGCAGCCCGAGGCTTATGGTTATCTGCTGGTGTCCTTGCTGATCGGCACGCCGGCCCTGTCGATGATCGGGACGTTCGGCGCGGCGCTGACGGTCGGTTTGCGCCGTGGCGGGTTGCTGTTGTCGTTGCTGGTGCTGCCGCTTTACGTGCCGACGCTGATCTTCGGGGCCGAAGCCGTGCGGCGCGGGGCGGCGGGGCTGGATGCAAGCGGCGCGCTGATCTTGCAGGCCGGCATCACGGCGGGCTGTTTCGCGATCCTGCCATTTGCCACTGCGGCCGTGTTACGCATCAATCTGCGGTGATCGGGGATTGAGACAGATGTTCCAGAAGGATAGATAACCGCCATGTCGATGTGGGAATATGCCAATCCAAGGCTCTTCATGAGCTGGACAAGACCTGTACTGCCCTGGACCTTTGGTCTGGCGGGGGTCTGTCTGGTCGTGGGGCTGGTCTGGGGGTTCTTTTTCACCCCCGACGATTTCCGCCAAGGATCGACGGTCAAGATCATCTATCTGCATGTGCCATCTGCGCTAATGGCAATCAACGCCTGGATCATGATGCTGGTGGCCAGCCTGATCTGGGTCGTGCGCCGGCATCACGTCAGCGCGCTTGCAGCAAAGGCTGCGGCCCCCGTGGGAGTGGTGATGACGCTGATCGCGCTTTGGACAGGGGCGGTCTGGGGGCAGCCGATGTGGGGCACATGGTGGGCGTGGGATCCGCGCCTGACATCCTTTCTGATCCTGTTTTTGTTCTATCTGGGTTATATCGCGCTTTGGGAAGCGATCGAGGACCCTGACACCGCCGCAGACCTGACCGCCATCCTGTGCATCGTGGGGTCGATCTTTGCGATCCTGTCGCGCTATGCGGTGTTTTTCTGGAATCAGGGGCTGCATCAGGGGGCGTCCCTGTCGCTCGATGCGGAAAAGAACGTGGCGGATGTGTTCTATCATCCGCTGCTGATCTGCATCGCGGGCTTTGTGCTGCTGTTCGTGGCGCTTGTGCTGATGCGCACCCGCACCGAAATTCGCGCGCGCCGGATCAAGGCGCTGCAGGCAAGGGGGCAACATGCCTGATCTGGGAAGCTATGCAGCCGAGGTGATGGCGGCCTATATCGGCAGCATCGTGCTGCTGGTCGCCATCGTCGGGCTAAGCTGGCGGCGCTATGCCCGCGTGCGCGCTGCCTTGGACGAGGTCGAGAAGAATGGCTAAGGTGTCGCCCCTGATGATCCTGCCGCCGGTGATCTTTGCCGCCTTTGCGGGGTTGTTCCTTGCGGGCATCCTGCGCGACAACCCCGACGAATTGCCATCGACCTTTGTGGGCCAGCCCGCGCCGCCCGTGCCTGTCGAGGCCGTCGAGGGCACGGTGCAACTGACCGATGCCGACCTGCGCACGGGCGAGGTGACGATCGTCAATTTCTGGGCCAGCTGGTGCCCGCCGTGTCGCGCCGAACATCCCAACCTTCTGGCGCTGGAGGAACAGGGCTACCGCATCGCGGGCATCAATTTCCGCGACCAGCAACCGCAGGCTTCGGGTTATCTGGTGGATTACGACGATCCGTTCTTTGCCACGGGGTTCGATCTGCGCGGCCGGTCCGCGATTGACTGGGGCGTCACCGCGCCGCCTGAAACCTTCATCGTGGATGGTGACGG
>DAISXL010000132.1:5114-6487 GCA_036825855.1 Yoonia sp.
TTGGCGAGGTTGCGCAGCACGTAGTGCAGCACGCCGCCATGTTCGATGTATTCGATCTCGATCGCGGTATCGATCCGGCATTTCACGGTGATCTCTTTCACCGAACCGTCCGCCATGGTGATCTTGGCGGTCATGTCCTGCAAGGGTTTCACCGCATCCAGACCTTCGATGGTCACGGTTTCCTCGCCGGTCAGGCCCAGCGTCTTGCGGGTGTCGCCGCCGGTGAATTCGAACGGCACCACGCCCATCCCCACGAGGTTGGAGCGGTGGATACGTTCGAAATTCTCGGCGATCACGGCCTTGACGCCCAACAGCGCTGTGCCTTTCGCCGCCCAGTCACGGCTGGAGCCTGCGCCATATTGTTCACCCGCAAAGATGACCAGCGGCGTGCCGTTCTCCTGATGCGCCATTGCCGCGTCAAAGATCGAGGTCTGCGCGCCATCGGGGCCTTTGGTGTAGCCGCCTTCGACGCCGTCCAGCATTTCGTTCTTGATGCGGATATTGGCGAAGGTGCCGCGCATCATGACTTCGTGGTTGCCACGGCGTGACCCGTAGGAGTTGAACTCGCGCACAGGCACCTGACGGTCGATCAGGTATTTGCCTGCTGGTGTGCTGTCCTTGAAGGAACCGGCGGGGCTGATGTGGTCGGTGGTGACCATGTCGCCCAGAATCGCCAGCACCTTGGCGTCGACGACGTTCTGGATCGTGCCTGCGTCCTTGGACATGCCTTTGAAGTAAGGCGGGTTCTGGACGTAGGTCGATGATGCGGGCCAGTCGTAAGTCTCGCTGTCGGTGGTTTCCACCGCCTGCCACTTTTCGTCGCCTTTGAAGACATCGGCGTATTTCTTGATGAACGCCTCGCGCGTCACGGTCTGTTCGACCAGCGCGTTGATTTCCGCAGATGTCGGCCAGATGTCGCGCAGATAGACGTCGTTGCCGTCCTTGTCCTGCCCGATCACGTCGGTCGCGATATTGATGTTCATGTCGCCGACCAGCGCATAGGCGACCACCAGCGGCGGGGATGCCAGATAGTTTGCGCGCACGTCAGGCGAAATGCGGCCTTCAAAGTTGCGGTTGCCCGACAGCACGGAGGTGGCGATCAGGTCGTAGTCGTTGATCGCCTTGCTGATCGCAGGGTCAAGCGGGCCCGAGTTGCCGATACAGGTCGTGCAGCCATAGCCGACAAGGTTGAACCCGATGGCGTCGAGGTCTTCCTGCAGGCCCGCGGCCTCCAGATATTCGGACACGACCTGACTGCCGGGGGCGAGCGATGTTTTCACCCATGGTTTGCGGTTCAGACCCAGCGCGCGGGCTTTGCGTGCGACAAGGCCAGCGCCGATCATCACATAGGGGTTCGACGTGTTGGTGCAGGA
>DAISXL010000133.1:0-6431 GCA_036825855.1 Yoonia sp.
GCACTCGGCACGCCGTGGCTGGCGGTCGCCAACGCGAGCCCGATCTGGGCGACGGTGCTTATCTTTGCGATGGCGGTGCCTGCGATCGTCGCTGTGCTGGTGGCCCCCAAGGCCGACCGTTACTGGCTGCGCGCGCCGGTCTCGATCTACGCGGGCTGGCTGACGGCCGCGGCATTCGTGTCGCTCGGCAGCACGATGGCGGGCTTTGGCGTGCTGATGGGGGCTGTCGGCTGGGCCTATGTCGGCATCATCGCGGCGCTTGCTGTCGCGGCCTTCACCCAGTTGCGCAGCGGCGCGCCGGGCTATGGGCTGACGCTGATCTGGGCCTTGTTCGCGATCATCGTGGCCAATGGCACCGACCCGCTGGGCGTCAGCCTGCTGGCGGGGGCTGGCATCGCGGTGATGACGATCCTGACCATCACCACCACGGGCCGCCCTATTTCTTGAGGTGTTTTGACAGGCGCGACGGCTGCGAGGATTTCTTGTCCTTGTAGGGGTTCTTGTCGCCCTGATCGCGCAGGTAAAGCCGGATCGGTGTGCCCGGCATGTCAAAATCGGCCCGCAACCCGTTGACGAGATAGCGTTTATAGCTTTCGGGCATCAGGTCGGGATGCGATGTCATCACAACAAAGGCAGGCGGGCGCGTCTTGACCTGCGTCGCATAGCGCATCTTGATCCGCTTGCCGCCGGGTGCGGGCGGCGGGTGCTGTTCCAGCATCCCCGTCAGCCAGCGGTTCAATTGCGCGGTCGTCACGCGGCGGTTCCAGACATCATGCGCGCGCATGATCGCCTGTTGCAGTTTATCAAGGCCCTTGCCCGTCTTGGCCGAGACAGTGACCAATGGCGCGCCGCGCAGCTGCGGCAGCAGGCGTTCGAAACTCTCGCGCAATTCGCGCAGCTTGTCCTGCTTGTCGTCCTCGGTGTCCCATTTGTTCACGGCAATCACGACGGCGCGGCCTTCACGCTCGGCCAGATCGGCGATGCGCAGGTCCTGCTGTTCGAACGGGATCTCCACGTCGAGCAGCACCACCACGACCTCGGCGAATTTCACCGCGCGCAGCCCGTCCGAGACGGACAGTTTTTCCAGCTTCTCGTGAATCTTCGCCTTGCGGCGCATCCCCGCGGTATCGAAAATCCGCATGGGCACGCCGTCCCAGACCTGCTTGACGGAAATGGCGTCGCGGGTGATCCCGGCCTCTGGCCCGGTCAGCAGGCGTTCTTCGCCGATGATCTTGTTGATCAGCGTGGATTTGCCCGCATTGGGGCGGCCCACAACGGCGATCTGCAAGGGTTTGGCGATGGTGGGCACGCGCGGCGCATCCTCGTCATCCTCGCCCACGTCCACGTCGATCTCGGGGGCGTCAAGGGCGGCGCGTTCCTCGAACTGCCGGGCGATGGGGCGCAGCGCGTCCATCAGCTCGCCCATGCCTTCGCCATGTTCGGCGGACAGGCGGATCGGCTCGCCCAGACCCAGCGCATAGGCTTCAAGGATCGAGGCGTCCGCCGCACGGCCTTCGCCTTTGTTGGCGGCCAGAATGACATTGGCGTTCTTCTTGCGCAGGATTTCGGCAAAGACCTGATCGGCGGGCAGAACCCCTGCCCGCGCGTCGATCATGAACAGGCAGACATCGGCCATTTCCACCGCGCGTTCGGTCAGGCGGCGCATCCGGCCTTGCAGGCTGTCGTCGGTCGCTTCTTCCAGACCGGCGCTATCGATGACAGTGAACCGCAGGTCGGCCAGCCGCCCTTCGCCTTCGCGCAGGTCGCGGGTGACGCCGGGCTGGTCATCGACCAGCGCCAGTTTCTTGCCGACAAGTCGGTTGAACAAGGTGGATTTGCCCACATTGGGACGGCCCACGATGGCAAGGGTAAAGGTCATTTCACGGCTCCAGACGGGTCTAAACCCGTCCGCTACACCATCCGGGCGTCAACGGAAAGCGTGCAGTTGCCCTGTCTTGCTGATGACATAAAGGGTCTGGCCCGCCACAACAGGTGCAGAGGCCGCCCCGCCGGGCAAAACCACCGTGCCGATCAGCGCGCCTGAGGTCGGATCGTACTGCCGGATCAGCCCGTCCGAGGAGGCGACGATCAACCGCCCACCGGCCAGAACGGGGCCGAAATGCGCGATCACGCTGCGTTGGCGGCGGGTATTCTCGCCCTCGAAATCGGGCAGGTCCACGCGCCAGACAGGTGCGCCTGTCGCCGCATCCAGTCGGACCAGTTCGCTGATGTCGTTGACCATGAAGACCGATCCGCCCGCCAGCCAGAGCGTGCCGACAGCGCCTTCACCTGCCGTCCAGATGCGGCTGCCATCGCGGATGTCAAAAGCGACGCTGCGCCCGCCAAAACTTGCGGCATAGACGCGGTCGCCCGCGATCACCGGCGCACCGGCGATATCGCTGATCAGGCTCGATGGCCGGCCCAACCGGTCGCCCGAGACAACATTGCTCCAGCGTGTCAGACCGCCCTGCGGGAAAGTGGCCAGCACCTCGCCCGACGGAAACGGGATCACCACGGTTTCACCGCTGACAGCCACCGGCGCGCTGCCCGAAAAGGCAGTCAGCGACGGCGTGCCGATCTGCTGCCAGCGCGTCAGCCCCGTTGCGGCATCCAGTGCCCAGGCGGTGCTGTCGCGGGCCACCACATAAACCAGATCGCCGCTGAAGGTCGCAGGCGCATTGATCGGCGCGTTCAGGTTCTTGTCCCAGATCACCTCGCCCGTCGCGGGGTTCAGGGCCGTGATTTCGCCGAAACCTGTCGTCACATAGACGCGCCCGCCGCCAACGGACACAGCCCCGCCAGAGGCCGCACCGGGATTGAACCGTTCAGGCGTCAGGTTGCGCGACCAGAGCGTCTGGCCCGTGGTCGAGGTCGCCGTCACCGTAGCGCGGGCATCGACCGTATAGACCACCCCGCCTGCGACCACGGGTTCGCCCGTGATCCGCGCGCGGCGGCTGTCGCCTTCGCCGATGTCCGCCACGAACACGGGCTGCAAGGCCGCGCCAAGCGCCGGATGCACGGGGCTGGCCGTGCGGTGCGTCCAGTCGGCATTGGCTTGCGCCTGTGGCAAGGCGATCGGCAGGCTTTGGTTCGCCGTCACCGCGTCGGCGCGGATGTCAAAGCGTTCGCCGGGCAGGATGACCTCGTCTTCTCCACAGGCCGCAAGAACCGACAAAACAAGGGCGGCACCGATAAAGGGTCTCAAGGTCATTGTCGGTCCAATCCGTTACTGCGTCTGCGCGGCGTCTGTCGTGTCTTCACCCAAGGCGATCAGCAGGGTCTGCACCCGTTCCGACAGGCTGCGGGTGACAGCAGCATCTTCGGCAATCCGGCGCAGGATCGCAACCGCGCCGGCCTGGTCGCCGGTTTCCAGCGTCAGATAGGCCATCTGTTCAAGCGCCAGCAACTGGAACGGCTGGCCGGGCTGGGCCAGCGCCTCCAGCGCGGCCAGACGCGCCTCTGGCGCACCGACAGGCAGCATCGCCGATTTGATCGCCGCCAGATCGCGATAGATCGCGGGCGCCGTGCTGTCGGTGGCCACCGCACCCAGCGTGGCGGCTGCGGCGTCGATGTCGCCCGCCTCTTCCTGTGTCGATGCCGTCAGCAAAGCGGTGATTACGGCCGCGTTACCGGACGCCGTGATGCCCGCCATGGCCGTTGCGCGCGCGCCTTCGTCATTCTCCGCCAATGCTGCAAGCAACGCATCGCCTGCGGCCTCTGCCGCCGCGCGGTCCTGGGCTTGGCGGTATTCGTTCCAGGCGGTGCCGCCGACGATCCCCAGCACGACCAGAACCGCGACCCAGCCATAGCGGCGCAGGTAGCCGAACAGCTTTTCGCGGCGCATTTCCTCGGTGACTTCGTCGATAAAGCTGTCTGGATTGCTCACCCCGGACCCCCGTTTCGCGCCGCATGCGGCATCCTCTTTGCGGGGTTCATATCGTGAAGGCTGGCCAGTGGACAAGAGCAGAGCGCAGATTGCCGCGACAGGCCGCCAATTTCCCGCTTGCCCAAAGGTCAGCTTCGGCATAGTCTGAACTGAATGGTTTAGTTTAAAACGTGATCCAGATCACATATTGCACCGTATCTTTATAAACGCGTGATGCGGTATCCGCGAATACCACAACATAGGTTCCAGAATGCGATTGATTCCCCTGCTTGCGGCTTTGGCTGTGTCGGCAACTCTCTACGCGATCGTGTTTGAACGTGATCGACTTTTGGCCTTTGCGGGGGCAACCGGTGATGCGCCGGTGGCGGCAGCAGCCGCAGTTCCGGCCGCAGCTGAACCGCAAGGCGTGGGCGTCGTGGCAATCCGGTCCAGCGCGCAGCCAATCGACAGCGCGGTCCTGCTACGCGGCCAGACAGCGGCAGCCCGTGAAGTGACGGTTGCGGCGGAAACATCCGGCCTCGTGATCAACGAACCCCTGCCCAAAGGCAGCTTCGTGAACGCCGGCGACACGCTGTGCACGCTCGACCCAGGCACGCGCGAGGCCACGCTTGCCGAGGCGCGCGCCCGCCTGGCCGAAGCACAAGGCCGCGTCCCCGAGGCCGAGGCCGGCGTGATCGAAGCCGAAGCGCGGGTGCGCGAGGCGGACATCAACCTCAACGCCGCGCGCGCGCTGTCGCAAGACGGCTTCGCCTCCGAAACCCGCGTCGTCAGCGCGCAGGCCGCGATGGAATCCGCTACGGCAGGCGTCCAGCGCGCGCGCACGGCGGTGTCATCCGCGCTTGCGGGCATCGAATCGGCGCAGGCCGCCGTCGCCAGCGCCGAGCGCGAGATTTCGCGCCTTGTCATCACCGCCACGTTCGAGGGGTTGCTGGAAACCGATACCGCCGAGATCGGGTCACTGATGCAGCCCGGCGCGCCCTGTGCGACGATCATCCAGCTTGACCCGATCCGTCTGGTCGGTTTCGTCCCCGAGGCCGATGTAGGCCGTGTTCAAGTCGGCGCGATGGCGGGCGGGCGGTTGTCCGGCACCCAAGAGGTGGTGGGCGAGGTCACGTTCCTGTCGCGCAGCGCCGATCCTGTGACCCGCACCTTCCGCGTCGAAGTGACGGTGCCAAACGCCGATCTGGCGATCAGCGACGGGCAGACCGCCGAAATCATCGTGGCGGCGGATGGACAGTCGGCGCATCTGATCGCGCAATCCGCGCTGACGCTGAACGATGACGGAATGCTGGGCGTGCGCACGGTCAGCCCCGACATGACGGCGCAATTCATGCCCGTCACCCTGCTGCGCGACACGGCCGAAGGTGTCTGGGTCGCAGGCCTGCCCGACACTGTCGATATTATCACCGTTGGACAGGAATTCGTCGTCGACGGCGTGCCGATCGTGCCGACATATCAAGAGGTTGCAGAATGACCGGGATCGTCGACTGGGCCGCATCGCGCGCCCGCATGGTGCTGGCTTTCATCGCGCTGTCGCTTATTGCGGGTGGTGCGGCCTATGTCAGCCTGCCCAAGGAAGGCGAGCCTGACATCGAAATCCCCGCGATTTTCGTGTCTGTCCCCTTTCCCGGCATTTCCGCCGCCGACAGCGAAACTCTGCTGGTGCGCCCGATGGAAACCGAACTGTCCGATCTGGACGGTCTGAAAACCATGACCGCCACCGCCGCCGAAGGTTTCGCGGGCATGGCGCTGGAATTCGAATTCGGCTGGGACAAGACCAAGATCATCGCCGATATCCGGTCTGCCATGAACAATGCCGAGGCAAGCTTTCCCGCCGGTGCCGACCAGTATTCCATCACCGAGATCAACTTTTCCGAATTCCCCATCATCATCGTGAACCTGACCGGCGATGTGCCCGAACGCACGCTGCTGCGTGTCGCCAAAAGCCTGCAGGACCGCATCGAAAGCATCGACGCCGTGCTGGAGGCCGGGCTGGCAGGCCAGCGCGACGAAATGCTGGAGGTGCTGATCGACCCGCTGCGGCTCGAGACTTACAATGTCACGGCGGGTGAGCTGATCGGGGTCGTGACCAACAACAACCTGCTGATCGCCGCTGGCGAGGTGGACACACCGCAGGGCAGTTTTGCCGTCAAGATTCCGTCATCCTTCAACAGCCCGCAGGATGTCTATGACCTGCCTGTCAAGACCAACGGCGACAGCGTCGTGACCTTGGGCGATCTGGCGACGATCCGCCTGACGTTCGAGGATCGCGCCGGCACCGCGCGGTTCAACGGGGTCAACACCGTGGCCTTGCAGGTGGTCAAACGCAAAGGGTTCAACCTGATCGACACCGCAGCCCTTGTGCGCGACGCGGTCGAGGCGGAACGCGCCACATGGTCGCCTGAACTGCGCGAGGCGATCACCGTTGGCACATCGAACGACCAGTCGCGCAACGTGGCCTCCATGGTCAGCCAGCTGGAAGGGTCGGTTCTGACCGCCATCGCGCTGGTGATGATCGTGGTGCTGGCGGCGCTTGGCACACGGT
>DAISXL010000134.1:0-6417 GCA_036825855.1 Yoonia sp.
TGTCGATCAACTGCCCGCATACGCCGTCCACCTTCCATCTGATGAACGCGCGGCGACTGAAACTGATGAAACCCAGCGCGGTGATCGTGAACACCTCGCGTGGCGAGGTGATCGACGAAAACGCCCTGACGCGAATGCTGCGTGCGGGTGAAATCGCGGGCGCGGGGCTGGATGTGTTCGAGCGCGGGCACCTGATCAACCCGCGTCTGAAGGAATTGCCCAACGCGATCCTGCTGCCGCATATGGGGTCGGCGACGCTGGAAGGCCGGATCGAGATGGGCGAGAAAGTAATTGTTAACATCAAGACCTTTTCTGACGGGCATCGGCCACCGGATCTGGTTGTGCCAAGCATGTTATGAGGTTACACTAGCCCCACAACCAGTGTTGCCAGACCTCGGATTTTTCCCGACGCGGCGTTTGCTTTGTATTTTCATCGTAAAACGTTCCAGCAAAGGGCCCAGCGTCATGCGCATCCTTCTTCCAGTTCTTGGTGCCGGTATTCTGGTTCTGGCCGCAGCGATCCTGTATTTTTTCAAGCAGGGCCTCGACGACTATACCTTTGCGCGTAGCCTGCAATCGGTGCCCGTCACCGGCCCTGCGGGCTGGGAGGCGGCGCCCTACCAGACTGCGGATGGCGAGGCGATCACGGGGGCGACCTTTGACCCTGCACCGCAGGCCGCAACCACGACCAACGACATCCTTTTCGCCTTTGAAAGCGCGCGGCTGGGCAATCAGGACGGGGTCGCGATGACCTATCGGTCCGGCGCTGAACTGATCGCGCTGCGGATGCAGGTCGTGCCTTTCGTGCCGCGCCGCGCCAGCTTGGCCGAACGTCTGGGCTATGGTCCTGCCGAAACCGAAGACGCCCCTGCGCAAGAGGTGTTCGGTTCGCTGGAGGCTGTGCCGTTCTATCTGGCGCCGCGCCAGTCGGTCACCGCAGGCGTCGATGTGCCGGTGCCTGTCAACTACCGCCATCTGACCGCCACGGTCGGCGATCCCGCCGTCGCTGATACGGTCGCAATTTCGATCCTGACCAACAGCAGCGATGCCGCGCTGGCGGCCTTGTTGGACGGGTTCGATATTGCCGCTGCCAATGACAGGCTGCCGACCCCATCGGGCGACGTGCTGGCCGGTCTCGGGTTCGTGCCGCGCGATACAGCGCCTTTGGCGGACACGCCGCCGCGCCCGACCCCCGCCTATCGGGCGCTGGCCATGCTGAACGAGGGCAAGGCGCTTGATCCGCTGAACCAGCAGCTTGTCACGCAGGTCGCCACCTTCGAGATCACCGATATGACCGGCCTTCTGGTGAATTACCCCAATCTCGAGGTGATCAGGGGCGACGTGCTGCAATTGCTCGAGGATGGGAATGCGGAAAACTCTGCCCGTACTTATGCGCGGTTGATGGCCAACAGCGGGCGGGCATGGAACCATCACGAATATTACGTTTTGTCCGAGGTCGGCAAACCCGGCACGTCGCAGCAAAGCCTTGCGGCCTATCTGGCCAATGGCTACGAGATCGCCCCCGAAGTGCTGGCGCTGGTCGCGCGCCTGCCCGAAACCGGCGTTTCCATCGCGGCGGATGAAGGTGTGGCACAGCCTGCCGTTCAAGGCGGTTTCAGCGGCCAGGCCTGCACTTTGCAAAACGGCGTCCGCCGCTGCGTGGTCGGCAGCAACTGAACGCACGCGCCTGTCGCAATTAGGCGACAAGGCGTCGGCTGGTTCTGTCGCGCCTTGCGGCTTTCAAGCAGATTGCACCCAAAGCAGCGCCGAGGGAATCGTCAGCATGAAAACGCAAGTCAAAGCATTGGTCGTCGGTGGCGGTGCCGTGGGAACGTCCATCGCCTATCATCTGGCCAAGGCCGGATGGGACGATGTCATGCTCTTGGAACGCGACGAGCTGACGTCGGGGTCCACATGGCATGCGGCGGGCCTGTTGCCCCTGTTCAACATGTCCTTTGCGACGACGCATATCCACAAATACTCGGTCGATTTCTACAAATCGCTGGAGGCAGAGACCGGCCTGAACGCGGGCTTTGCCGTCGTCGGCAACCTGCGCATGGCCCAGACGCAGGAGCGTATGGATGAATTCATGCTTTATGCGTCCACGGCCGAAACCTGCGACGTGCCTTACGTCTGGATGACCCCCGACGAGATCAAGGCGAAATGGCAGCTGATCCGCACGGATGACCTCAAAGGCGCGCTTTATCACCACACCGACGGTTACATTAACCCCGCCGACGTGACGCAGGCGATGGCCAAAGGCGCCCGCCAGCGCGGCGTCGAGATCGTGCGCAAATGGCAGGCCGATGCCTTCCACTGGAACGGCAGCCATTGGGAAGTCACCTGCACCAAGATGGTGGAAAAAGGCGGCAATCTGGTGCCGTCCGACGAACAGATCACCATCACCGCCGAACATGTCGTCACCGCCAGCGGCAACCACGCGCAGACCACCGCGAAAAAGCTGGGCATCAAGATCCCCGCGATCCCTGTCGAACACCAGTTCATCGTGATGGACCAAGACCCCGCGCTGGTGCAGTTCCGTGCCGAAGGCAACGTCGAACATCCCGTGGTACGCGACGCCGATGCGCAATCCTATGTGCGCGAGGAACGCGGTGGCTGGATTCTGGGCGTCTATGAAAAGAACGCGCCTGCCGTGTTTGAATATGGTGTGCCGGACAGTTTCCGCGCCGATCTGTTCCCGCTCGATCTGGAACGGATCGAAGAACAGTATATGGCGATGATCCACCGGATTCCGTCCTGCGAAAACTCTGGCCTCAAGGACGATTTCAACGGCCCGATCTGCTATACGCCCGACGGCAACCCGCTGGTCGGCCCAGCACCCGGATTGCGCAACATGTGGTTGGCCGAGGGGTTCAGTTTCGGGATCACCGCCGCTGGCGGCACGGGCTATTACCTTGCCCAGATGATGGTGCATGGCGAGGCCGAGATCGACATGGCCAGCCTTGACCCGAAGCGGTACGGCAACTGGATGACGACCGAATTCGCCGCCCGCAAGAACGAGGAATGCTACGACCACGTCTATATCCTGCACCATCCGGACGAGGAACGGCCTGCCTGCCGCCCCCTGCGCACCTCGCCCGCCTATGACCGTCAGGCCGCGCGTGGCGCGCAATTCGGCTTTGTGAACGGGTGGGAACGGCCGAATTACTATGCCCCTGCCGGATTCAACGACCATGACAGCCGGTCGTTCCGGCGCGGCGGATGGTGGCAATATGCGGTCGAAGAGGCCAAGGCGATCCGCGAAGGTGTCGGGCTGATCGACGCCACCGCCTTTACCAAGCACCGGATCACGGGTGCGGGGGCCACGGCCTTTCTGGACTGGTTCACCACCAACAAATTGCCCAAGGTTGGCCGGATCAACCTGACCTATGCGCTGACCGCCCATGGCACGACGCGCACCGAATACACCATCGTGCGCAATGGCGAGAATGATTATTACCTCGTCTCTGCGGGCGCATGGACCGCCTATGATCAGGATTACCTGTTCAAGGCGATCGAGGATATGGAACCCACCTTCGGCCGCATCAACGCCCAGGATGTGACCACGCAATGGGGCGTTTTCGCCATCGCAGGCCCCAAATCCCGCGATGTGCTGGCTGCCGTGATCAAAGACGCCGATCCTGCCACCGCCCTGTCAAACAAGCGCTTTCCGTGGCTGTCTGCCCGCAAGATCGAACTGGGCATGTGCCCCGTCAATGCGATCCGCGTGGCCTATACCGGCGAGCTTGGGTGGGAATTGCACCATCCGATCGAGATGCAGAACTACCTGTTCGATCTCTTGGAAAAGGCAGGTGCGCCGCATGGCATGAAACTGGTCGGCGCACGGGCGCAGAACTGGTTGCGGCAGGAAAAATCATACCGCGCCTTCGGCAACGAATTGGGCCGCGATGCCACCCCGCTGGAGGCTGATCTGCCCCGCTTTGTGGACCTGTCCAAGGCGTTTCACGGCAAGGACGCGATGCTGGAAAAGGGGATCCGCAGCACATGCGTGACCTTGCTGATCGACGGACCCAGCGACGCCGACCCATGGGGCCGCGAGGCGCTTTATCATGGCGACACCCGCGTCGGGCGTCTGACCTCGGGCGGCTATTCGGTGGCGTTCGGCAAATCCATCGGCATGGGCTATGTCGAACCGGAACTGGCGGTCGTCGGCACGCAGCTACAGGTCAAGATGCTGGACCAGCTTTGGCCCGCCGTGATCGTCGAGGATAGCCCTTACGATCCGCAGAACGCCAAGATCCGGATCGACGGCTAGCGTCTACGCCGGAGTGCTATCCACCTGCGGCCCCGTATCAGCAGACGCGACACGGGGCCTTGCAGGGCGGGCAGGTCGATCGCCAGCAACAAAAGGCCGACAGGGATCATCCAGAGCCCGAAAAGCGGCAGGATTGCCAGAAATCCGCCCAGAATGAAGGTCACGCCCACGACCACCCGCGCGATCATCCAGCCGGGGCGGCGCAGGCTGGTCATGCCCGGCACTAGCGGCGCTATCTTGCGATATTGCCGGTCAAATCGGGCGCGGTTACGGTCTTTGTTCATCGGCTGCAGATATGTCAGGGCGGGCATCTTTGAAAGGGCACGCGAAGGCAGGCTGCGCAATAATTCAGCGGAACCTGTCGGGCACGAGTGCGGCAACCATCGCGGCGCTGACGGCGGGCGTCGTGCCGCCGATCAAGTCGGCCAAAAGCTGGCTGGCACCGGGCGAGGATTGCATCCCGTAACCGCCTTGGCCCGCACACCAGATGAAACCGGGATGGGCTGGGTCCGGCCCCAGAACAAGGCCGCGATCCGGCGAAAACGTGCGTAGCCCTGCCCATGACGCCAGCAGGCGGGTGACGGGTGTGGTGACGTTGGCCTCGTACCGCGCAAGGCCTTCGGCCAGCACCATGTCATCGGCATAGGCGTCATGGGGGGCGACAGGGTCTTCCTCGGCGGGCGAGACGATCAGCGCACCGGCATCAGGTTTGGCATACCAGCCTTCGCCCGCGCCAAAGACCATCGGCCAAGCGCGGACATCATGCCCGTCAGGCGCGGGAATCCGCGCCATTGACCGGCGCAAGGGCTGGAACCCCAAGGGGGCCACCCCGGCCATTTCGGCGATCACATCGACCCATGCGCCAGCGGCGTTGACAAGCTGGCGCGCTTCGTAATTGCCAGCCTTTGTGCTGACAGCCCAGCCTTGTGCGGTGCGCGTGATCCCCGTCACCTCGGCCTTGGTCACGATCTGCGCGCCATTGCCGCGCGCGGTTTTCGCAAAGGTCTGGATCAGCCTGTCGGTGTCGATATCCCACGCACCCGGATCATAGGCCGCGCGGTCTACATGGGCGGGGTTCAGCACTGGGATCAGGGCCAACGCCTCGTCCATCGTGATCTCGGCCATCTGCATCGCCTGCACATCGGCGGCGAAAAGATCAGCCTCCTCCGCGCTGCCGACCAGCATCAACCCGCGCGGCGACAGCACGTCGGCGCTGCGGTGAAAGTCAAGGCTCGCACGGTTCAGCGCGACGGTGGACGGCTTGCCGTAATGTTCCTCGAACAAGGCGGCAGAGCGGCCCGACGCATGATAGGCCAGCGCATCCTCGCGTTCGAGCACGGTCACGCTGCCCAAGGCCGACAGCCGTGCCGCGGCGGAAAGGCCTGCGACACCGCCGCCTATGATCAGAAAATCAATCACGCTTCTTCGAGCCGGTCGGTGGCGGGTGGCGGCGCGGGGCTGAGTGCGGTGATCGCATCGTGAAGTGACGGCGACATCGTGAATTCCGCCGCCGCGAGCGACGGCTGCAACTGCGCCAGTGACCGGGCCGAGATGATCGGCGATGGCCGCGCCCCATGGGCCATGACCCATGCCACGGCAAGTGTTGCGGGGTCGGTGCTTGTATCGCGGGCAAGTGCTGTCAGGCGGGTCGCTGTGTCATGCATCCAGCCTTGGCCATAGCGCACGGCATAGCGTGGATCATCGGTCAGCCGCCCCGTGCCACCGCTGGCATATTTGCCCGTCAGCAACCCGCCGCCCAAAGGCGAATAGGGCACCAGCGCGATGCCCTGATCCTGCGCCATGGGGAAAATCTCGACCTCGGCCTGCCGTTTGACCAGGGAATACATCGGCTGCATCACGTCGATCCGCGTGCCAAGGCTGCGCGCCACAGCCTGCGCTTTCATCACCTGCCACGCGGCATAGTTGGACACGCCGATCTGCCGGATCAGCCCCTGCGATTGCAGGTCCGCCATCGTGGCGAAAGTTTCTTCCAGCGGCGTGGCGTCGTCGAACCGGTGCAGGTAGAGCAGGTCAACCTGATCCTGCTGCAACTGGCTGCGGCAGATGTCGAATTGCGCAAGGATATTGGCGCGCCCCGATCCACCTGTATAGCCGACCTTGGTCGCCAGATAGATCTTGTC
>DAISXL010000135.1:0-6415 GCA_036825855.1 Yoonia sp.
CCGGATTGCTTGACGCCGCCAAACGGCGCCACTTCCGTCGAGATGATCCCCGTGTTCACGCCGACGATGCCGTATTCCAGCGCCTCGGCCACCTTGGTCACGCGGGAGAGGTCCTTGGCATAGAAATAGGACGCCAGACCGAAGATCGTGTCGTTGGCCTGAAAGATCACGTCGTCTTCATCCTCGAACATGAAAAGCGGCGCGAAGGGGCCAAAGGTTTCGTCCGTGCTGACCAGCATGTCCTTGGTCGCATGTGTCACGATGGTGGGTTCAAAGAACTGCCCGCCCAGATCATGCGGCTTGCCGCCTGTCAGCACCTTGCCGCCCTTGGCAAGCGCATCGTCCAGATGTTCCTGCACCTTCTTGACCGCTGCCGGTTCGATCAGCGGCCCCAGCGTGGTGCCATCGGCCAAGCCGTCGCCCACGCGCAGTTTTTCGACCGCGACCTTCAGCTTGGCGGCAAAAGCGTCATAGACGCCTTTTTGCACATAGATCCGGTTGGCGCAGACGCAGGTCTGCCCGTTGTTGCGGAATTTGCAGGCGATCGCCCCTTCGACGGCGGCATCAAGATCGGCATCGTCGAACACGATGAACGGCGCGTTGCCGCCCAATTCCATCGAACATTTCATCACCTGATCGGCGGCCTGTTTGAGAAGGATCCGCCCGACTTCGGTCGATCCTGTAAAGGTCAGTTTGCGCACGATGGGGTTTTCGCAGAATTCCTTGCCGACATCCGACGAGGAGGTCGAGGTCACGACCGAAAACAGCCCCTTGGGCACGCCCGCCTCTTCGGCCAGTTTCGCCATGGCAAGCGCCGACAAAGGCGTCAGCGAAGCAGGGCGCACGACGAAAGCGCAGCCTGCGGCCAGCGCAGGAGCGACTTTCCGCGCAATCATCGCATTGGGAAAGTTCCAGGGTGTGATACCGGCGGCCACCCCGATGGGCTGCTTGATCACGGTGATGCGTTTGTCGGGCATGTGGCCGGGGATGGTCTGGCCGTAAACGCGCTTGGCCTCTTCGCCGAACCATTCCACGAAGGACGCGCCATAGGCGACTTCACCGCGAGCTTCGGCCAAGGGTTTGCCTTGTTCGGAGGTCATGATGATCGCCAGATCCTCCTGATTTTCCATCATCAGGTCGTACCATTTGCGCAGCACCTTGGCCCGTTCCTTGGCGGCCAGCGCGGCCCAGGGTTTCTGCGCTTTTTGCGCAGCATCAATCGCTTGGGCGACTTCGGCGCGGCTGAGGTCGGGGATATGGGCGATCACATCGCCGCGCGCGGGATTCGTGACGGCAAAGGTTTTGCCGCTGGCGGCCTGCGTCCATTCTCCGCCGACAAACGCAGCGTCACAGACCAGATCAGGACGGCGCAGCAGGGATTTGAGGTTGGTCGTATCATCGAGCATGGTAGTCTCCTTTGACTTTCGCCTAATGTGGCCCCTGCATGGGGCAAAGGTAAAGGGGGGACCGGCAGATGGAACTCGACGACGCTTATGCGAATGCGGCCCATATTCCGGGAGGCGCGGATTACCCCGACCGATGGACGCAGCAGGCCGCCGCCTTTCGCAGCACCGCGCGCTGCGAGCTTGATCTGGATTACGGCGAAAGCGACCGGCAGCGGTTCGATCTGTTCCACCCCGGCAGGCTGGCGCGCGGGGTCGTGATTTTCGTGCATGGCGGCTATTGGCTGCGGTTCGACAAATCCTTCTGGTCGCATCTGGCAGCAGGGCCGCTGGCGCTGGGCTGGGCGGTGGCGATGCCGTCCTATGATCTTTGCCCCAAGGTCGGTATTCCGCAGATCGGCGACCAGATCGCGCGCGCCATCGAGGTGATTTCGCGGCGGGTGCCGGGGCCGATCCGGCTGGTCGGGCATTCGGCAGGCGGGCAGTTGGTCGCGCGGGTCATGGCGCCGCGGCAGGATGCGGGCTGGCAGCAGCGTGTGGCTGGCGTGGTGTCGATTTCGCCGGTGGCCGATCTGGCACCTTTGATGCAGACCTCGATGAATGCCGATTTGCGGATCACGCCAGATGTGGTCGCCAGCGAAAGTCCGGTGCATTTGCCATCTCCGACGGTGCCGGTGACGGTCTGGGTGGGGGCTGCGGAACGGCCGGTGTTTCTGGAACAGGCCGGTTTGCTGGTCCGCGCATGGGATGCGCCCTTGGTGACAGCGCCGGGGCGGCATCATTTTGATGTGATCGACGGGCTGGCTCTGGCGGACAGCGATCTGACCCGCGCGGTGCTGGCGTAGATTTTCCCATTCCCGCGGAATGGGAAGCGCGCCGCGCGGGGATATTTATACTCGGAAGATGGGCAGGATCAGCGCATCGGGGTGAACATGGCGTCATTCAGGCTGCAATCGCGGATCACATCGGCGCCGCAGGTGCGGAAATCAAGGTCCGGTGTCAGACAGATGCGCGCCTCCTGGATATGGCCGGACCGGCAGGTGATGGTGATCTGGTCGGCGCGCAGACCGGGATTGTCGCGCAGGAACGCGTCTTCGATCACCTTTGCGGGCAGGGTGATCGGTTGATGGATGCCGCGAAACACCGGCGGGCGGACCACGCGGGCGTAAGCATCGCGCGATAGCGCATAATATCCGGCAGGCGACAGGCCCGAACAGGTGCCATGTTTGCGCCACTGGTGCCACGCCAGCCCTGACGAGCCCATGATATCGGCCATCGCTGCCGTCTGGCTGCGGCTGGGGGGCGCATGCGGGCTGTTGCAATCTGCCGGATAGCCGGTTTCATATTGCGGCCACAGCCCGTGCAGCACCCAGTCGAAACCGCTGCCACGGTCGCATTGCTCGGACCCGCGTGCGTCGCCTTCCAGCGCGCAAAAATTAGCGGACCATGACAGCGACAGGATGTAGTAATCGAAATCCGCAGCCCGGTTCTGCGCTGCGGCTGGCGCGGCCAGCAGGCAAAACAAGGCAATCATCCTGAACATTTTTTGATCTTTCTTCTTTGTCGCAGGAATACTATACACTACCCAAGTTCCCCGACAATGCGAACCCGGCCCACGCGGTCTGCCCCTGCAAGGGCTTGGGTAAGGCTTGTCCGTCAGATCAGGAGACCAAAGATGTCTGATAAACCAATCATGGCCAAGGCGACTGCCGTCTGGCTTTGCGACAATACCACGCTGACCTTTCGGCAGATCGCGGATTTCTGCGGCTTTCACGAACTCGAAGTGCAGGGCATCGCCGATGGCGACGTGGCCGTGGGTGTCAAGGGGTTTGATCCCGTCGCCAACAACCAGTTGACGCAGGACGAGATCACCAAGGGCGAGGCTGATCCGGCCTACAAGCTCAAGCTGAAGTTCTATGCCGCCGCCTCTGGCGAGGAAAAGCGCCGTGGCCCGCGGTATACACCCCTGTCCAAACGGCAAGACCGTCCGGCGTCGATCTATTGGCTGGTGAAATTCCACCCCGAACTGTCGGATGCCCAGATCGCGAAACTGGTCGGCACGACGAAACCAACGATCCTTGCGATCCGCGAACGTACGCATTGGAACATCAACAACCTTGATCCGATCGATCCGGTCGCTCTTGGCCTGTGCAAGCAGTCCGAGCTGGATGCCGCTGTGCAAAAGGCCAATGCCAAGAAAGCCCGCGAAGGCGGTGCGATGACCGACGACGAACGCCGCAAGCTGGTCAGCACAGAAACATCGCTGGGCATGGCCCCCGAACCCAAGATGCCGACCGCGATGGCGGGGCTTGAGACCTTCAGCCTCAGCGATCCGCGCGACGAGGTCGAGGACGAAGAAGACACCCGCGACGTCAAGGATGCGGACAGCTTTTTCAACCTGCCCGACGATGACGGTGACGACGAGGACGACAATTACCGTCGTTGATCCGGTTCTGTCACAGATGAAAAACGCGCGGCCCCCTCGGTCGCGCGTTTTGCGTTGGTCAGGGCGCGCTGGCGAGCGTCTGCACCGCGGTGGCAAAGTCCGCGTCGTTGGTCCATGTCTGGTCAGCGTAAACCGTCACAGTCGCCGAAGCTGACAGCCGTTGGCGGTTGGTGCCGGGCGGAAGCCGCTCGAGGTCCGTGATCCACAGTTCCTCGGTCAGCAGTCGCAGGTCGGACACGACGCAGTTGCGGAAGTCTTCGCGCAGCCGGTCGCAGATCGCTTGTGCCTTGCGCATGGCCGCGAGGCGGGTGTCCGGTTCGAACGGCGGCAAAAGACGCGCATCGGCATCAAGCGCGACCTCTGCGGTAAAGAAAGCCGCATTCCCGACGTCGCGCGGATCGCCCAGTTCTGCGGCAGGAATATAGGCAAGTTCGGCTGTCATCTCGACCCTGTCGTCCTCTAGAAGGCGCGTCGATGTCGCAAGCACCTCGCAGGCCAGCCCAAAGCCCGCGATCACGTCATCGCAATGGCGGGCCATGCGCATCGGCGCGCGGGCGGCGGCGTACAGCGGGACACGGGACAGATCGGGGGTGGATTCTCCCGAGGCCAGAATATCCCCGATCGTGACCAGTTCGGTGATGGTGATGGTGCGGTCGGAGGTCAGGTCTTCGGTGGAAAACAGGCTGCGCAAGGTGCTGCGGTCACGCATGTATTGCAAAGGATCGCGCGGCAGCGCGGCAGGCGCGACCGGCTCTGGCGCTGCGGGCACGGGGGGCGCTGTGACCGCGACAGGGTCAAGCAGCGCCACATCGCCGCCGACGGCATCCCGCAACAATGCGTCATGCAGCGCGTCGATCGTTGCCTGCATCGTTGCGGCGTCGCCGCTGAGCATATGATCGGCGCGCATCAGATACACGTCGCGTCCGGCCATCGGGTGATAGGCGAACGGGGCGTCCGGCACAGGGCCGACCAAGACATGGGCTGCGGTGTCTGCCGCGACCAGATTGGTGCTGGCATCCACGCCCAGCGTGCCTGTGTACCACGCATTGTAAGCGGCATAGCCTTGGTTGAAACTGTCGATCTGGTTGCGGTAGCGGGGATCGCCCTCTGCCCGCTGGACGGCGGTCCACTCGGGCTGGGGCGCTCGCCATGGCCGGATCATGCAGGCGCGCGGTGTCTCGTCCGCGCCAAACACATGCGGCGGGACGAAATCGCTGACGAGGAGCGCCTCGAAACTGGTGTCACCGGGCGGGCTGACCAGTCCCGACAGGTCTGACGCGACGATGGCGACATGCGCCAGTGTCACACCGGGGGCGGTCTGCACGTTCCAGATGATGCCGTCGCCCATGTTTTGCAGCACAAGATAGATCGGCGCGCTGGTGTCCGTCAGGATCACGTCGACGCCTGTCATCTGCCCGCGCACCTGCGCCTGTGCATCATATGGCTGCCTGTTCTGCGTGACGGCGGTGACGTTTCGCGTCAGTTGCTCGACCAAGGCCGCATCCGAAAAGGCACGAATCGGCACCGGCAAAGCACCGTTTTCCAGCCGGACATTGACCACCTGTTCGCCTGTCAGCGGTCGGCGCAGGTTGCAGTCTTCGTTGCGGTCGAAGGGGATGATCCGCCCGATCTCTGTCGCGGAATCAGGTGGCACGGCCCCTGTGGTGATCGCGCTCAACTCCAGCGGATCGGGCAGATTGCCAAGGATCGCGGGGCTTGGCACGATCAAGCCACGCAGACCGGGTTCCGACCCGCTTACTGGATCGAACCCAAGGGGGTCCTCCGTGACGTCCGTCCCGGTCCCCGCCGAAAAGACGGACCCGATGCCGGCCACGCTGGCGGACATTTCTGGCGGCACCGCCTGTGCGGCAAAATAACCACCCGTGCCCATACCCGCGAGGATCACCGCCCAGATGATCCCGTTGCGCAGCCTGTTGTCTTCGGGCGCGCCGCTGTTGTCATAGGTCAGGTCTTTGCGCACCTGCGGCGGTATCGCCGTGCGCGGCTGCCTGTTGCTTTCCTCGATCCGCCGGAGCCGTTCGGCAAAATCATTTGGCCGTCTGTCGTTACTCATACCATCGTCCACCCGTCTGATCTGGGCATAGGTCCGAATTCTGGCGGATGCAGTACCAATCTGCGGCAAATTGAAGGAAATGCGCCGCTAAAGCGCCTTGCGGGCGTTCAGGGCGGCCGTGATCGTCCCGTCGTCAAGATAGTCGAGTTCGCCGCCCACCGGCACGCCTTGCGCCAGCGAGGTGACGGTCACGCCGGGCAGTTGATCAGCGATGTAATGCGCGGTCGTCAGCCCGTCGATCGTGGCCCCCAGCGCGATGATGACCTCTGTCACGTTCTCGACGGCGATCCTGTCGATTAGCTTGGGGATGCGCAATTCATCCGGCCCCACGGCGTCAAGCGCGGACAGCGTGCCTCCCAGCACGTGATAGCGCCCCTTGAACACGCCCGAGCGTTCCATCGCCCAAAGATCGGCCACATCCTCGACCACGGCGATCTGGCCGGTGGCGCGTTTGTCCGACAGGCAGATGTCGCAGAGATCGGCCGTGCAGAT
>DAISXL010000136.1:0-6405 GCA_036825855.1 Yoonia sp.
GCTGGTCCGCCGTCGAGGTGGGCGAAAACCGCGGCGTGATCGCATAGGTCGCGCGTCCCTTGCCGTGCCAGCGCGCGATCAGCGCCTTGCTGTCGTCATAAGCCGCCTGTGCCGTGTCGCGCAGATTGGCGGGCGCGTTGCGGTCCATGCAGGTCTTGCCTGCGACCACCGCCATATCGCGCGCGGCAGCGGCTGTGAAGAACGCATCCACGCTGGCGGGATGGATCGTGCAATAGCTGGTCAGCGTGGTGGTGCCATGCGCCACGGCCAGATCAACCGTCCGCACCGCGATCTCGGCGGCATAGGCGGGATCTGCCAGACGCGCCTCTTCGGGGAAGGTATAGGTGTTCAGCCAGTCGATCAGCTGCTTGCCCCAGCTCGCGATGATGGCGGTCTGGGGGTAATGCATATGCGCATCGACAAAACCTGCGCTGATCAGCTTGCCCGTGTAATCCACGACCGGCACTTCGGGATGGGCTGCCCGCAAGGCCGCCCCGTCACCCACCGCGGCAATCACGCCGCCATCCACCAGCACACCGCCTGCGGGGTCATAGCGCACCGCATCGGCCCAATCGCCCGTCAGCGGATTGCCCGAAAACCCAAGCGTGTGGCCAAGAAGAAGATGTTTTGTCATCCACCCCCTATAGGCTGCGCAAAAGCCTGCGTAAATCGGGGAATGGCGTTGTCCCCGAGGGCGCTTTGACTATGCTGCCTGCGACAACGGAGGTGCCAGATGGCGGATATCGACGACGAGCTAGACGCAGGGGCCTTTGGCATCACCGACCGGACCGTGGCCGAGGTGCTGAACGCCGTGATACAAGGCGATGCGGCGGCGGTGGACGCGCTTCTTGACCCGCTGCACCCTGCCGATATCGCGCATCTGATCGAATTGATCGACAGCCGCGAACGGCGTGACCTGCTGACGCTCTGGCAGGGCGGGATCGATGGCGACATCCTGTCCGAACTTGACGAAACCCTGCGCGAAGAGATCATCCAGCAACTGGCACCCGCCGAACTGGCCACCGCTTTGCGCGATCTGGACAGCGACGACGTGGTCGATCTGGTGGAATATCTGGATCAGGACCAGCAGGAGGCGGTGCTCGACGCGCTCGATGCCAGTGACCGCGTGGTCGTCGAACAGGCGCTGTCCTACCCCGAGGAATCGGCCGGCCGGCATATGCAATCCGAACTGGTGCGCGCGCCCGAACACTGGACCGTGGGCGAGGCGATTGACTACCTACGCTCGGACGTGGTGCTGCCGGACCAGTTCTACCACATCATCCTTGTCGATCCGCGGCTCAAGGCCGTGGGCTATGTCACGCTGGGCCGGATCCTGAGCCATCCGCGCGCCACGCCCCTGCGCGATCTGACCGAAGAGACATTCCGCACCTTCCATGTCGCGCAAGGGGTGGAGGAAGTCGCGCAGGCGATCAACCACTATCACCTGATCACCGCTCCCGTGGTCGATGACGACGACCGTGTGGTGGGCGTCATCACCATCGACGACGCGATGGCTTTTCTGGAAGAAGAGGCCGAAGAGGACATCCTGCGTCTTGCCGGTGTCGGCGAAGGCAGCCTGTCGGACAATGTCTATGAGACGACGAAACAGCGGTTTCCATGGCTTGCGGTTAACCTGCTGACGGCGATCCTTGCCTCGCTGGTCATTTCGATTTTCGAGGAAACCATCGCAGGGTTGGTGGCTTTGGCTGTGCTGATGCCGATCGTGGCCTCGATGGGGGGCAATGCGGGCACGCAATCGCTGACCGTGGCGGTGCGTGCGCTGGCGACACGCGATCTGACGCCCTCCAACGTCTGGCGCGTGATCCGGCGCGAGGCGATGGTCGGCCTGCTGAACGGGCTGGGCTTTGCCGTCGTGATGGGCGTGGTCGGCACGGTCTGGTTCGATGCGCCGATGCTGGGCGTCGTGATCGCGGTCGCAATGGTGGTCAACCTGCTGGTCGCGGGGCTGGCAGGGATCGGTGTGCCGGTCGTGATGGACCGTTTCGGGATCGACCCCGCACTGGCCTCCGGCACATTTGTGACGACCGTCACCGACGTTGTCGGTTTCTTTGTCTTTCTGGGTCTTGCCTCGGTCATGCTGCTGTGATGGACAAATCCGCCGCCCGCACCGCCGCCTTTGCGCGCCGCGCGGCCGTGCACCGGCCCGATGCAGCGACCGCGGGCTATCTGAGCGAGGTTCTGGCGGGTTACCGTGGCGTCCCCTTGGCGGGTTACATGGCGATGCGCACCGAAATCGACCCGACCCCCGCCATGGCCGAGGCCTCCGCCCACGGCCCTGTCGGCGTGCCGGTCATCATCGCCAAAGGCCAGCCCTTGCAGTTCCGCCTGTGGGAGCCGGACTGCCCGATGATCGCAGGCCCTTTCGGCGCGCAGATCCCCGCGACAGGCGATTGGATGACGCCCCAAATCCTGATCGTGCCGCTGGTGGCCTTCAGCCGCACGGGCGGGCGGCTGGGCTATGGTGGCGGGTTTTACGACCGCACGCTGGAACAGCTGCGCGCGCAGGGTCCCGTCATGGCCGTGGGCTTTGCCTATGCGGCTCAGGAAGACGCAGAATTGCCGCTCGAACCTACCGACCAGCCGCTGGACTTGATCGTCACCGAACAAGGGATCATCACGCCATAGCTCTCATCGCCATACCAACCCGAAAGGACCACGCCCCATGATCGCTTATGTCACAGTCGGTGCTGACGATATTGCCGCCGCGAAACGGTTCTACGCAGCCTTCCTGCCTGCCATCGGCTATGCTTTCGAGGAAGGACCCGAGGGGTTGAGCTACCGGCTGCCCGCCACGCCGGGCCAGCCCTTTGCCCCACCGGACTTTTACGTCAATCCGCCGTTCGACGGGCGTCCGGCCACGGCAGGCAATGGCACGATGGTCGCGTTTCAATTGCGCAACCAAAAACAGGTCCACGACCTGCACGCCGCAGCCCTTGGTGCTGGCGGCACCGACGAAGGCCAACCGGGGTTTCGCGCGGCCTATGGGCCGGATTTCTATGTCGGCTACCTGCGCGATCCGCAGGGCAACAAGATCGCCCTGTTCTCAAGCCACCCTGATGAAACGCGTCCCGCGTGAACGCGCCCTGATCATCTTCCGAGCGAAAATATCCCCGCCGGAGGCCTGAAAGTTCTTCCGACCCTCAGCTTTCGGAAAACGCTGCCATCACCGCGTCGGATGCCTCGAAATTCGCGGTCACGCGCTGCACGTCGTCGTCGTCTTCCAGCGTATCAAGCAGCTTCATCAGCTTGGCCAGACCCTCGGCATCGACCTCGGTGGTCATGTTGGGCTTCCAGATCAGCTTGGTCGAGATCGATTCGCCCAAGGCCGGTTCCAGCGCGTTCGACACTTCGGCCAGATCCACATCGGCGCAATAGATGACGTGGTTGTCCTCGTCGCTTTGCACATCCTCGGCACCGGCCTCGATGGCGGCCATCATCACCGTATCGGCATCCGCGACGGACGCCGGATAGACGATCTCGCCTTTGCGGTCGAACATGAAGGCGACCGATCCGGTCTCGCCCAGATTGCCGCCGTTCTTGGTAAAGGTGGACCGCACGGTCGATGCGGTGCGGTTGCGGTTGTCGGTCATCGCCTCGACGATCACGGCGATCCCGCCGGGGCCGTAGCCTTCATAACGGATTTCGTCGTAGTTTTCCGCATCGCCGCCTTGCGATTTCTTGATCGCGCGATCGATCACGTCCTTGGGGCAAGAGTTCGACTTCGCCTCTTTCACTGCCAGCCGCAGGCGCGGGTTCTTGTCGGGATCAGGGTCGCCCATCTTGGCGGCCACGGTGATTTCCTTTGCCAGCTTGGAAAACAGCTTGGAGCGCAGCTTGTCCTGCCGGCCCTTGCGGTGCTGGATATTCGCCCATTTCGAATGGCCCGCCATGGGAAACCTCTTGTCATCTCTGGTGTAAAGCTGCGCCTCTATAGGACATGGGCCAGCCTGCTTACAAGGGCCAGATCAGCGGGATCACAAAGGCCACGACAGGGGCCAGCGTGACGTTCAGCGGAATCCCGAAGCGCAGGAAATCGGCGAACTTGTACCCTCCCGGTCCAAAGACCAGCGTGTTGGTCTGGTACCCGATGGGGGTGGCGAAACTGGCGCTTGCCGCGATCATCACGGCCACGACCAAGGGGCGCGGGTCCACCCCCAGCGCCGTGGCGAGCCCGATGGCGATTGGCGTCATCACGACGGCGACGGCGTTATTGGACACCATCTCGGTCAGCAGGCTGGCCAATGAATAGATGGCCAGCACCACCAGAAACGGCGGCAGTGCCATCAGATAGGGCGAGGCCGCGGTTGCGATCATCTCGACCGCGCCAGAGGAGGACAGCGCAGACCCGATCCCCAGCATGGCAAAGATCAGCGCCAGCAACCGGCCTTCGATATAGGAAAATGCCTCGTCCGCATCGATGCAGCCTGTCACCAGCACCACGGTCACGCCGATCATCGCCAGCATCAGGATCGGGGCGACGTTCAGCGCAGCGAGCCCCACGATGGCCAGCAGGACCCCGACAGCAACCGGCGCATGGCCCCGCCGGTAGGCGCGCTGCGACGGGGCAGACACATCGCCAAGGTTCATATCCTCGGCTAGTCGCGCGATGTCGGCGGGCGCGCCTTCCAGCAGCAAGGTGTCGCCCACGCGCACGGTCATATCGTCGATCTGCTGGCTGATATTGGCGTCGCGCCGGTGCACGGCCAGCGGATAGACCGCATAGCGCCGCCGCAGCCGCAACGACCCCAGACGGCGGTCGGCCATCTTGCAATTGGGGGTGATCAAGACCTCGACCGTGGTGGTTTCCACCGCCGAGACCTGATCGACGCGGCGCAGGTCCTTTGTGGCCTGCAGCGACAGCAGTTCCGTCATTTCCGTGCGCAGGATCACGCGGTCACCCACCTGCAGGACAACCTCCTTGAGATTGCGGCGCAGCGACTGATCCCCGCGCACCACGTCGATCAGGCGCACGCCATCGCGTTTGAACAACTGCACGCCGGTCACATCGCGCCCGATCAGGTTGCTGTCGGGGGGGATCACTGCCTCGGAGAAAAACTTTTTCTTGGACCGGTCCGACAGCATCCCCGCCATGCTCTGCCGGTCAGGCAACAGGCGCGGGCCCATGAAATACATATAGAGGAAGGTCCAGACCACGACAGCCAGCCCGACCGGCATGATCTCGAGGATACCGAACGGCTCCATCCCCGATGCCCGTGCCACCCCGTCGACCAGCAGGTTGGTCGAGGTCCCGATCAGCGTCAGCGTGCCGCCGACGATGGCCGCATAACTCAGCGGGATCAGCAGCTTGGAGGCCGACATGCCCAGACTGCGCGACAGCTGGACAAAGACGGGGATCATCACGACGACCAACGGCGTGTTGTTCATGATCGCACTGGCCAGCGCCACGAACAGCAACCCGCCGCCGATGGCGCGCGCAGGGCTGATGCGGGCCTGCCGTTCGGCCAGCCGCGTCAGGGCATCCAGCGCCCCCGTGCGCACCAGCGCGCCCACGATGATGAACATCGCGGCGATGGTCCATGGCGCGGGGTTGGCAAAGGCATCGACCGCCGCCTGATAGGGCAGCACGCCCGTGATCAGCAGCACGGTGGCACCCACCATCGCGACCACTTCGGCAGGGAAGGTTTCGCGCAGGAACAGCACGAACATCCCCACGACCACGGCAAGTGTAAACCAGGCCTGCTGGCTTTGGCTCAGCGCGAACAGGTCAGTCATGCGCCAAAGCCTTGTCCGTCGCGGGCACATCGGCCACGCGCGGCCGCACCAGCGTCAGGCCCACGGCCATCGCCGCAAGCGCCGCCCAGACCCACAGGCTGTAGTTTTCGCGCAAAAGCAGCATGGCCCAGATCACTCCGAATCCTGTCACAAGATAGCTGATCTGCCCGGCAAAGACCGCCCCGCCGCGCCGGACCAGCCAGATATAGCCGGTATAGACCACCACATGAATAACCGCACCCAGCAGCATTGTTCCATCCGCAAGGACGAAGGGCGCTGCCGGCAGGCGCAACTGGTCCGTCGCCAGCGCAAGCGGCAGGGCGATCACCACGCCAATGGCCGAGGCCCCGAACAGCACCTGCACCGGATCAAGCCCCGCCGTGCCCCATCTTGCGACGATATTGCCTTCGACCGCATAGCAGAACGGCGCGATCAGCGCCAAAGGCAGCACGGCGACCATGGCGCGGTCCGGCAGGCTCGCCTCGGGGAGCGCGATCAGCGCGACGGCGGCAAGGCCAAGCGTCAGCCCCCCCATGCGCCGCCAGGAAAACCGGTCATTGCCCAGTGCCAAAGCAATCGGAAAGGCGATCAGCGGGATGGTCGAGATCACGATGGACATGACCCCCGCAGGCAGGTCAAACGCCGCGCGAT
>DAISXL010000137.1:0-6400 GCA_036825855.1 Yoonia sp.
TTGCGGCGGTCGGCGCGAACGACGGTGATGACGGTTTCGAGGTCAAGGCAGCCAGGGTCTTTACAGTCCAGCTCAGCCAGCATGATCGTGTCTCTATCCGATAAATCCATCAGCGCGCCGACCCAGAGTTTCAATCGGTCCGTAACCACCGGATCGGCGGGGGGCTTGCGTTTGAACAGGCCGAACATCAGCGGTCCTTCCTTCCCAAGGGTGCCCAGAGCACCAGCCCGTCCTCGGCGGCGGCCAGCATCCAGCCGGTGTCGGGCGTCACCACCAGATGGGTGATCGCGGCCCCGGAGCGGCGTTTGATGACGCGGGGATCGAAACCAATGTCGAGTTCACTGTAAAGCACGACGCCGTTCTCGAACCCGGTCAGCACGGCGTCGTGGCCCGGCAAGCCGCAAACTGCGGTCGCCAGGGCGTCGCCGTCATGGCACAGCGTCAGCGGTCGCTGCCCCATCGGGCCATTCGCGCCATCGAAGGGCCAGCAGATTGCCTCTTGCGCGCCACTGCTGGCGAGGTGGGGCAATTTGCCCACCCAGTCCATCGACTTGACCTTGGCCGGATAGCCCGACATTCGCATGTCGGCCTTGTCGCGCAGCCGCCAACCGTGCAGGGCGTTTTCCTGCATGGTTGTGACAAGAAACCGGTTGTCCGGACTCCATGTCACCGCGCCATGGCTGCCCGCCCATTTGAGCGATGATGCCTTCCAGTCGCGCCGCCCGCGGGTCCAGAGCGTGACGCCGCCATAATGGGCCACGGCCAGCCGCTCACCCTTGCGGTCAAAGGCCAGGCCGCCAACCGTGCTGGGGTGATCAAGGGCGTGAACGCGCCCCCCGATATCCGTCAGGTGCGCGGTCTTGCCGATCGACGCGGCCCATGCGCCCTTGGGGTGCGAGGCCACGCAATCGACCCACTTGCCGCCATGCCGGGCCTGTTCCGTCATTCCCTTGTCCGCATCCAGATACAGAACGCGCCCATCGTCGCCCCCCGTCAAAACACCAGAACCATGGCGGGCCATGCAGAGGATCGCGCCGTTATGCGCGGACACCTCCTGCATCGGCAGATCCGGGCGGAACACCCGGACCTGCCCATCGCCAAAGCTGGCATAGACACTGTCGCCGACAGCCACCGCCCCGGTCGGCACAGCATCGCAGTCGAAATACCGGCCTACCTTCTCGATGGCAGTGGGCTCAGACGCGCGGGTCAGCGGTGGCAGGATCGTCACGCCGCCTTGCACGACTCAAATCCCTCGCGCAGACCCATGCTGTCCAGATTGCGGCCGATGAATACCAGCCTGGTCTGGCGCGGCTTGTCGGTTGGCCAAGGCCCCAGCAGGTTGCCATCCATCAGCATGTGAACGCCTTGAATGACATAGCGCTGATCCTCGCCCGCCATGTCGATGATGCCTTTGGACCGAAGCAGATCCTGCCCCTTTTCGCGCAACAGGCGGCTGAACCACATCTGGAAGGCATCGGGGTTCATCGGCACATCCGAATGCAGCGAGATGCTGGTGACCGCATCGTCATGTTCGTGCGCGTGGTCTTCGGTCAGGAAATCCGGCTCGATTTCCAGCACGCGGTCCAACTCGAACGCTTTCAGGCCCAGTACCTGGTCAAGATCCACATCGCAGCGTGCGGTGCGGATGATCTTGGCCGTTGGGTTGATCGCGCGCAGGCGGGCCTCGACCGCAGTCAGCGTTTCGGCATCCACAAGGTCGGTCTTGTTCAGCAGAACGATGTCGGCGAAGGCGATCTGCTCGGCGGCCTCATGGCTTTCGTCCAGATGGGTAGACAGGTTGACCGCATCAGCCACGGTCAGGATTGCATCCAACCGCGTGCGGGTGGCCACGTCGGCATCAACATAGAACGTCTGCGCCACGGGAGCGGGGTCAGCGAGGCCAGTCGTTTCGATCAGGATGCCGTCCAGCCCCTTGCGCTTCATCAGCCCGCCGATGATGCGGATCAGATCGCCGCGCACGGTGCAGCAGATGCAGCCGTTGTTCATCTCGAACACTTCCTCGTCGGCATGGGTGACAAGGTCATTGTCGATGCCGGTCTCGCCGAATTCGTTGATGATGACGGCAAACTTGCGGCCGTGGTTTTCGGTCAGGATGCGGTTCAAGAGAGTGGTCTTTCCGGCGCCCAAGAAGCCGGTGAGGACGGTGACGGGGATTTGTGCGGTCATGGTTCAAGCTCCGAGATGGGGGGAAAGCGGTCGGGCCAAAGCAGCGATTGATGAGCTGCCGTGCCGGTGATGGCGCCGTCGGCCAGCGCGGGGGTGACGATTCCGGCGGGGCGGATGATGTCGCCCGCCGCGAACAGCCCCGCGCGGCTGGTCGTGTTGAACGGGCCTGTTTTCAGGTAGGGTCCGGTCGGGCCTTGCAGGGTGGCAAGGCCAAGCCCTGCCACAAAGGGGGCGGCGAACGCGGCATCTGCGTGCAAGAACAGCCCGGCGGTGGAAAACGTGGTGCCGTCTGCCAATGTCAGTCGTGCACCGTCTCCTTCGCCTTCCGCCCGCACCAGGGGCGAATGGCGAAGGATCACACCGAGGTCTTCCGCTTCGTCTTCGGCGTCTGACCCGAAATCGCCCTCGTGGGCAATGAGCGTCACGTCATCCGACCAGTCGGTGCGCAGCATACGCGCCATGTGCAACGCCATGGGCCCACGGCCAAGGATCGCCAGCGGGCGGTTCCTGATTTCGTAGCCGTGGCAATAGGGGCAGTGCAACGCCCATTGGCCCCAGCCATCGGCAAGGCCGGGAATGGCCGGAAGGTGATCGACCATGCCACAGGCAAGGATCACGCGCCGCGCCTGCCACTCGCCCGCCGCAGTTGTCAGGCGGAACGCGTCCGCCTCGCCCGATAGTCCGGTCACTGCATGGTCGTGAAACGTGACGGTCGGATAGGCCGCCACATCCCTGCGGATGGCAGCCAGGATGTCGCGCGGGGCCCGCCCGTCCCATCCCGGCACGCCATGCGCGGCGGGGGAGGCGGCGTTGCGCGGACTGCCCGTGTCAAACACGACGACGCTGCGGCTGGCCCGACCCAGTTGCAGCGCCGCCGTCAGCCCGGCAAAGCTGCCGCCAAGGATGGCGACATCGAGGGCCTCACTGAAGTTCGTCATGACCCCAATGCGGCGGCCAGCGTGGCCACGTTGTGGCGCATCATGCCGAGATAGGTGGCGGCCGGACCATCCGGGCCTGACAACGCATCAGAAAACAGCGTGCCGCCGACCTTTGCGCCAGTTTCCGCAGTGATCTGCTCCAACAGTCGGCTGTCCGAGATGTTCTCGACGAAAACAGCCGTGATGGACTCAGCCTTCATCTGCGTGATCAGTGCTGCCACATCGGCAGCAGAGGCTTCGCTTTCGGTGCTGACGCCTTCGGGGGCATGGAAGGTGAGGCCGTAGGCGGCGGCGAAATAGCCGAATGCATCGTGTGATGTGACCACGGAGCGGCGGGCCTCGGGCAAGGCCGCGATGGCTGCAACCACCTCTGCCTCAACGGCGTCGATTTCCGCCAGATAGGTGGCGGCATTGGCGGCATAGGTGGCAGCACCTTCCGGGTCGGCTGCTGTCAGGCCCGCCTCGATGTTGGCGACATAGAGGCGGGCGTTGGCCAGGCTTTGCCAGGCGTGAGGGTCTGTGCCGCCATGATCGTGGCCTTCGTGGTCATGGTCATGGTCGTGATCATGCGCCTCGCCTTCGGCATGATCGTCATCCCCACCCTCGGCCATTTCCAGCGCGGTGACGCCCTCGGTCGCCACCACCACCGGTCCCTTGTATTCGGATGCCTCGATCAACCGGTCAAGCCAGCCTTCAAATCCCAGCCCGTTGACCACCACAAGGCTCGCACCGGCGATCATCTGGGCATCGGCCGGGGTGGGCTGATAGACATGCGCATCGCCATCGGGGCCGACCAGCGTGGTCACTGCAACGCGGTCCCCACCAACCTCGGCTACCATGTCGCCAAGGATGGAAAAGCTGGCAACGACGGGCAGTTTGTCCTGGGCGAAGGCATACATGGGCAGCAGGGCAAGCGCGGTCGTCAGACCAAGAAAGATACGACGTTTCATGGGTTTATCCTTTCAGGATTGCAGATGCGGGCGCGGCAGATAGCGCACCATGAGGCTGCCTTGGCGGCCAAAGATGACGGAGGCAGCATAAAGCCCCCCGGCGACCAGAATAATCGCGGGGCCAGAGGGCAGCGAGAAGTGGTAAGACAAGAGCAGGCCAGTGGCGCTGGACAGGATGGCCACCAGAACCGCCACGCCGATCATTGCGCCGATGCCTTGCGCCCAGAACCGGGCCGCAGCGGCGGGCAAGATCATCAGCCCGACCGACATCAGCGTGCCCAGCGCCTGAAACCCCGCCACAAGATTAAGCACCACCAGCGCCAGAAAGGCGAAATGGGTGATGGCCGACAGGCGGCTGACGGATCGCAGGAAATTGGGGTCAGCACATTCCAGCACGAGGGGGCGAAACAGCAAGGCCAACGCGAACCAAGTAATGGTCGTGATGCTGCACAGCAGGATCAGCGCGTCGTTGTTCAGCGCAAGAACTGTGCCGAACAGCACATGCAGCAAGTCCACGCTGCTGCCTCGCGCCGACACGATCAGAACGCCCCCGGCCAGACTGATCAGGTAGAAGGCCGCCATGCTGGCATCCTCTTTCAGCGCAGTGACGCGGGTGACAAAGCCTGACAGCAGCGCCACCGCCATTCCTGCTACCAGCCCACCGATGGTCATGGCCCCCAGCGACAAACCCGAGACGAGGAACCCCACCGCTGCCCCGGGTAGAATGGCGTGGGCCATGGCGTCGCCGGTCAGGCTCATTCGGCGCAGCATCAGGAAGACGCCGATGGGGGTCGCACCAATGGAAATGGCCATGCAGCCCAAGAGCGCCCGGCGCATGAAGGCAAAGTCGAGGAAGGGCGTGATGACCGCGTCGATCATGCGGCACCCCTGTTCTGGGGCAGACACACGGCGGCGTCATCGTCAAACGCCTCACACATCTGGCGGGCGCGCAGCAGGTTGGCAGGCGTCAGCACCTGAGAAGTCGGCCCATGCGCCACCATCTCGCGCGCGATCATCAGCGTGTCGGGGAACTGCGCGCGCACGGTGTCCAGATCATGCAGAACCGCCACGACCGTGCGTCCCTCGCCATGCCAGCGTTTTACCAGTGCCATCAGGTCGGCGGCGGTCTTGGCGTCGATGGCGGTGAAGGGTTCGTCCAGCAGGATCACCTGCGCCTCTTGCAGCAACAACCGCGCGAACAGCACCCGCTGCATCTGTCCGCCCGACAACGCCCCGATGGGGCGGCGTTCAAACCCGGTCAGGCCAACGGCGGCCAGTGCCACGGCGATGCGGTCAACCTGCGCGGGGCCAATGCGCCCAAAGGGTCCTATTTCCGCCCAAAGCCCCATGGCCACCAGATCGCGCACCGATACCGGAAAGCTGCGATCGATCTCGGCCTGCTGCGGCAGATAGGCGACACGGGTGCCGCCAAGGGTGATACGGCCCTCCAGCGGGGTCAGCGCCCCGACAATCCCCTTCAACAGCGTCGATTTCCCCGCCCCGTTCGGCCCGACAATCGCCGTCAGGCTGCCCGAGGGGAACGTAGCGTCCAGATGATGAACAGCAGGGTGACGGTCATAGCCAAGTGTCAGATCATGTAGAACAATCGCGGGCATGGCTCAGGCCACAACCAACGCGAACGCGGCCCACAAAAGCGCCGAAACCGCTCCGGCGACTGCCAGCCGGAGGCCGAGACCGGACTGGATCAAGCTAAACCCGGTCATGCCTTGGTCCCAGCCGTGTGACAATCACCGCAGCGACCGTGCACCTCGACCATCGGATGGGACGGACGAAAGCCCTCTTTCGCCAGCGCCCTGGTCAGACGAGCGACCTCTACTCCTGCGTCGCGTTGCTGCACCCGGCCGCAATCATCGCAGATGGCAAAAACGACTGTGCCCGGCGCCCGTTCATCGGCAGTCAGATAGGCATTCAGAGATTCGATGCGCCGCACCAGACCGTCCGCGATCAGATGCTCAAGGGCGCGATAGATTGTGGGCGGAGCAATGCGTGGACGGATCGGCTTCAGCCGGTCAAGGATGTCGTAGGCAGACAGCGGACCGTTGGCTGCACGGATGATGTCGAACACCATTGCGTCGTTTCCGACGCGGGCTGCTGACTTGTCGATCCGGGCTTCACTTTGGTCAATCACGATACGGCCTTCAGGTAGTGTTATGTTATAGTATTACACAAAAGCGATGCCCACAAGGTTGCATCCGCATGTCGAGCAGGAAAGGGCTACATTCGATGCACGACGATCCTGCTTTCCAGATCCTCAGAAGACTTGGCGCGCAGAAAGGCCAAACTGTCCTCCAGCATGTCCGGGCG
>DAISXL010000138.1:0-4426 GCA_036825855.1 Yoonia sp.
GCAGGTCATAGGCGGAATGGCTGGTCGAGCCTTTTTTGATTTTCAGCGGTGACATGATGATTTCCTTATCCTTGCTTACACCAGCACCGCGCCGCCGGCTTGAATGGCATCCTTGGTCGAAGCATCGCCCAAGAGCATTTCGTTATGCGGCTTGCCCGAGGGGATCATCGGGAAGCAGTTTTCATGCTTTTCGACCAAACAGTCGAACAGCACCGGCCCTTTGTGGGTCAGCATCTCCATGATCGCATCATCCAATGTGTCAGGATCGCTGCACAGGATGCCCTTGGCACCGAACGCCTCGGCCAGTTTCACAAAATCGGGCAGGCTTTCCGACCAACTGCTGGAATAGCGTTCGCCATGCAGCAATTCCTGCCATTGCCGGACCATGCCCAGCCGTTCGTTGTTGAGGATGAATTGCTTGACCGGCAAGCGGTATTGCATCGCCGTGCCCAGTTCTTGCATGTTCATCAGCCACGATGCCTCGCCCGCGACGTTGATGACGAGCGCCTCGGGATGTGCCATCTGCACGCCGATCGAGGCGGGGAAGCCATAGCCCATCGTGCCAAGACCGCCCGATGTCATCCAGCGGTTCGGATCCTCGAACCCCAGATATTGCGCGGCCCACATCTGGTGCTGGCCCACTTCGGTGCAGATATAGCGGTCATGCTTCTTGGTCAGCGCCTCGAGCCGCTGCAGCGCATATTGTGGTTTGATCACCTTGCCTTGCTGGGTGAACTTCAGGCAATCGACAGCGCGCCATTCCTTGATCTGGCCCCACCATTTGGCAAGCCCTTCGGTGTTGGTCTTGCGCCCGCGCGCTTTCCAGACGTTGAGCAAATCTTCCAGCACATGGGCCACATCGCCCAAAATCGGGAAATCGGCATGCACCACCTTGTTGATGGAGGAGGCGTCGATATCGATATGCGCCTTTTTCGACCGCGGGCTGAAGGCGTCGATCCGTCCGGTGATCCGGTCATCGAACCGCGCGCCGATGTTGATCATCAGGTCGCAATCATGCATCGCCATATTGGCCTCGTAGAGGCCGTGCATCCCCAGCATCCCGACCCAGTTGTCACCCGATGCCGGATAGGCGCCCAGCCCCATCAGCGTCGAGGTGATCGGGAAACCCGTCGCTGCCACCAGTTCGCGCAAAAGCTGGCTGGCCGCTGGGCCAGAGTTGATCACGCCGCCGCCTGTGTAAAAGATCGGGCGCTTGGCGGTTTCCATCGCCTTGACCAGTTCGGTGATCATCGCAAGGTCGCCTTTGACCTGCGGGTTGTAATGGGTTTCGACCTTGCGGGCCTCGGTATAGGTGCCGGTGGCGAATTGCACATCCTTGGGGATGTCGATCAGCACGGGGCCAGGGCGGCCCGACAGCGCGATATGAAACGCCTCGTGAAGGGTCGCGGACAGCTTTTCGGTGTCCTTGACCAGCCAGTTATGTTTCGTGCAGGGGCGGGTGATGCCAACGGTGTCGGCCTCTTGAAACGCGTCCGAACCGATCATGAAGGTCGGCACCTGCCCTGTCAGCACGATGATCGGGATGCTGTCCATCAGTGCATCGGTCAGGCCGGTCACGGCATTGGTCGCACCGGGGCCTGATGTCACCAGCGCCACACCGGGTTTGCCGGTGGATCGCGCATAGCCTTCGGCGGCATGGACGGCGGCCTGTTCATGGCGGACCAGCACATGCTTGATGTGATTCTGCTGGAACAATTCGTCATAGATCGGCAGGACGGCCCCACCGGGATAGCCAAAGACGACGTCCACACCCTGATCGATCAGGGCCTGAACCACCATTTTTGCGCCCGTCATGGTCTTGCTCATCTCACTCGCCTCATATCCGGTTGTTGCGTTCTCGGCATAAAAAAACCCCCGAGTGTGTCGGGGGCGCATGGGATCGTTATGGATTTACCGTCACCGGCCCATGCGCATGTGTTCCACAATTAGTACGACGACGTTCATCGGGTTTCCTTTTGCTGTCTTGGGTTCTAGTGCGCCCGCGCGGAGGGGTCAACCACCGCGCTGGAGAAAATTACGCCTGACTGCGTTTTTTCGCAACTTTCTTTCAGAGACCGGCCGTCAGCGCGATATAGGCGACATAGGCCACCAGCATGCCGCCGCCCACAAGCCGGTTCATCCGCCCGACGAAATACACAAGCGCCAGCAAGGCCAGTGTGATTCCGATCACAACCGGCGTGTCCACGCTCAGGAAACGCGGATCGACGGGAATCGGTGTCACGACCGCCGTGATTCCCAGGATGGCAAGGATGTTGAAGATGTTGGACCCCACGATATTGCCAAGCGCGATGTCGCGTTCGCCGCGGATTGCGGCCATGACGGTGGTCGCCAGTTCCGGCAGCGACGTGCCGATGGCCACGATGCTGAGCCCGATCATCGCCTCGGACACGCCGAAGTCGCGCGCTATGATGCTGGCGCTTTGCACAAGGTAATGCGCGCCTGCCAGCACGGCGGCAAGGCCCAGCAGCACCAGCCCGACATTCAGCCACAGGCTGGTGGGGGCGTCGATGTCCTCGCTGTCGTTGCGCGATCCCTTGAGGCTCAGGAACAGGTAAACCGCAAGGGCCGTGACCAGCGCCAGACCTTCCACCAATCCCACCGCGCCGGACCAGAAGATCAACGGCAAGGCCAGCGCGGCCCCGGTCATCCAGAGCAGGTCTTTGCGGACATCCGCGAATTTCAGCACGATTGGCCCGATGACGGCGGCGGTGCCCAACACCAGCAAGATATTGGCGATATTCGACCCGATCACATTGCCGATCGCGATGCCGGGCTGGCCGCCCAATGCGGCATTCAGTGACACCAGCAGTTCAGGGGTGGATGTGCCGAATCCCACCACCGTCAGACCCACGATCATCGGTGCAACGCCAAAGCGCAGCGCGAGCCCGCTTGCCCCTTTCACCAGCCAGTCGCCACCCAGAAAAAGGCCCAGAAGGCCGCCGATCAGAATTAGATAGGTAATAATGCTGTCTCCACCGCTTGCCGTGGGGACATGGGGCAGTTGTCCGCGATGCGCAAGGGCGGGCGCAAAATTTGCACCGCCCCCGCGCGTTCGGGACCACAGGCTTAGCTGTTGAAATCGCTTGCGGCGTGCCGTTCGGGCAATTGTTCGTGCGGTTCGCCCCAGGTCCGGTTGACCTTATGCCCGCGCACATAGGCGGGCCGCGCAAGGATGGCATCCGCCCAGCGGTTCACATGGGTGTAGGACGCTGCATCAAGGAAGGTCGCGGCGTCACCATAAGCCCCGCCTTTGACCAGACGCCCGTACCACGGCGCAATCGCCATATCCGCGATTGAATAGGCGTCCCCCGCAATATAGGCGCGGTCGGCCAGTTGCCGGTCCAGCACGTCAAGCTGGCGCTTTGTCTCCATGGCGAAACGGTTGATCGGGTATTCGAACTTTTCCGGCGCATAGGCATAGAAATGGCCAAAGCCGCCGCCCAGATAGGGGGCCGATCCTTGCAGCCAGAACAGCCAGTTCAGCGTCTCGGTCCGGCCCGCGATGTCCTTGGGCAGGAAAGCGTCGAATTTTTCCGCCAGATACAGCAGGATCGCACCGCTTTCGAACACGCGGCATCCGGTGTCGCGGTCGAACAGGGCAGGGATCTTGGAATTGGGGTTCACGCCGACAAAGCCGCTGCCGAACTGGTCGCCCTTGTTGATGTCGATCAGCCAGGCATCATATTCGGCGCCCGCATGGCCCAGCGCCAGCAATTCCTCCAGCATCAGGGTGACTTTCACGCCATTGGGCGTCGCCAGCGAATAAAGCTGCAAAGGGTGCTGGCCTTGCGGCAGGTCCTTGTCATGGGTCGCACCCGCGATCGGGCGGTTGATGCTGGCGAACTGGCCACCGTTCTCGGCGTCCCATGTCCAGACCTTGGGCGGGGTATAGGGTGTGTGGTTGGTCATTGCGTGCTCCTGCAGGGGGGGTTGTCGCCATAAACCAGCCTTGCCGCGCCGAACACAAGCCCGCATCCGGCACGATCCCGTGACGGTTTGAAACGATCAGGACCGCGTCTTTTTGCCGGATCTGGCAACAAAGGCGGGGTGTTCACCCGTTTGAACCCGTATTCGTGCCGTTTTGGTCAACATTTCGCCTATTTGTGCAGGATAGTCGTGCCAAAGGAAACCGACAACAGGAAGGAATGCCCATGTCCACATTTGCAGGCCACAGCCGGACGGCCCGAACATCACGCCAGAAATTCACGACGACCTCGGCCGTGGCCACCGTTTTGGCGACCTCTGCCGGGCTGCTGGTGGGTGGCGGGTCCAGCGTTGCCGCACAAGAGCTTTGCACGAACTATACCGTCGTGCGCGGCGATACGCTCAGCCAGATCGCCAGCAGCGCCGGCGTGCAAGGGGGCTTTCAAGTCCTGTTCAACGCCAATACCAATATCCTGCGCTC
>DAISXL010000138.1:4526-6353 GCA_036825855.1 Yoonia sp.
GTGGGGTATTACACGCTGGCGGGCAGCCCTTATGAAGGGGCAACGGCCTATACCGACCTGCTGGGCGCGCGGCTGTGCCGTCCGGATGCATGGTTCACCTTCGACATGGAAGTCGAAGGTCTGGTCGAACCCGCGATCGCCCTGACACAGGTGACCCAGCTTGAATGCTGGCAGTTGCTGGAACAGGGCGAAGTCGATGTCGTGACCTATGACGCGCTGCCTGCCGAGGATGACGCCCGCAGCCTGGGCATGATGGACCGCGTAGTGTCGCTTGATGCGCTGACGACGACCGCGACGCTGCATGTGTTCGTGGCCAAGGACAATGCCGAAGCCAACGCCGCCTTGCCCTTCATCAACGCTGGCCTCGAAGAACTGCGCCTGACCGGCGAATGGTTCACCATCGTGCGCGAAGGCATTCAGGCCACCATCGAAAACTGATCCCGCCCTCCCCGGGATCGCATCGGTCGCCCCTGTCACAAGGGGCGGCCTTTTACTTGCCCGTGCCCTGCAACACGCCGTTTTCCAGCGCATAGCGCGTCAGCCCTGCGGTGGAACTGATGCCAAGCTTGCGTTTGATGTTGTTGCGGTGCGTTTCCACCGTGCGCACCGATATATCAAGCGCGAGCGCCACATCCTTGTTCGATTTGCCCTGCGCCAAGGCCAGCAGGATCGTCTGTTCGCGCCCGGTCAGCGGTTCGCGCCCGTCGCGCGCGCGCGGTTCCAGCGACCCCTTGGCGCCGGTGCACAGATATTGCTCGCCGCGCATCACCACGTCGATGGCGGTGCGGATTTCCTCGGTCGGCACGTCCTTGAGGATATAGCCCCGCGCGCCATGGCTTAATGCGGCGCGGATATATTCGGGGCTGTCATGCATCGACAGGATCACCACCCGCGTCTGTGGCCGCAGATCAAGGATCATCTCGGTGGCGTGCAGCCCCGACAGGCCGGGCATGTTCACGTCTAGCAGAATGACATCGGGTTGCAGCCGCAGCACGCTGTCCACGGCGGCCTGCCCGTCGTTCAACGTCGCCGGAACGCTGATGTCGGGATAGCTTTCCAGGATGGACTGGATGCCCTCGGCCACCATCGGGTGGTCGTCGACGATCACGACGCTGATCATGCCGGTTTTTCCTTTGTGCTGGCGCTGTCGGGGCGGAGCATATGGCTCAACGGCACGCGGGCTTCAATGCTGCTGCCTTTGCCGGGGGCCGAACGGACGTGCAGCGTGCCGCCCAACTGTTGCACGCGTTCCTGCATGTTGCGCAGCCCCAGCCCGCCGCCGCTGCGCGCGGACGGCGGCCAGACCATGCCGCGCCCGTTGTCGGTAATGCGCAATTCCGCCCCTTGGCGGGTGCCGCGCAGGATGATCTCGACCTTGTCGGCCATGGCATGGCGTTCGATATTGGTCAGCGCTTCCTGCGCGATCCGGTAAAGCGCGATGCGCGCATCGTCATCCAGACGGTTGCGGAATACCACCGTTTCCAGCGACACGGCGACGCCCGTGCGCGCGCTGAATTCATCCGTGAGCGAGCGCAGCGCCGCCCCAAGCCCCAGATCGTCAAGGATGCCGGGCCGCAGGTCGCGGCTGATCCGGCGCACCTCTTGGATGGCCGAGCCAAGCTGGTCGATCCCCTTGTTCAGGCCGTCGCCGGTGTCAGGCCCCAGCTTGCGGCGCGTCAGTTCCAGCGCATAGCGCACGCCGACCAGCATCTGGCTGATCCCGTCATGCAGTTCGCGCGCGACGCGCCCGCGTTCTTCTTCCTGCGTGTCGATGATGCGCTGGGTCAGTTGCTGCAATTTGTCATCGGCCAGCCGCCTTTGGCGCAC
>DAISXL010000139.1:0-6342 GCA_036825855.1 Yoonia sp.
CCTTGAATTCTTCGTATTGCTTGTCACGCTCGGCTTCGCGGACCTTTTGCAGGATCACCTGCTTGGCCGATTGAGCGGCAATCCGGCCCAGCTCAACGGGCGGCACTTCTTCGCTGTATTCCTGACCGATCTGAGGGTCGGTCATATAGTCTTTCGCCTGCGCAACGGTGAATTCGGCCTGATAGTTTTCAACCGCATCATCTGCGACCACCGTGCGCACGCGTGTGAACGTCGCGCGGCCGGTCTTGCGGTCGATCTTGACGCGGATATCCATTTCCGCGCCGTAACGCGACTTGGCCGCACGGGCGAGCGATTCTTCCATCGCCTCGACCACGAGACCGGGTTCGATGTTCTTTTCGCGTGCGACAGCCTCTGCAGTTTGCAAAAGCTCCAGCTGGTTTGCGGACGTATAGGCCATCAGGTGTTCTCCTCGCCATCAATGATGGTTTCAATTTCGTCAAATTGGGTTTCGTCGATCTGGCCCGCATCCTTGCGCCCACGCAACACGTCGCGGATCAGATCATCTGTCAGCACAAGTTTGGCATCGGACAGCCAGTCGAATTTCAGGCCGATCGTGCCTTCGTCGATGGTGATCAGCACTTCGTCGCCGTCGGTGCCTGCCAGTTCACCTTTGAATCGGCGACGACCGTCGATCAGTTCCTCTGTCTCGACCTTGGCCTCGAAGCCCTGCCATTGCTCGAAATCCTTGAGCCGTGTCAGCGGGCGGTCGATGCCGGGGCTGGATACCTCCAGCGTGTAGACATCAACGATCGGGTCTTCGACATCCAGCACGGCACTGATGGCGGTGGAAATCTTTGCGCATTCGTCCACCTCGATGGTGCCATCGGGGCGCTGCACCATGATTTGCAGGGTGCTTTCCTTGCCGGTCATCAGCCGGACGCGCACGACCTCGAACCCCATGTCCTCGATGACGGGGGTGATGATCTCTGCGATCCGGCGGTCGATGGCCGCCTTGGCGATCAGGTCATTCATGGGTTGTCCCAAGCATAAAAAAACGGGCGCGCGGCCCGTTGATGTTTCCCGGTGGAGCCTTGGGGGTGGAAGCCAAGGCGCCGCTATTGATAGTGATATAGGCCGTGTCGCGCAGAACTGCAAGCGCAATGCAAAACGCCCCGCCGATCAGGGCGGGGCGTTCAATGCGGTGCGGGCGGTTTACGCCAGCGACCAGCGTTCCAGCATGCGGTTGTTGTCCATCTGCGCGGTGTTGCCCACCACATCTGGCGTCACGATCCGGTTGCTGATCGCCTGCACGAAGTTGGCGAACATCGGGATGATCACGCCGCCATCGTCACGCAGGATCTGCTGCATTTCATAATACTGCTCGCGCCGCTTGTCGGTATCCAGTTCGGCCCGCGCGGAATACAGCAATTCCTGGAACCGTGCGTTGTCCCACTGGCTGTCGTTCCATGGCACGCCGGCCTCATAGGCGGACGAGAACATCCAGTCTTCGGTCGACCGGCCCGACCAGTAGGATGCCGAGAAAGGTTTCACCAGCCAGACATTCGACCAATAGCCGTCTGCAGGTTCCTGAATCACGTTGATGTTGATCCCCGCAGGGGCGGCAGAAGCCTGATACAACTGGGCCGCATCGACGGCACCTTCAAAGGCGGCGTTGGAGGCCGACAGGTCGATGTTCAGGCTGTCGAGCCCCGCCTGCTGGAGGTGGAACTTGGCGCGGTCGGGATCGTATTCCAGCTGCTCCATCTCGGCATGGTAATACTGGTTTGCAGGGCCGATCGGGCTGTCGTTGCCGACCTTGCCGTGACCCAGCAGGATCTTGTCCACCATGTCCTGACGGTCGACACCGTATTTCAGCGCGCGGCGCACGTTCACATCGTTGAACGGTGCAGACTGTGTCAGCATCGGGAAGGTGTAATGCTGGTTGCCGGTCACTTCCTGAATGCGGACATTGGGGTTGGCGCGCAGCAGTGGTTCCAGCCGGAAATCGATCCGGTTCACGGCGTCGATCTGGCCGGTCAGCAGTGCGTTCATCCGCGCGGTGTTGTCGTTGATCGCGATCAGTTCGACCTCGTCGAAGAAACCGGCGCTGTCACCCTTGTAATGGTCGGCGACGCGACGCCCGACAAATCGCACACCTGGGTCGAAGGACACGACTTCGTAAAGACCCGTGCCGATCCCTTGCGCGATGGATTCCTCGATCTGGCCTGCGGGGTACATCAGCAGGTGATAATCCGACAGCAGGTAGGGGAAGTCGGCATTGCCTGCTTCCAGCGTGAACTGGACCTGATGTTCAGTGATCTTGCGCATCTCGGTGATCGCGGCGACCAGCGGCTGGGCTGCGGATTTCGACCCTTCGGCAACATGCAGTTGCAGAGATTCGATCACGTCGTCAGCACCGAATGCCTTGCCGTTGTGGAAGGTCACGCCCTGGCGCAAGTTGAAGGTCCAAACCTTGGCGTCGGGGCTGGCTTCCCAGCTTGTCGCCAGTTCGCCCTGCAGCGATCCGTCGGCGGCGACTTCGGTCAATGCGTCATAGACGCCGCCGAGTGCTGCCGCGATCATGAACAGATCCGAATGCGTCCGTGCATCCCAGCTGTCCGACGTGTTCGCGCCGCTGACACCGGCGGTGAATTTTCCACCCCGGCTTTGCGCACGCAGCGGCATCCCCGACAACCCGAGCACGCCTGCGGCGACACCCGTTTTCAGCAATCCGCGTCTGCTAATTCCACTCATATCATTTTCTCCCTGTTATGCCGTGACGGCCTCTTGGACCACGATTCGATCAAAGTTTATTAACGGCTGCATCGCCGATATTATCAACACCCCGTTCAGCCAGCAGATTGCTCAGCCAGTCAGGGTCCATTTCGGGCACCGACGACAACAAAAGGTCGGTGTAGGCGTGGTGCGGCGGGCTGAACATTTCGGCCTTGGGCCCTTGTTCCACGACATGCCCGTCCTTCATCACGACGACTTCGTCCGCGATGGCCCGCACCGTCGCCAGATCATGCGTGATGAACATATAGGACAGGGACAACTCGTCCTGCAACCTTGCCAAAAGCCGCAGGATACCTTCGGCGACCAGTTGATCCAGCGCCGATGTCACCTCGTCGCAGATGATGAAACGCGGCTCGGCGGCCAAGGCGCGCGCGATCCCGATGCGCTGTTTCTGCCCGCCCGACAACTCGGACGGCAGGCGGTTGTAGTATTCCGCAGGGTCCAGTTCGATCTGTTCCAGCAAGGCATCGACCCGCTGGCGTTTCGCCTTGCCGGTCAGGCCAAGGTAGAATTGCACAGGCCGCGCGATGATCTGCCCGATCGACATGCGCGGGTTCAGTGCGGTATCGGCCATCTGGTAGATCATCTGGATCTGCCGCAGCTGGTCCTTGCTGCGCTTGCGATAATCGGCGGGCAGGACCTTGCCGTCGAACAGGATCTGCCCCGATGTCGGTGGCAAAAGCCCCGTGATACAGCGCGCGGCGGTCGATTTGCCAGACCCGCTTTCGCCGACGACGGCGACGGTGCGGCCTGCGTGGATGTCAAAGCTCACGTCATGCAAGACCGGCACCTTGCCATAAGCGGCATCGACCTTTTGCATGCTGACCACAGGCACGGCCCCTGTCTGAACGGCAGGTTTCGCAGGGCGTTCAAAGCTGCGCACCGCCCAAAGCGATTTGGTATACTTCTGCGTCGGCGCGTTCAGCATGGTGCGGGTATCGGCGGTCTCAACCTCTTCTCCGCGCAGCAGCACCTTGATCCGGTCCGCCATCTGCGCGACGACCGCAAGGTCGTGGGTGATATAGATCGCGGCGGTATTGTATTGCGCGACGATGTCGCGGATCGCCGACAGCACCTCGATCTGGGTGGTGACGTCCAGCGCGGTGGTCGGTTCGTCAAAGATGATCAGGTCAGGGCGGCAGGACATCGCCATCGCGGTCATCGCGCGCTGCAATTGCCCGCCCGACACCTGATGCGGATAGCGAAAACCGATTTCCTCGGGGTTGGGCAAGCGCATCTTGCGATAGAGGGCGATGCCATCCTCGGCGCTGTCCTTGCGTCCGGCGATACCGTGCTGCACAGGCCCTTCGACATGCTGGTCGATCAGGCGGTGCGCGGGGTTGAAACTGGCCGCAGCAGATTGCGCGACATAGGCGATGCGCTTGCCCAGCAGGTCACGCTTGACCGCGGCCGAAGCTGTCAGCAAGTCGATCCCGTCGAATTCCACGCTGCCGCCGCTGATCCGCACGCCGTCGCGGGTATAGCCCATCGCGGCAAGCCCCAGCGTGGATTTGCCAGCACCTGATTCCCCGATCAGCCCCAGCACCTGCCCGCGTTGCAGCGTCAGGTTCACGCCCTTGATGATGGGGATCCACGTCTCGTCGCTGCGACCCTCGATCCGGATATCGCGGATCTTGACCAGTGGCGTGCTGTCAGGGGCTTGCGTCATGTCAGTCCTTCAACCCCGAGGACCGGTGCAGCATCCAGTCCACCACGAAATTCACCGCCACCGCCAGCAAGGCAATCGCACCCGCAGCCAGCAGGGGCGGAGTTGCCACCATCGGCGCGAATTGCGCGAAATTCACAAACCCGCCGAGATCGCGCACCATCGTCCCCCAGTCAGCCAAAGGCGGCTGGATCCCAACCCCAAGGAACGACAGCGACGCGATGGTCAGGAACACGAAACAGAAACGCAGCCCGAATTCGGCCAGCAAGGGCGAGGTCGCATTGGGCAGGATTTCGCGGAACATCAGATAGAACAGACCTTCGCCGCGCAGCTTGGCCGCCTCGATATAATCCATCACCACGATATTCTGACCGACCGCGCGCGCCAGACGGTAAACGCGGGTGCTGTCGATCACCGCGATGATCAGGATCATGAAATAGGTCTGCGGGATGCCCAGACGCGGCGCCCAGACGCTGGCGATGGTCATCAGCAACAGCGCAAAGATTAGCGACGGAATCGCCATCAGCACATCGACGATCCGCGACAGCAACTGGTCAAGCCAGCCGCCCAGCGTCGCCGCCAGAAAGCCCATGCTGCCGCCCAAAAGGAACGCGATCACCGTGGTGACAAAGGCGATGCCCACCGTGTTCTGCGCGCCATAGATCAACCGGCTCAGGATATCGCGGCCGATCTGGTCGGTGCCCAGCGGGAAATCGGGGTTGCCGCCCAGCGCGATATCGCCGCCGGGCATGATATTGGCGGGCACGCCGCGAATGATCTCGGCCTGTCCGTAAGGGGCAAGGAAGGACGCGAAAACCGCCACGAACACATAGATCAGGATCATCATGATCCCGAATGCGGCTGTCAGCGGCATGGACCGGAACAGGCGTTTGGTCTGTTTCGTCCCGACGCTGCGCCCCAGCAGGCGAAACAGCCATGCGGCGATGGAAAAGATGATGAACCCTTCAACGGCGATGCGCAGGAAAAAGAACTTGTTGGCGACCGCCGGATCGGGGCTGCGGCCTTGCACATAAGCCCAGACCAGCCAGACCAGCGCGGCGACCGCAAGGATATAGCCGTAAGCCACGCCAAAGGTCATGTCGCGGAAATAGGGGGCGCGGCCTGTCGCCGCTTGCCCCGCGAACCGGAACCCCCAGGCGAGGGCCGCAAAACCCAGCAATGCCGCTGCGAACCAGATCATTTGGGATGCCTCAGCCGCGGGTTGGACAGGATCGACATGATATCCGCCGTCAGGTTCAGCAGGATATAGGCGGCCGCAAAGATCAGGCAGCAGGCCTGCACGACAGGAATGTCGCGGAATTTGACGCTATCCACGAACAACTGCCCAATGCCGGGATAGACGAACACGACCTCGACCACGACGACGCCGGTGATCAGATACGCCAGGTTGATCGCCACGACGTTGATGATCGGCGCCAGCGCATTGGGCAGCGCATGGCGCACGATCACGCGCAGGGGCGACATGCCTTTCAGGCGCGCCATCTCGATATAGGGGGACGACAGCAGGTTGATGATCGCGGCCCGCGTCATCCGCATCATATGCGCGGTCACCACCAGCGTCAGGGTCAGCGCAGGCAACAGCGTCTTTTCCAGCCGTTCGCTGAACGACATATCCGCAAAGATATTGGACACCGCAGGCAGGATCGGGTTCAGCACGGCCAGAAACAGGATCAGCACATAGGCGAGGAAAAACTCGGGGCTGGAGATGGATGACAGCGTGAAGATATTGGTCGCCCGGTCAAAGACCGAATTGCGGTAAAGGGCCGCCAGCACGCCCAGCACAATCGCGAACGGCACGGCGATGGCGGCGCTGACCGCGGCCAGAAACATCGTATTGGCGAACCGTGGCGCAATCTGTTGCGCGACGCTGCCCGCACCGGAATCAGACCCCGTGAAAT
>DAISXL010000140.1:0-6325 GCA_036825855.1 Yoonia sp.
CGGTGCCTCGGACAGTTCTGAAAAGTTTCCCTTCGCGCGCCGATGATCAGTCTCCCATCCCGAGAAGATTTCGCTCTGCCACGCCTAGAGTGTCACACGGCCGTCACGAACGGAAAGTATCCCTAGAGTCATTCGGATGAATTTGCGGATCGGGCAGGATGGGACGCGACAACTGGAAGATTATTCGTGATCACATCTCGACAGAGATTTCCGCCGGTGTGCTCCAGCCCGGGACGCAATTGCCGACCGAGTCGCAACTTTGCCAGACGTTTCATGCGGGGCGCCATTCGGTGCGGCGCGCGGTGGCGGCTTTGGCCGTCGAGGGTAAGCTGCGCGTGGAGCAGGGGCGTGGCACCTTTGTGCAAGCGGCACCGCTGATCAGCTATCACATCGGGCGGCGGACCCGGTTCCGGCAGAACCTGCTGGAACAGGGCATCTCTCCTGCAGGTGAGCAGCTTGCCGATGCTGTCGTGCCTGCCTCGGCGCGGGTGGCGGCAGCGCTTGGTTTGGCCGAAAGCAGCCCGGTTCACCGCCTGTTGCGCCGGGGGCTGGCTGACGGGGTGCCGATCAACATCGGGCTGTCCTACCACTGTGCCATGCGATTTCCCGACCTTGCCGCACAGCGCATGGGCGGCGTATCGGTGACCGACATCTACCGCAGCCATGGCATCACGGACTATTTCCGCAAGCGCACCATCGTCTTTGCCCGCCGCCCGGACGGCGAAGAGGCAGGTCTGCTTATGCAGCATCCCGATCAGCCGGTCATGGTGCTGCAAAAGACCGACGTGGACGCTGCAGGTCAGCCCATAGGCTATTCCGAGGCGGTCTGGGCTGCCGACCGGGTGCAATTCTCTTTTGACAGTCAGGATGAGGGCGAAGCTGCCCCGGAAAGTGCCGCTGATGTTTGACCAAGGCGACGATCCCGCCCAACCCTTTGATCATGCGCGGCTGCTGGACGTGCTGGCCCGTGCCGATGCCGACCGGCTGGCCGCGCTGGCCGAAGGGGTGCTTGCCTGCCTTGGCCCGGTCGAGGTTGTGCAAAGTCGTACCGGCCTCGTGATGCTGCCGATGCGCGACACCGTGCAAGGCACCGATTTTCATCTGGGAGAGGTGCTGGTGGCCGAGGCGCATATTCGCGCCGCCGGGACCGAAGGCTATGGCATGATCGTAGGTTGTGACCTGACCCGCGCAATGGCGATGGCGGTGGTCGATGCGGCGGCGAGTTTGCGCCAGACGCCAGAGATACACGCTTTCCTGCAGCGCGAAGCTGCGGCCCAAGCCTCCACCGACACCGCCCGCCTGCGCGAGGTGGAGGCCACCCGCGTCGACATGGAGACGTTCTGATGTCATTGCTCACAGCCGTTCCGGTGCCCGACGCTTTCGAGACGCGCACCAATGCCACGTTCGAGGCCATGATGTGGGCCCTGTCGCGCCCCGGCACGGTGCAGGACTTGCCCGCACCCGGCATGACGGGAATTGCCGAAGCCCTGCTGGATCGCGAGTGCCGGGTGTTCTGTGATGATCCGGCCCTTGCAGAACGCATCGCCGCGTTTGGCGCAGCGCTGATGCCATTGCCTTTTGCCGATCACTGCTTTTTGTCGCTTGGCACCCCCATTGACCGGCTAGTGCAATTGGGCGTCGGGTCCGCACTTTACCCTGAAGATGGGGCCACAGTGGTGGCCGAGGCCCAGTTCGGCACGGGCCAGCGGCTGCGGCTGACCGGCCCGGGGATCGAAACCCATGCCGAGGTTACGTTGGACGGAATTGCCCCCGGGTTCTGGGCGATGCGCGCAGCACTTTGCCGCTATCCCACAGGGTTCGATCTGTTCCTGATCTGCGGCGCACGGGTGATCGGTCTGCCGCGCTCAACCATAATCGAGGTGCTGTGATGGCCTATGTTGCAACCCGTGGCGGCGAGCGCGCGATTGACCAGTCGGAACGCCTTTACCGCGCCGAGCTGGGCCAGATCGATGCCGCCCGCGTGGCCGAGATTCGCCGCGCGCTGCCGATGCTGATCGACCGGGTGATGGGGGAAGCCTCGCTCTATGAGCCCGACCTTGCTGCGCTGGCATTGGCGCAGGCGGGGGGTGATCTTTATGAGGCGGTGCTGTTGTTGCGCGCATGGCGTACCACGCAGCCGCGCCTGACGATTGCAGAACCCGTGCTGCAGGACCAGCTTTTCACCCATCGCCGGATTTCGGCGGCGTTCAAGGATATTCCGGGCGGGCAGATCCTTGGGCCAAGCCTTGATTACGCGCACCGCCTTTTGGCGACGGACGTGCTGCAAGGGCGGCCCTTTGTGCCAACGCCTGTTGACCCCGCAGCCAACCCGGCACCGGCACAGCAGCCGTCGCTGGCAGAATGGCAAAAGGCGCAAGGTCTGGTGGCCGATCCGGTGCGTGAAGACGTCGCCCCCGATGACATCCCGGACCTGACGCGCGAGCCGTTGCTGTTTCCGGCAAGGCGCGCCCATACGCTGCAAAGCCTTGCACGCGCCGATACGGGCGGAATGCTGGCCTTGGGCTATTCAGCCATGCGCGGCTATGGCAACGCCCACCCCACGGTCAATGAGTTGCGGCTGGCCGAGGCAGAGGTGCGGGTGCGCCACCCGCGCGGCACGGTGTTTTCCGCCGGGCGCGTCAAGGTTTCTCAGGCCGAGGTCATCTCCAAAGGCAAGTCGGGCCTTCTGGAACTGGGCTTCTGCGCCACGCTGGGCTGGAACGAGGTCAAGGTAATCTCGGGTGCCACGCTGGACCTCAACGCGCCGGGTGCCGCCAAAGGATCGCCGGTGGAGGAAGAGTTCTTCCTTTATCACACCGAACCGGTAGAGGCGTCTGGCTTCTGCATCCACTTCAAGCTGCCGCATTACGTGACATTCCAATCCTCGCTGGATGCCCTGCGCGGGGCAAAGGCCGCAACGCCAACCGCGCCCGAAAAGGTGCCCGCATGACCATCGCCACATTAACCAAACCCTGGGAGGCGATGTCCTACGGTTTTCTTGACGCCTCGGCCAAGCGCGAGCTGCGCCGCAAGATGCTGAAGGCCATCGCGGTCCCCGGTTGCCAGATGCCCTATGCCAGCCGCGAGGTGCCGATGGCGCGGGGTTGGGGGACGGGCGGGTTGCAGGTGACGCTGACCCTGCTGAAGCCTTCTTCGGTCGTCAAGGTTATCGATCAAGGCGCAGATGACAGCGTCAATGCGGCGTCGATCCGGTCTTTCCTCTCCAAAGTCTCTGGTGCGCGGGAAACGTGGGACACGCTGGAGGCCACGATCCTGCAAAGCCGCCACCGTATTCCTGAAGAACGCCTGCGCGCGGATCAGGTGTTGGTGTTACAGGTGCCGAACCCCGAACCCCTGCGCCCAGTCGAACCCAACATGTCCGTCGCGCGCCAGATGCATGCCGATGCCGATTACGGGCGGCTGTGGCTGATCCTTTATGAACAAATCGTCCGTTCGGGCCGCGTGATGCAGGGGGCGGCCTATCCGTCGCTGGTCAACGGGCGCCACGTGATGACGCCGTCGCCCATTCCCCGCTGGGACGTGCCGAAACTGCACATGGCGCAGCACCTGACCTTCCTGTCAGCCGGACGCGAAAAGCGGCTTTATGCTGTGCCACCCTTTACGAAGGTCGAGCCTTTGGTGTTTTCAGACGTGCCTTATCAGGTTGAGGACCATGCCGCACTGACCTGCCACCGCTCGGGCATGTCAGGCTATTTCATGAACGAAATCCCGCAGGATGACGGCTCCTCGCAGTTTGAACTGTCGGACAGCCATCTTGGCATAAAGGCGATCCGGCAGGCCGAAGGTGCTGCCGTTCAGATCGGCCCGACCTGGTATGAAAACGGAAAGATGCCGCTATGACCATCGCCCTGCGTGCTCCGCAACTGATGACCACACCGCCCTTGCTGACCATGACCAGCGTGTCGCGCCGCTATGGCGATGTGGTGGCGCTGCAGGATGTTTCTGCCACGGTTTACCCCGGCGAGGTTCTGGGGATCGTCGGTGAAAGCGGGTCTGGCAAATCCACCCTTCTGCGGATGATGAACCTTGAGGACACGCCAGACGCAGGCGACTACCGCCTCGCCCTGCCAGACCTGCCCGGCAACCTGTTTGACCTTGACCGTTTCGCGCGCCGGATGCTGTGCGCCACGCGGATCGGCATCGTCTATCAGAACCCACACCTTGGGCTTTTGATGAAACACACCTCAAGCGGCAATGTCGCGGAACGCCTGCTGATCGCGGGGGAACGCAGCTTTGCCGCCCTACGTGGCCGCGCGCGTGAGGCGCTGGATGCCTCTGAATTCCCGCTGGAGCGGATGGATGCGCGGCCCATCGAGCTGTCTGGCGGTATGCAGCAACGCGTGCAGCTGGCCAAGGCCATTGCGCTGGAACCGGTGCTTTTGCTGCTGGATGAACCGACCACGGGCCTTGACGTGTCCGTGCAGGCGCTGGTTCTGGATACGCTGAAACGGCTGCAGCGTGACCGGGCGATCACAATGGTGATCGTCAGCCACGACCTTGGCGTGATCCGCACCATGGCCGATAGGGTGATGGTGATGCGGCGGGGCCGGGTGGTGGAGCAGGGGCTGGCGGATCAGATCTTTCAGGACCCGCAGCACGATTACACGCAACAACTCGTCCATGCCAAGCTGTGAGGCCCGCAATGCACCCCGTTCTTGAGGTTCAGAACCTCGCCAAGCATTTCCAGATGCATCATCTGGGCCAGCGGCTCCATGCCTTCGAGGGCATCACCTTTACCCTGCACGCGGGTGAGTTTCTGCTGCTGCGCGGCCCGAACGGGGTGGGAAAATCAACGCTGCTGCGCACGCTTTACCGCAGCTATTTGCCGCGAGCGGGGCAGATCTGGTATCATACGGCAGAAGGCCGGATTGACCTTGCCACAGCAGCGGATGTGGATATTGCGCTTTTGCGTCGGCGCGAAATTGGATTTGTCACCCAGTTCCTGATCGCACGGCCAAGGGTTGCCGCCGAGGATATCGTGGCCGAGCCGTTGCGAAGGGCGGGCATCGCCGCACCCGAAGCACTGGTGGAAGCCCGCCGCTGGTTGGCAGAGTTCGGCGTCAAGCGTGACCTTTGGCGCGCCTATCCGACCACCTTTTCGGGCGGCGAGCAGCAAAAGGTCAACCTTGCCCGCGCGCTGATCCTGCCGCAACGCTTGCTGTTGCTGGACGAACCCACAGCCTCGCTTGATGCAGGCGCACGTGCCGCATTGATCCGGCGGTTGGCCGACCTGAAGGCGGCGGGTGTGGCGATGATCGGTGTATTCCACCATCCGGGCGACGTGGCCGGGCTGATCGACCGCGAGATTGAATTGACTGCGCAAGAGGTGCCCGAAGATGTGGCTATCTGATTTCCGCGTGGTTCTGGCCGACAGGGTGATCGAACGCGGCTCGGTCCGGGTCGAGGGCGGGCGGATTGCCGAAATCACAGAAGCCCCGATGCCCGGCGCGGCCCTGTCCGGCGACGGATTGCTCTTGATGCCCGGCTTTGTCGACATGCACGGCGACATGGTGGAACGCGAGGTCGAGCCGCGCCCCAATGTGCGCATGCCACTGGAACTGGGCCTGCGTGACCTTGACCGCAGGTTGGCGGCCTCGGGCGTGACGACGGCCTATGCCGCGGTCAGCTTTCACCCCGGCTCGGCCTACGGCCATATCCGGCACTTTGACCAGACCAGCGCGATCATCCGCGCTTTGAAATCCATGGGCACTGTGCTGAAGGTGGATCACAAGGTTCATGCCCGGTTCGAGATCACCTTTCCCGATGCCCTGCGCGTGGTCGAAGGGCTGATCGCCGAAGGCGCGGTTGATCTGGTGTCGCTGACCGACCATACGCCGGGGCAGGGCCAGTACCGCGATATCGAGGCGCATACGGCCCGCGTTGCCCGCGACAAAGGGCTGAGCCTTACGGATGCCGAAGGCGAGGTCGCCCGCCGCATCGCCGAGAAACGCTCCACCGCCGGCGATATGGCCGCAACGTTGCGCGCGATATCGGCCACCTGTCGCGCGCATGGGGTGGCACTGGCCAGCCACGATGACGACACAGTAGAAAAGGTGGCGCTGATGCAGGCGCTTGGCGCGGGGATCAGCGAGTTTCCGGTGACGGTCGAGGCCGCGACCGAGGCCCGCGCGCGCGGCCTTGCCACCGCGATGGGGGCACCGAATGCGCTGCGGGGGCAGTCCTACTCCGGCAACCTGTCGGCCCGGGCGGCGCATGTACTTGGCCTGCTGGATATTCTCGCCTCGGACTACCACCCCTCGGCCCTGCTGCCCGCTGTGCTGGAACTGGCCAAGGCCGATCCGGC
>DAISXL010000141.1:0-6291 GCA_036825855.1 Yoonia sp.
TGCGCCTTTTCGGCTTCCCAATTCTCGGTATAGGCGGCGATGTATTGCTGGTCGTAAAGTTGTTCCTCGACGATCACATGCATGATCGCGTTCAGCATCGACACATCGGCACCCGGGCGGAATTGCAGCATATGCGAGGCGTGGCGTTTCAGCGCCTGCCCGCGCGGGTCCATCACGATCAGCTTGCCGCCACGTTTGGCGAATTGCTTGAAATAGGTCGCGGCGACGGGGTGGTTTTCGATCGGGTTGGCGCCGATGACAATGGCGACATCGGCATTCTCGATCTCGTTGAAGGTCGCGGTCACGGCACCGGAACCGACATTTTCCATCAACGCCGCCACGGACGACGCATGGCACAGCCGCGTGCAGTGATCGACGTTGTTGTGGCCGAACCCCTGCCGGATCAGTTTCTGGAACAGATACGCCTCTTCATTGGTGCATTTGGCCGAACCAAAGCCCGCCACGCCCTTGCCGCCAATGTCGCGCAGGCCGTTCGCTGCGGCGTCCAGTGCCTCGTCCCATGTCGCCTCGCGGAAATGGGCCTGCCAGTTGCCGGGATCGACGTTCAGCCCCTTGGCGGGCGCATCGGCGCGGCGGATCAGCGGTTTGGTCAGGCGGTGCGGGTGGTGGATATAGTCGAACCCGAACCGCCCCTTGACGCAGAGCCGCCCTTCGTTCGCGGGGCCGTTGATGCCTTCGACGAACTTGACCTTGTTGTCCTTGATCTTGAGGCTGACCTGACAGCCGACACCGCAGAACGGGCAGACGCTGGCGACCTCTCGGTCGAAATCGCGGGTATCGCCCTGCTGGTTTTCATCGGTCACTGTTGCTGGGAGCAGCGCGCCTGTCGGGCAGGCCTGCACACATTCGCCGCAGGCCACACAGGACGATCCGCCCATCGGATCATCCATGTCGAACACCGGATAGGCGGTGCCACCGCGCCCCGCCATGCCGATCACATCATTGACCTGCACCTCGCGGCAAGCCCGCACGCACAGCCCGCATTGGATACAGGCATCAAGGTTCACCGACATCGCGACATGGCTGTCATCGAGCAGCGGGATATGATCCACCTTGGCGGGAAAGCGGCTGGCAGCCACGCCTTGCGCGCCCGCCATGTCCCACAGGTGGCTGGACCGGTCATGCGCGACAGCCTGCGCCGGTTGGTCGGCGACCAGCAGTTCCATCACCATGCGCCGCGCCTGCACCTCGCGCGGCTGGTTGGTGGTCACGACCATGCCGTCGCGCGGTTCGCGGATGCAGGAGGCGGCCAGCGTGCGTTCGCCTTCGATCGCGACCATGCAGGCGCGGCAGTTGCCGTCGGACCGATAGCCGGGAGCGGGTTTGTGACACAGATGCGGGATCACCAGACCGCGGCCGTTCGCGACCTCCCAGATCGTCTGGCCGGGGGCGGCGGTGACCGTGACGCCGTCAAGGGAAAAGGTGATCTGGTCGGACATGGCGCGCCTCTGCTTCCTATGGGCCGACTAGACCACGCGCCGCGCCGCGCGGAAAGGCCAAGCGCGACCGCAAGCGGCGGTTTTGCGCCATGCCGGACCGCTGTCTGCGATCAGAGAAATACGCTCATGTTGTTGATCAGGAAGATGCGCAGGATTTCCAGACCCACCAGCACCACGATGGGAGACAGGTCGATCCCGCCCATGTTGGGCAGCATCCGCCGGATCGGGCCATAGATCGGTTCCAGCACGCGTTCGAGCGTGTACCAGACCTGCCCCACGAATTGCTGGCGGATGTTCAGCACCTCGAACCGGATCAGCCAGCTCATGATGAAATGGGCGATAACGAAAAACCGCACGACGCCGATGATCAAAAGCAAGGCTTGGATGATGGTAAGCATGGAAGAAACGCCCCTTTGAAAGTCTGGCATGGACCTAAGCGTTCCGGCCCCGCGCGACAAGCCCAAGGTTGCCCCGAGGTCAAAGTTGACGTTAACGTCAATTGCGCCCAATCATGCGCCGACCAGCAAGAGGCGCCGCATGTATCCCGTTGTCCGCACCCTGAAGGAAATCATCGTCAACCGGCGCAGGCCCGCGATCGGGCCGATGGACGCGCATGAGTCGTGGCACCGCTGCTGGCCGCAGGACATCGACGTCTATTTCGAGATGAACAACGGGCGCATCCTGACGATCATGGATCTGGGGCGCACGGGCCTTGGTATCCGCACCGGGCTGGTGGCTACCTTGCAGCGCAATCGCTGGGGGCTGACGATGGCGGGAGCGTCGGTGCGGTATCGCAAGCGGATCAGGCCTTTCACCCGGTTTCGCATGGTCAGCAAGTGTATCGGCTGGGACGACAAGTTCATGTATCTCGACCAGTCGATCTGGATCGGAAAAGAGTGCGCGGTGCAGATCCTTTACCGCTCTGCCGCGACGGACAAGAACGGGATCGTCAAACCCGAGCGGCTGCTGGCGGAAATGGGCATGAATGATCCACAACCGCGCCTGCCCGATTGGGTGCAAGGCTGGATCGACGCCGACCGCACGCGCACCTGGCCCCCTGTCGATCACGGCGCGCAACCCTAAACCTTGTCTTGCCAGCGACATGATTTGCGGTGTCTAGTTCCTGAAAAGGGATGCAGGGGCAGGTCATGGTCAGCAAGAAACGGATCTGGGGATGGATGGCGTTCGATTGGGCGTCGCAGCCGTTCTACACGCTTGGCCTGACTTTCATCTTCGGCCCCTATTTCGCGGTTGTCGCCGCACAGTATTATATGGGCGCAGGGCTGGAGGACTCCGCCGCCAACGCCCGCGCGCAATGGATCTGGTCCGCAGGCCAGACCGTCGCGGGCCTGCTCATCGCGTTCAGCGCACCATTTCTGGGGGCTTTCGCCGACCGGTCCGGGCGCAAGATCCCGTGGATCGCCTTTTTCTCGGTCGTTTATGTGGTGGCGACTTGGATGCTGTGGGGGCTGACGCCGGATGGTGCCTCGCTGATCCTGATCCTGATCACCTTCTACATCGGGTTCATCGCCGCCGAAAGCGCGCTGAACTTCGTTAACGCGATCCTGCCGTCCTTGGGCAATGACCGCGAGGTGGGGCGCATCTCGGGGTCGGGGGCGGCCTTTGGCTATTGGGGCGGGGTGGTGTCGCTGTTTTTGATGCTGCTGTTGCTGGCGGAAAACGAACAGGGCGTCACGCTGCTGGGCAATGCGCCGTTGTTCGGGCTGGACCCCGACCTGCGCGAAGGCACGCGGTCGGTCGGGCCGTTCATCGCGATCTGGTATGTGATCTTCATCATCCCGTTCTTTCTTTATGTCCGCGACGATCCGCATGCCGTGCGCAAGTCCACCGACATGCGCGCTGTCGCGGGCGAGTTGATGGACACGCTCCGCTCCGTCGTAAAACGCAAAAGCCTGTTCAATTTCCTGCTGGGATCGATGTTCTATCGCGATGCGCTGAATGCGGTCTATGCCTTTGGCGGGGTTTATGCGGCACTTGTGCTGGAATGGCAGACGATCCAGATCGGTGTCTTTGGCATTATCGCGGCCATCGCGGCGGCCATCGTGACATGGCTTGGCGGCTTGGGCGATGCGCGCTATGGTCCGAAACCCGTGATCAAGGTCTGCGTCTGGGTGCTGATCGGCGTGTCCGTTATCATCGTCGGCATGTCGCGCGAGGCGATCTTTGGCATCCCGCTGCCCGAAGGGTCCCCCATCCCTGATCTGGTGTTCTATTTCTGTGGCGTCTGCATCGGCGGGGCGGGTGGCGCGCTGTATTCCGCGTCGCGGTCGATGATGGTGCGGCACACCCACCCCGACCATCCGGCCGAGGCATTCGGCCTCTTTGCGCTGACCGGAAAAGCCACGGCATTTCTTGCGCCTGCATTGATCACGCTCTTCACGATCATGACCGGCAGCAACCAATTGGGCTTTTTGCCGATCATCTTCCTTTTCATGATCGGGCTTTTCTTGCTACGCTATGTCAACAAGAACGGAGATCGAGACGCATGGTCCGCATTGCCGCAGCACTCATCCTGAGCATGGGGCTGGCCGCCTGCCAGCCGGATGAACCCCCCGCACCACGGGTCGAGGTGATGCAGAACGCCGGTGACAACCGCGTGGCCAAGGCGTTGTTCGGCGCGGCGCCGCGCCCCAGCGCGCAATCACCCGCAGCCTTGGGCGGCTATTCGCAAGGCTGTCAGGCCGGTGCCGTCGCCCTGCCGGAAACCGGCCCGACATGGCAGGCAATGCGCCTGTCGCGCAACCGCAACTGGGCGCAGCCGATCACCGTGGACTATGTGCAGGACCTCAGCCAATTCGCGGCGACCTTGCCCGGCTGGAACGGCCTTTATGTCGGCGATCTCAGCCAACCGCGCGGCGGGCCGATGCTGACAGGCCACGCCAGCCACCAGACCGGCCTTGATGCCGATATCTGGATGCTGCCCGCGACACGGCTGGACCTGACCCGCGCCGAGCGCGAGGCGATTTCGTCCATCTCGATGCGGCGCGCCAACGGCGCCTATGTCAACGGCGACTGGACCCCGCAGCACGAGGCACTGATCCGCGCCGCGGCATCCGACCCGCGCACCGCACGGATTTTCGTGTTTCCGGGGGCCAAGGTCGAAATGTGCAACAACGCCACCGGCGACCGCAGCTGGCTGAACAAGGTCCGGCCTTGGTACGGGCATCATTACCATTTCCACGTCCGGCTGAACTGCCCCGCAGGGGATGCGACCTGCGTCGATCAGACCCCGCCACCCCCCGGTGACGGTTGCGCCGAAGCACAGGAATGGGTGAACAACATCATCAACCCGCCTCCGCCGCGCCCGCGCGATCCGAACGCACCACCTGTCACGCCCCGCGGCGAGCTGACGATGGCAAGCCTGCCGGGCCAGTGTTTGGCCGTTCTGAACGCCGAGTGATTGCGGTAAAGCGATCTTAACCCTGTAAGCCTATGGTCGGCGCCATGCCGGCCACAGTGAAATGATCCCGCCTTGCGCCTGACGTATCTTTTGGCTGCCCTCTGGCTGGCCCTGCCTGCCCGGTCCGAGGCAGTGTTGATCGGCAGCCATCACTGGACGCTGGACGATCCGCGCTTTGGCGGCTTTTCCGCGATCGAGGTGTCCGACGACGGAGCAAGCTTTGTCGCGCTCAGCGACCGCGCCGTTTTCGCCAGTGGCCAGTTCACACGGACGGACGGCCGTATCACCGGCATCACGGCGGGCCCCATCGTCACGATGACAGGTCCGGGCGGACGCGCCTTGATCCGCGCCGAAAGCGATAGCGAAGGGCTGGCCATTGCCCCCGATGGCACGATCTTTGTGTCCTTTGAATGGATGCACGGCATCCGCCGCTTTGCCGCCATCGACGCGCCGGGATCGGAGCTGATGACAACGCCCGCCTTTGACGGGATGCAGACCAATGCCTCGCTCGAGGCTTTGGCCATCGGCAGCGATGGCGCGCTTTATACGATCCCCGAAAGATCGGGGGTGGCGACGCTGCCCTTTCCCGTCTACCGGCTGCAAAACGGCCTTTGGGATCAGCCGTTCGACATCCCGCGGCGGGGCGCGTTTCTGGTGGTCGGTGCGGATATTGGGCCGGACGGGCGGCTTTATGTGCTGGAACGCGATTTCCTTGGCATCGGGTTTCGCAGCCGCGTGCGGCGGTTCGACCTGACCGGCGGGGATGAGGCGATGGTGCTTGAAACGCGGTTGCGCCAGCACGACAACCTTGAAGGCATCAGCATCTGGCAGGACGATCAGGGGCTGCGGATGACCCTGATCTCGGACGACAACTATCGCGCCTTCCAACGGACCGAGATCGTGGAATACCGGTTGACGGACTGACAGGCGGGCGGTAGGTCGCGCTGTCCCCTGTGGGGGCCAAGTGCCGCACCCTTGTCAAAACGGAACCATTCAAATGACACGCATCCTTCCCGGCGTTCTCGCCATGGCCGCCATCGTCGTGGCCTCCAATATCCTTGTGCAATTCCTGATCCTCGACGGCCTTCTGACATGGGGGGCGTTCACCTATCCGCTGGCGTTTCTTGTCACCGACATCATGAACCGCGTCTATGGCGCACAAGCCGCGCGCAAGGTCGTGTTCGCGGGGCTGGTCGTCGGGATTATCTGTTCGCTGATCGGCAGCCAGATCATGCTGCAAGGCGACGGCTATGAATACCCCGCCGTCGCATTGCGCGTCGCCATCGGGTCGGCCACCGCCTTTGCCGTGGCGCAACTGCTGGATATCGCCGTGTTCAACCGCCTGCGCGACGGGTCGTGGTGGAAAGCCCCGCTGGGCAGCACGCTGGTCGGGTCCACCGTGGATACGGT
>DAISXL010000142.1:0-3183 GCA_036825855.1 Yoonia sp.
GCCACAGGCGTTGTCAGGGGCGCTGCCCCTCGCCCCGGACGGGGTCCGGGTCTCACCCCGGAGTATTTTTGGAAAAAAGAAGTTGGGGCGAAAGCAGAAACGCCGCCCTGTCAAAGGGCGGCGTTGCGTTTGCGGTGATGCGGGCCGTTATTTGCCGAGCGACCACCAGCCTTTGCGGCGCGGCTTTTCGGCGGCGGGCGCAGCGGCTGGTTCGGGCTGTGGTGCAGGCGCAGGTTCCGCTGCCGGTTCCGGCGTGGCTTCGGGCTGGGTCTCTGCCACAGGTTCCGCGGCCGGTTCTGGAGCGGCTTCGGGCTGGGTTTCGGCCACAGGCTCCGCCGTCTCTGCCGCGGTTTCGGGCTCGGCCGGTTTCGGCTTGGCACGGCTGCGGCGCTTGGGCTTGGCAGGCGCGTCCTCGGCTTCGGCCACCGCTGCGGGTTCGGCAGTTGTCTCCTCCGCGGCGACAGGTTTCTTGCGGCTGCGTGTCCGTTTCTTGGGCGCGGCCTCCTCTGGCACGGCCTCTTCCGTCGCAGGCGCGTCTTCTGTCACAGGCGCGTCGGTCACGGCTGCGGTCTCGGACACCTGTTCGGCGGCTGCCTCGGGTGACTTGCGCGTCCGCGTGCGGCGACGCTTGGGCTTGTCCTCGGACGCCGCTTCCGGTGCTGTCTCGGCCACAGCAGTTGCGTCAGCCTCGGCCTCGTCGCCGGTCTCGGTCGTCTCTGCACCCTCGGCCTGTTGGGCCTCGCCCGCGCCACCCCGCCGCCGCCGGCGCCGGCGCCGCTTGCGCTTGGGCCGGTCTTCGCCATCGGCATCTGCCGCGGGCGCTGCGGGCGCAGCCTTTGCGGCCACGGGTGCAGCGGCTTCTTCTTCCTCGTCATCGGGGGTTTCGACGATCAGATCGTCATCCTCGTCCTCTTCCATCAGGATCGCGCTGGCGACGATGGGGGCGGCTTCGGGGACGATCCGTGTCGCGGTCTTGAACTTTTCCACCACGAAATCAGGCGAAATCAGGGTCGGGTCACATTCGATCCGCACCGACATGCCATAGCGCGCCTCGATCTCGGCGATGTTCTCGCGCTTGCCGTTCATCAGGAAATTGGCAATCGCGATGGGCGCGCGGACCAGCACCTCTTTGGAGCGGGCGCGCACGCCCTCTTCCTCGAGCTGGCGCAGGATCGACAGGGCGACGTTGTCGTCCGAGCGCAAAAGGCCCGTACCGTGGCAATGCGGGCACATCTGGGTCGTGGCTTCCAGCATGCCGGGGCGCAGGCGCTGGCGGGACATTTCCATCAGGCCGAAACCGGAAATCCGGCCCACCTGAATGCGCGCGCGGTCGGTTTTCAGCTTGTCCTTGAAGCGTTTTTCGACGGCGGCATTGTTCTTGCGTTCGTCCATGTCGATGAAATCGATCACGATCAGACCGGCAAGGTCACGCAGGCGCAGCTGGCGCGCCACCTCGTCGGCGGCCTCGAGGTTGGTTTTCAGCGCTGTCTGTTCGATCGAGCCTTCTTTGGTCGCGCGGCCCGAGTTCACGTCGATGGCGACCAGCGCCTCGGTGATCCCGATCACGATATAGCCGCCCGAGGGCAGTTGCACCGTGGGGTTGAACATGCCCGCCAGATAGGTTTCGACCTGATAGCGGGCATAGATCGGCATCGGTTCGGCGTAGAATTTCACGTTTTTCGCATGCGACGGCATGATCATCCGCATGAATTCCTTGGCCGAGCGATAGCCTGCCTCGCCTGCGACGATGACCTCGTCGATGTCCTTGGAATACAGATCGCGGATCGAGCGTTTGATCAGGTCGCCTTCTTCGTAGATTTTCGCAGGCGCGATGGATTTCAGCGTCAGCTCGCGGATCTGTTCCCACATCCGCTGCAGATATTCGTAATCGCGCTTGATTTCCGCCTTGGTGCGCTGCGATCCGGCGGTGCGGATGATCAGCCCCGCGCCATCGGGCACGGTCATTTCGCTGGCGATTTCCTTGAGCTTCTTGCGGTCCACGGCATTGGTGATCTTGCGGGAAATCCCGCCACCGCGCGCAGTGTTCGGCATCAGCACGCAATAGCGGCCAGCCAGCGACAGATAGGTCGTCAGTGCCGCGCCCTTGTTGCCGCGTTCTTCCTTGACCACCTGGATCAGCAGGATCTGGCGGACCTTGATGACCTCTTGAATCTTGTAGCGGCGCGGGCGCGGTTTGCGCACGGGGCGCATGTCGTCGATGTCATCGGCTTCGGCCACGCTTTCGATGGCGTCCTCGGTGATCGCATCCTCGATGTCGTCATCGGCGGCAGGCGTTTCAACGGGCGTTTCGCCGACCAGCTCCATCGGCGAGCTGCCTTCGAGATCGTCGTCGATGTCGATTGTTTCCAGCCCAGCCGGGTCATCACCCGATGTCACAACCGCATCGGCGCTGTCGACCGACGCCGCGCGGGTTTTGCTGCGGGTGCGGCGGCGGGCCTGTTTGGGCGCGTCTTCATCCTCTTCCTCGGCCTTGAGGCTTTCGGCATAGGCGCGTTCTTCCGCCATCAGCGCCTCGCGGTCGGCGACGGGGATCTGGTAATAATCGGGGTGGATTTCCGCAAAGGCCAGAAAGCCGTGCCTGTTTCCGCCGTAATCGACGAAAGCGGCCTGCAGCGATGGTTCGACCCGTGTTACCTTGGCAAGGTAGATGTTGCCAGCCAGCTGGCGTTTGAATTGGCTTTCAAAATCAAATTCTTCGACCTTGTTGCCGTCCACCACCACGACGCGGGTTTCTTCCGCATGGGTGGCATCGATAAGCATTTTCTTTGGCATTTTGTCCATTCGCACATGGCGCAACCGGCCCCCCCGGGGGTGCGGCCGTCCGCGTGATGTGTCTGATTAGGGCGTGCGTCGCGCGGGCAGATGCCGGGCCCCTCGGGGCCGTCATGGTCTTGCCTGTATGTTGCGCGCGTTGCATCGCGGTTCTTCTCCGACCCCGGATATGGTCCGAGGCCCGTTCAAGGCCCGGTCGGCGCTGGAGGGCGCGCGGCCAAGGGCGTTTTTCTGACCCCATGGGATCAAATCAGCCGCCACAAAGAGGGTCATAAACCAGCTTCGGGCAGAGAATCTCGATCGGACAACACCGTGCAACCAACGCACGAGCATCCGTGGTTCATACATAGGGGAACCTGCGGACCGATTACAACGATATTTTGCGCGCGC
>DAISXL010000142.1:3283-6248 GCA_036825855.1 Yoonia sp.
GTGTCCACACGGTAGGTGTAATCCGCATCCGCCTGCCAGAACGGGGCCACGATCGCGCCATTGTCGTCGCGCCAGGCAAAATCGGCCCATCCCAGGTCACGGACAGCACCCGATGCCGTCAAGGCGCGCGCAAAGGGGGTGGTGGCAATGCCCATCGGGTCATCCGCAACCACAACCAGACTGAAGCTGTCGGCCACCGGCAAAGGCGCGGTTCTGTCATTGGCGAAGACGGCGGCAGCCTCGGCCTCTGCGGCCTGTCGCGCTTGCCACCAAGGGACAGTCGCGACAAGCAGAAGGGCGATGGCCCCGCCCCCGCCGATGATCCAGCGCCGCCGCAGCAGGAGCCAGCAAACGACAAGGCCCCCCACAAGATAGAGCAGCAGGATACCATAGGTCACGGCACCCAGCACCAAGGCCAGACCAAGGCTGGTGCTTTCCCCCATCAGGACAGATAGTCGGACCGTTGCAGGCTGTATTTCGCCATTTTTTCGTTCAGGGTCCGGCGCGGCAGGCACAATTCGTCCATCACCGCGACGATCGACCCGCGATGGCGGCGCATGGTGTTGTCGATCAGCATCCGCTCGAACGCCTCGACAAATTCCTTGAGAGGTTTGCCTTCGGTCGTCATCGCAGATTTGGAATCCTCGGTTTCGGTCATCAAAAGTGACGCGATGGACCCGCTGCCGCGCCGGTTTTGCAGCACGGCGCGTTCGGCCACGTTGATCAGCTGCCGCACATTGCCGGGCCATGGGGCCTGCAACAGTTGGGCGGCTTCCTGTGCGCTGACCTGCGGGGCGTCGCAGCCGTATTCATCGGCGAATTGCTCGCTCAGCCGTGTGAACAGCGTCAGGATATCCTCGCCGCGCTGGCGCAAAGGCGGCACGGTGATCCGCAAAGCAGCGAGGCGATAGAACAGGTCGGGGCGCAACACGCTTTCGCAGGTCTTGTCCTGTTCCTGCAGGTTGCAGATCGCAACGATCCGAGTTTCCGCAGGTGTGCCCTGATCATTGATCGCTGTCAAAAGCCGCGCCTGCAAGGCATGGCTGAGCGCTTCGATATCTTCGAGCACCAGCGTGCCGCCGCGCGCTTCTTCGATGGCGGGGATGGGCTCGTCGTCATGCGCGGGGCCAAAGATGACGCGCGTCAGCGTGTCCTCGTCATAGGCCGAACAGCTGAGCAGCACGAATTTGCGGTTGGCGCGCGCCCCCACGGCATGCAGTGCATGCGCGACGAGTGTCTTGCCGGTGCCGGTCTCGCCTTCGATCAGGACATGGCCGTCGGCCTGCCCCAGATCGAGGATATCCTCTTTCAGCCGCTCCATGCTGGGCGACTGGCCGATGAGTTTTTTCATCAGCGACGATCCGTCCGACAGTTCACGGCGCAGCGCGCGGTTATCAAGCGTCAGGCGGCGCGCATTCGTGGCCTTCTTGGCCAGTTCGGTCATCCGGTCTGGGTTGAACGGCTTTTCCAGAAAATCGAAGGCGCCGATCCGCATCGCCTCGACCGCCATGGGGACATCGCCATGGCCGGTGATCATGATCACGGGCAAGGTGCTGTCGACGCCCTTCAGCTTTTTGAGAAACTGCATCCCGTCCATGCCGGGCATCTTGATGTCGCTGACCACGATGCCGGGATAATCGCTGCCCAGCCCTTTCAGCGCCTCTTCGGCGCTGGCAAAGGTTTCGGTGTCAAAGCCCGACAGGGCCAGCCACTGGCTGATCGACTGGCGCATGTCCTTTTCGTCATCGACGATTGCGATTTTCATGACTTTGCTCATCTTGTCTTCCTATTCTGCCGCGGCCTGACCCTGGACATAGGCCGGCAACTGGACTTCAAATATCGCGCCACCATCCGCTGCGTTGCGGGCGGTCAACCTGCCACCAAGGTCGTTCACGATCCCCGACGAGATGGCAAGCCCCAGACCCACCCCGTCGCCGGGCTGCTTGGTGGTGTAGAACGGTTCAAACAATTCATCGAGGTTTTCGATCCCTTCGCCATTGTCATGGATTTGCAGGCTGACAGTGTCGCCCGCCGCCAGAAGGATCTCGATCGTGGGGTTGTCGGATGTCTTGGTCGCATCCAGCGCATTTCGCAACAGGTTGATGATGACCTGTTCCAGCCGCAGCCGGTCGCCCAAGATCATCACCGGATCGGTGGGCAGGGTGCGGATGATATTGACCGCCCGCGTCTTGAGCTGGGGTTCCATCATCGCCAGCGCCGAGGACACGGCGGCCCGTGTATCCACGGGTTCAAACGCGTCGGACCCCTTGCGCGCATAGGATTTCAGCTGCCGCGTGATCGCGCCCATCCGTTCCAGCAGATCGTCGATCCGCTGGAAGGACGACAAAGCCTCTTCGGGGCGCTGGCGCTGCAACAAGAGCCGCGCGCCTGCCAGATAGGTTTTCATCGCAGCCAGCGGCTGGTTCAACTCGTGGCTCACCGCCGCCGACATCTCGCCCAGTGCCGCCAGCTTGGACGATTGCGCGATGGTCTGTTCTGCCACCTGAAGCGTCTTTTCGACCTTTTCGCGTTCGGCGATTTCCCGCTGCAAACGGCTGTTCAATGCGCGCAGTTCCGCCGATTCCCGTTGGAACAGCACCAGCCGCGACGCGGTCTGCCGCGACATGACCCAGAAAATGATCGCCAGAATGATCGCAAAACCCATGACCTGCAGGGCCAACACGCCATTCACCTTTTCACGCACCGAATCATAGGTCGTGAAATTCACGATCCGCCAGCCCTGATGCGGGACGCGGGCCTCGCGGCGCAAGACGGCCTCGCCACGCAGATAAGCCTCGGCAGGGGCCATCGCCCAGCTTTGTGTGGCGCGCAGGGCCCGTTCGATTGCGGATGATGCAGGCTGGCGGGCCAGCGCGTCGCTTTCCTGCAAACCCCGCCAGAGAGGTTCGGTCGACATGATGATCGTGCCGTCGGCATCGGTCACAAAGACCGCATCCGTCACCCC
>DAISXL010000143.1:0-6231 GCA_036825855.1 Yoonia sp.
GCTGGACGACATCCCGGCCTGCGCCATTCACCCTTAGACAAGGAGACCCCGATGTCGATTACTGCCGAAGAAAAAACACGGATCATGAAAGAATTCGCAACCAAAGAAGGCGACACCGGTTCGCCCGAAGTGCAAGTTGCGATCCTGTCCAGCCGCATCGCGACGCTGACGGAACACTTCAAGACCCACAAAAAAGACAACCACGGTCGCCGTGGCCTGCTGAAAATGGTCGCCCTGCGCCGCAAGCTTCTGGACTACACCAAGTCCAAGGACGAAGCCCGCTACCAGAGCCTGATCGAACGTCTGGGCCTGCGCCGGTAATCCGCGCCACCGCCTGTGACAGCAGAAACGCCCGCCATCCGGTGGGCGTTTTTTTTTGGTTTGCGCCTTGACCTGCCGCGCCATAGGGTATGCGCGGACACAGGGACCGACCGATGACAGCCTCTTTTCTGCAGACCGTCACGCTGGATGCCGCCGACGCCGCATCGTGGCCCGACGCGATGGCCCGCCTGCGCGCCAAGGACCTTGGGGCGATCATTCTGCGCGGGGTCTATGACCCCTCGGACCTTTCCACGCTGCCTGACCTGCTGGCCGCCAACAGCGCCGGACTGATCAAGACAGAGTTCCCCCCCGCCTTTTGCGCCTATTTCTACGGGATCAACCTCAACCTCGCGCATCCCGATCTGACGCGGTACTTTGCCGAGGAACCCGCCTTTCGCGCGCAACTGGCAACCCTGCCCTTTGGCGATACACCGCTGGAGCCGCGGATCTGCGAAATCCTGTCCCGTCTGGATGAGGGGCGGAATTACAGCGCCGCCCCCGGACCGGATGGCAGCCGCCATTTCTTCACCACCCTGCGCGCGCATCTGACGAACGGCTATATCCCCGCCCAATTCGACAATGAATCCGCCCTGCGCCCCAGCTATGCCCATATCGCGGCGCGATGCGAACCGGACATCTATTCCTTCGTGCTGTGCATCGATCAGGCCGAGGCGGGCGGGGCGTTGCAGGTCTATAACCTGACCTCGGCGACCGAGGCGGCGGCCTTTCGCAACTATGATAGCGGCTTGCCGAAACGCGACCTGAGCGACGTGGAAAGGGTCGATATCCGCCTGAATTCCGGTGAAATGGTGATCCTGCATTCCAGCCACTACCTGCACGGCGTCAGCCGCGTGCAAGGCGACCGGACCCGCTGGACCGCCTGCAGTTTCATGGCCCTTTCGCGCGACGGATCAGAGGCGTTTTGCTCGGGATGAACGATGCGGGCCTTGCCTATGTCCCCGGTCTTATCGCGGCCTTTCGCGCAGGCCACGCGACCGACCATGTGCATCTGGGCTATTGGCCCGACGGCGCGGCACATAACTGGCCAGAGGCGCAGGCGGCCATGACAGCCCTGCATCTGGACGCGCTGGACCTGCGCGACGGGATGGCGCTGGTCGATGTGGGATGCGGGATCGGCGGCACTCTGCGCATGGCCGGAACGCGGGTGCAGGACGCGACGCTGACCGGCGTCAACATCGACCCGCGACAACTGGCCGTCTGCCGCGACCTGCCCGCCGCACGGGGCAACCGTTTCGACTGGATCGAGGCCGATGCCTGCGCCCTGCCGCTGGAGTCTGGCAGCGCCGACCGTGTTCTATCGCTCGAGGCGATGTTCCATTTCCGCGACCGGCAGGCTTTTCTGGCCGAGGCCGCCCGCGTCCTGCGTCCGGGCGGGATGCTGGTGTGCAGCGATATCCTGCTGGGGCCCTGCGATACGGCGGACAGTCAGGCTTGGCGTGATCTTGTGCTGCGCGGCTATGCGCCTTGGCCCGACCCCGCGGCGCGCGCGCCGGATCATGCAAGGCTGGGGGCGGCGGCGGGGCTGGATGCCCTGCGCACCCTCGACATCACAGCAGAGGTCGCGCCCACATGGGACCATATCGTGCCGCAGCATCACACGCCTATGGCGTCACCCGTCGCCGCGATGAAGGCGCTGCACCTTGCGGGCCGCCTGACCTATCTGGTCAGCGTGTTTGCGAAAGCGTGAAATCCGCCGCCACGGGGTAATGATCCGTCGGCCATTCGCCATCGAACTTTTCGCGCAACACGAAAGGACCGCCGACAAGCTGCGGGCCGCCGGTATAGCCGATATGGTCGATCGCGCCGAACAGGTTGATCCCGCGGTTGAAATGGAACGTCGCCCCTTGCACAGGCGCGTATTCCACGCCGATATCGGACAAGAGCCCCAGAATGGGCGACCCCAGCCGGGCGTTGAAATCCCCCATGACGAACACGCTCTCGCCCGCGTCGATCCAGGGTTTGATCCGTTCCGCGACCAGCGCCACGGACTGTTCGCGGTTCGATAGGCTGGCAAAATCGGTGTGCAGGTTCACGACACGAAACGCGGTGCCGCTGGCCCTGTCCTCGAACGCAGCCCAGGACGCAAAGGCGGGAAACGACCCGTTGAAGGTCCTTGAATAGATCACATCGGGCGTGTCCGAGAAAAAGAACCAGCCCTGATCCGACACGCGCAGCCGGTCGGTGCGGTACAGGATCGGCTGGGTCGAGGGGAACTGGTCCACAGGGCCGACGGCAGCAGCGGCATAATCCGGATTGTTCGCCAGCAGCCAGTCAAGCGTCAGGTTCACCTCGCCCTCGGAGCCGCCGCCAAAGCTTTCCATTTCCTGAAACGCCATCAGATCGGCATCCACCGCCTTGAACGCCAGATCAAGCGGCCCCTTGCGCCGTTCCCAATCGCCCACCGACCAGGGGCCGGTCTGCTGCCCCAGGATGATGTAATGCACATTGTAGGTCGCCAGCCGCAGCGCCTGCGCGGACACGGGTGGCACCACGTCATTGCCCGAATTGCGCACATGCTGGCAGCCGGTGATGGCGACCAGCACCAAGATCAAGCCGGCCACGCCCGTCATCAGCTTTTTCAACATGCGCATCCTCGAATCCCGTCTACCCCGGCGTAACCTAGGGCCTCTTTCCAAAGAGGCCAATATCCGCTAAGGCCCACCTATCTTTGAGAAGCCCGGCGCCCGCATCCCAGCGCCGATACAAAGAAGATACAGGGATGAGGGGGAATACGCCCCCTACGCAAAATGGGCTGCGGCCCGACTAGGACATGATGATGTTTAACGAAGTGAAAAAATCGATGCAGTGGGGCGAAGAGACGCTCACACTCGAAAGTGGCAAGATTGCCCGTCAGGCTGACGGCACCGTGATTGCCACGCTGGGCGAAACCAGCGTGATGGCGAACGTGACGTTCGCAAAGGCACAAAAGCCGGGGCAGGACTTCTTTCCGCTGACCGTGCATTACCAAGAGAAATACTATGCCGCCGGCAAAGTGCCAGGCGGCTTTTTCAAGCGCGAAGCGCGTCCCACCGAAAAAGAGACGCTGACATCCCGCCTGATCGACCGCCCGATCCGCCCGCTGTTCGTCCCCGGCTTCAAGAACGAAGTGCTGGTGATGTGTACCGTGCTGAGTTTTGACGGCGTCAACGACCCCGACATGATTGCGATGATCGCGGCCTCGGCGGCGCTGACAATTTCCGGCGCGCCTTTCATGGGGCCAATCGGTGCTTGCCGCGTGGGTTTTGTGGATGGCGAATACATCCTGAACCCCGAAATCGACGACATGCACAACCTGCGCATGAAGCCCGAACAGCGGCTTGATCTGGTTGTCGCCGGCACCAAAGACGCCGTGATGATGGTGGAATCCGAAGCCTACGAGCTGACCGAAGAGGAAATGCTGGGTGCTGTGACTTTTGCACACGCGCAGATCCAGCCCGTCATCGACCTGATCATCGATCTGGCCGAAGATTGCGCCAAGGAGCCCTTCGATTTCCAGCCAGAGGATTATTCGGAGCTTTACGCCGCCGTCAAATCCGCAGGCGAGGACAAGATGCGCGCCGCCTATGCGATCACCGACAAGCAGGAACGCACCAGCGCCGTGTCCGCCGCCAAGGCCGATATTGTCGCCGCCCTGACCGAAGACCAGCAGGCCGACACCAACCTTGGCCCCGCGCTCAAGAAACTGGAATCCGCCGTGCTGCGCGGTGACGTGGTCAAGCATGGCCGCCGCATCGACGGCCGCGCGCTGGACCAGATCCGCCCGATCGTGTCGGAAACCGGTATTCTGCCACGGACCCACGGGTCGGCCCTGTTCACACGCGGCGAAACCCAAGGTCTGGTTGTGACCACGCTGGGCACCGGCGATGACGAACAGATGATCGACTCGCTGACCGGCATGTATAAAACGAACTTCATGCTGCACTACAACTTCCCCCCCTATTCGGTGGGCGAAGTCGGGCGCGTGGGTTCCCCCGGTCGCCGCGAAATCGGCCATGGCAAGCTGGCGTGGCGCGCGCTGCAGGCGGTTCTGCCTGCGCCGACCGATTTCCCCTACACGATCCGCATCGTGTCCGAGATCACTGAATCCAACGGCTCGTCCTCGATGGCGTCGGTCTGCGGTGGCTCCTTGTCCATGATGGACGCAGGCGTGCCGCTGAAAGCCCCCGTTGCCGGTGTGGCCATGGGTCTGGTGATGGAAGACGACGGATCCTACGCCGTGCTGTCCGATATTCTGGGTGACGAAGACCACCTTGGCGACATGGACTTCAAGGTTGCGGGCACCGAAAACGGGATCACCTCGCTGCAGATGGATATCAAGATCGCAGGCATCACGCCCGAGATCATGAAAAAAGCACTGGAACAGGCCAAGGCAGGTCGTCTGCACATCCTTGGTGAAATGTCCAAGGCGCTGACCGGCGCGCAGGAATTCAGCATCCACGCGCCCAAGATCGAAACCATGCAGATCCCTGTCGACAAGATCCGTGAAGTCATCGGGTCCGGCGGCAAGGTCATCCGCGAGATCGTGGAAACATCGGGCGCCAAGGTCGATATCAACGACGACGGCGTGATCAAGCTGGCATCGAACGACGCCGAGGCGATCAAGCGCGCCTATGACATGATCTATTCGATCGTGGCCGAACCCGAAGAAGGCAAGATCTACAAAGGCACCGTGGTCAAACTGGTCGATTTCGGCGCTTTCGTGAACTTCTTTGGCAAGCGTGACGGTCTGGTCCATGTGTCCCAGATCGAGAACAAGCGCCTGAACCATCCGTCGGATGTGCTGAAAGAAGGTCAGGAAGTCTGGGTCAAACTCTTGGGCTTCGACGACCGCGGCAAGGTCCGTCTGGCGATGAAGATGGTCGATCAGGCCACCGGTCAGGAACTGGCCAAGGAAGAGGCTGCCGAGGAGTAAACCCCCCGGTCATTAATGAGCTGACAATCAGACACCCGGCCATCTGGCCGGGTGTCTGCGTTTCCAGTGTGATATATTTTCAACGCCCTGCGGTAGAGTTGCGCTGTCTTGATTTCGCCTTTGCCCTCGAGCCGCTGCAAACCGTAGTAAGGAACAGCATATTATTGCGTATCAGGTTTCTTGAAAGGGTCTGTCGATGAACAGAAACAGTTTTATTGCAGCATTGGCTGTCAGTGCTTTTGGTGTGGCTGCGCAAGCACAAGACACCGGCGATTTCGTTGTTGGCGGCGGGCTGTCGACATTCGGTGCTAACCTGGAAGCGGGCTATTACATCAACCCGCAATTGCGGCTGCGTGGCGCGGTGATGGGTGGCATCAGCGCCGACTTTGAAGAGACGGACACTGACGGTGTGACTGTAAAGGGCGATTTCAACCTTGGCGGCGCTGCACTTTTGGCGGATTACTATCCAACCGGCGGCGCATGGCGCATTTCGGGCGGCCTGTTTCTGTCCAACACGGAACTGACCGCGTCTGGCGAAGTCGATCTTGGATCTTTTGGAGACGAAGAAGCGACTGTCAGCGCCGAATTCGCCAACGAGATTTCGCCGATGGTCACAGCCGGTTACGAATACAAGTTCGGCCGCGGATGGTCGTTCAATTCAGAAATCGGGGTTCTCTTCACCGGTGGTATCGACGTCGTATTCACAGCTACTGACCCAAGCGCGCAGGCAGAAATTGATGCCGATACCGGTGTTCAGGACCTGATCAGCGACGCGAGCGACCTTGTCGTGTACCCATATCTGTCGTTCGGCGTCACCTACGCTTTCTAGTCACTCTGAAACGCCTCGGAAAAGGCCGCCTGCCATCGCAGGTGGCCTTTCTTGTATTACAGCTTCGTCGTGCGGAGGTATGGGAGCACGGTAGTGAAATCGCCGAACTTGGCCTTCGCATCCGCGTTGCTGACCGTTGCGGGGATGA
>DAISXL010000144.1:0-6160 GCA_036825855.1 Yoonia sp.
AAGGCATGGCAGGCAACCCCCCGTCGCGGTGAGTTGATGACGCCCGGGGCAATCCGCGTTGCGGTCGGGTCCGACAATGCCTAGGTCACACCCATGCAGATGTTCCGCCGCCTTCTGATCTATTGCCTGATCGCCGTCATTTTGCCGTGGGGCGCGCTGGCGCAAGCGGCGTCGCCGCAGGCGGTGTTCACTGCAACCCCGACGGCTGGTGACATCACCGTGAAGTCGGACGCAGTTGCGGCCAAGGACAAGAGGTGCCGTATCGCGATCCTGACCGGCTCGCCGTGTTTCGCCGCGATCGTCCATTGCGAGGCACCGACGTTGAACGGCATCCCGCATATATGTGACAGGCCGTTCGCAGTTGTTGTCGCGTTGCCCGAAGGTGTGACGACGGGTGGCTATCTGGACCCGCCGCGTCGAGGCTGATCTTTGCCGCAGCGCCGCGGCGTGGCGATCCCGAACATCAGCCATCAAGGACCAGACATATGTTGAAACGACGCAGCTTTCTTGCCGGAGGCTCTGCCTTGGCGCTGTCCGCCTGCGGCCTGCCCGCGCGGGACACTGCCCCGCTACAAACCCCCGTCATCCTGCCGGAAACCCCGGTGATGCCGCTTTTGCCCGCGCATTACGGGGCGATCACCGACGAACCTTTCCCAGTCCCCGCCGTGCCCGAAAACGTCGTGCCACCGCATCTGTGGCGGCAAGAGGTCGACAACCCGTTCCCCAACGACGCGCCCGGCACCATCATCGTCGATCCCGATGCGGGCTTTCTGCATCTGGTGGGTCAGAACGGCCGCGCGATGCGCTATGGCGCGGGCACCGGTGCGGATGCCTTTGCATGGAGCGGCAATGCCCGCCTGCAATTCTGCCGCAGCTGGCCACGCTGGCGCGCGCCAGATTCCATGGTCGCACGTCAGCCGGAACTGGAACCCTATTCCGTGGCGAATGGCGGGATGGCCGGGGGACCGGGAAACCCGCTCGGCGCGCGCGCGCTGTATCTGTTCCAGAACGGCGAGGACACGCTGTACCGTATTCACGGCGCCTGCGAGCCGGAATATCTGGGGCAGGCGGTATCGTCGGGCTGCGTGCGGCTGTTGGACCATGACATCATCGACCTGCACGAACGTGTGCAGCACGGCACCACGATCCGGGTGCTGCCATCGCTGGCGCCGACGTCTTTTGCGGGGGTCTACTAAGGCGCGGGGGCCGGTTCGTCGCTGTCGATGTCGAACCGGTCCGCCATCTCGGGCGAGATGACACCTGAATGCAGCGCGAGCAGGATCAGCTTTTCGTCAAGCGGCGTCTCGCCTGCGACGGCGGCGTCGATGCGCTGATCGGCGCGGGCGGCGGCATCGGGCCCGTTGACCAGCACGAACTGCGCATGGTCCAGCACGCAATAGGACAACAGCTGCGCCGCATCGGCCTTGGCCGTGGTCCTGTTCAGAGCTGCATCGCTTTTGCGGTGCAGTTGCAGGATCGTCAGCTTGACAGGTTCGGGGATCAAGAGCGGGTGCAGGCCCGCCGCCTTGAGCGCCTCATCAAGGGCCGTCAATTCCGAGGACCGGCCGAACATATCGAAAAATCTGAGCATGGCGCACCCTAGCAGGTTGCGCGGGGCGCTGCACCAGACGTTTGCGTGTTTCTTGACGCGCGTAGCTTATGGGTTTCGCAGTGGCATGTTTGCGGTATGCTAAGTGGAAAGAACTGCGTGACGGGGCCGGATGACCAAGATCAAGAATATGGAGGAATTCGCCCGTCTTTCGGGGATTTCCCGCCCGACCGTGTCCAAGTATTTCAACGACCCGTCCAGCGTGCGCCCGACAACGCGCGAAAAGATCGAAAAGGCGCTGGGCGAATTCAACTATCGCCCCAATATCTTTGCGATCAACCAGAACCGCAAACAGACCCGCAATGTCGGGGTGGTCGTGCCGTATCTTGCCGATCCGTTCTTTGCGGAAATCGCGCGCAATATCGAACAGCGCTGCATCGACGCGGGGTTCTGGCCGATCCTGTTCAGCGCGCATGGCGACCAGAAGCTGGAAAACGACATCCTCGACAGCCTGCGGTCGCTGAAACCTGCGGGTGTGCTGCTCGCCCCCTTGGGGCGCAGGTCCGACAAGGCCGAGATCGACAGGTTCTGCAAAGATGTCCCGACCGTCCTGCTCGACAGTAACATCGAAGGGGTGGGGCAGGCGTTCATCGGTTCCGACAACGCCCAGTTCGTCGAACAGATCGTGCAATACCTGTGCCGCACCGGGGCGCCGCCGTGTTTTTTCGAAATGGACCCCGTCAACCCGAACGCCAACAAACGCCGCAATGCCTATCTGCAGGTGATGGACCAGCTGGGGCACACACCGCAGGTGTTGCGCGTGGCGGGGACGGGCTGGGAATTCGAACGCATCGCCTATGAGGGGGCGCTGCAAATCCTTGATGCGGGCCAGAACGAATCGAACACCGTGCTGTGCAGCAATGACCGTCTGGCGATCGGGTTCCTGTCGGCCTGCTATGCGCGCGGCCTGCGCGTCGGGTTCGACGAAGGGTCGGCGATGCGCGTTGCGGGCATCGACGACCATCCGTTTTCGCGCTTTACCTGTCCGCCGCTGACGACCGTCGCGCAGGATTACGAAGCCGTGTCAAAGCGCGCCACGCAAACGCTTTTCCGGATGATCGAAGGCGAGACGCCCGCGCCGGACAGGCTTGAAATCCTGTTCGAGGGCAAGCTCGTGATGCGCGCATCAGCATAAAAGTTTACGCGCGCAAAATTATGATTGACGTCGCGTGACTATTTATCCTAGCCTGCGCCCATCATCTATTGATCCTAGGGAGGAGTTCGGATGTCTATGAAAACGTCACTCGGTCTGGCGAGTGCGCTGGCCATTGCTGCCGCTTCGGCAAGCTTTGCGCAGTCGCCGTCAGGGACCGTCACCATCGCGACCGTGAACAACGGCGACATGATCCGCATGCAGGGCCTGACAGCGGATTTCAACGAAAAATACCCCGACATCACGCTGGAATGGGTCACGCTGGAAGAAAACGTGCTGCGCCAGCGCGTCACGCAGGACGTGGCTACCAATGGCGGCCAGTTCGACGTGATGACCATCGGCACCTACGAGGTTCCGATCTGGGGCGCGAATGGCTGGCTCGTCGCGCTTGACGATCTGCCTGCCGAGTGAAACGCCGATGACCTGCTGCCCGCGATCCGCGACGGTCTGACCGTGGACGGCGCGCTCTATGCAGCGCCCTTCTATGGCGAAAGCTCGATGGTGATGTATCGCACCGACCTGATGGAAGCCGCAGGTCTGGAAATGCCCGACGCGCCGACATGGGAATTCATCCGCGAAGCGGCCGCTGCAATGACCGAAGGCGATGTCTATGGCATTTGCCTGCGCGGCAAGGCGGGCTGGGGCGAAAACATGGCTTTCCTGACCGCCATGTCCAACAGCTTTGGCGCGCGCTGGTTCGACATGGACTGGAACGCCCAGTTCGACAGCCCCGAATGGGCCGAAACGCTGACCTTCTACAACGATCTGATGACGAACTACGGCCCTCCGGGTGCGGCGACCAACGGATTCAACGAAAACCTGACGCTGTTCCAGCAAGGGCGTTGCGGCATGTGGATCGACGCGACTGTCGCGGCCAGTTTCGTGACCAACCCCACCGATTCCACCGTGGCTGGCTCGGTCGGGTTCGCGCTGGCACCCGACAATGGCTTGGGCCGTCGTGGTAACTGGCTCTGGGCATGGTCGCTGGCTGTTCCCGCCGGATCGCAATCGACCGAAGCTGCAAAAGCCTTCATCGCTTGGGCCACCAGCAGCGACTATACCGCGCTGGTCGCTGAAAACGAAGGTTGGGCCAACGTCCCACCGGGCACACGCACCTCGCTTTACGAAAACCCCGACTATCTGGCGGCAGCCCCTTTTGCCGAGATGACGTTGCAGTCGATCAATTCGGCTGACCCGACTTCGCCCAGCGTGCAGGACGTGCCCTATACAGGCGTGCAATTCGTGGCGATCCCCGAATTCGCAGGGATTGCGTCCGAAGTCGGACAAGAGTTCGCCAATATGCTGGCTGGCCAGCAGACCGTCGAACAGGCACTGGCCAACGCCCAGGCGCTGACCACCGATGCCATGGAAGCTGCTGGTTACTAAGCTTCCCTCCCACTGCCAGAGGGGTCGCTTCGGCACCCCTCTGGTTTTTTCCCGCCGTCATGCAAAAGGGTCAGAGCCATGTCGACCAAGGCTTCTCGCAGTGCTGCACGCCTGATGCTGGCACCTGCCGTCATCCTGCTTCTGGGCTGGATGTTGGTGCCGCTGACCATGACGGTGCTGTTTTCCTTTCAACGCTATCTGCCGATGCGCGGCGGGTTTCAGGGCTGGGTCTGGTTCGAAAATTACAGCAGCTTTGTGACCTCGAGCGCGTTCTGGCCTTCTGTCGTGACCACGCTGGTCATCGTCGGGTCGGTGCTGGTGATTACCGTCGTGCTGGGCGTGGTGCTGGCCATTCTGCTGGACCAGCCGATGTGGGGGCAGGGGATCGTGCGGATCCTTGTCATCGCACCATTTTTCGTGATGCCCACAGTGTCGGCGCTGGTCTGGAAAAACATGTTCATGGATCCGGTGAACGGCCTTCTGTCGCATCTGGCACGGTTTGTCGGCGCCGATCCGATCCTGTGGCTGTCCGAGGCGTCGATGCCGTCGATCATCCTGATCGTGTCATGGCAATGGCTGCCATTCGCCACGCTGATCCTGCTGACCGCGATCCAGTCGCTGGACAGCGAACAACAGGAAGCCGCCGAAATGGATGGCGCAGGCCCGTTCAGCCGCTTTTTCTTTATCACCCTGCCGCATCTGTCGCGCGCAATCACCATCGTCATTCTGATCCAGACGATCTTTCTGCTGGCGATCTTTGCGGAAATCTTTGTCACCACCCAAGGCGCCTTTGGCACCCGCACGCTGACCTATCTGATCTACCAGCGCGTGCTGGAAAGCCAGAACGTGGGCCTCGGGTCTGCGGGCGGGGTCTATGCGATCATCCTCGCCAATATCGTGGCGCTGTTCCTGATGCGCATCGTCGGCAAGAACCTGGACCGGTAGGGAATAGTCATGGCACGCACCGTCACCACCACCCGCAAATCGGTCAACACCGCCCTTGCTTGGGCCATCGGATTGCTGATCTTTTTCCCGATCCTCTGGACCGTCCTGACCAGTTTCAAGACCGAAGCGCAGGCCGTGTCCGACCCGCCCGTGTGGTTCTTTTTCGACTGGACGCTGGACAATTACCGCACCGTGCTGGACCGGTCCGATTACGCGCGTTTCCTGTGGAATTCTATCTTCATCGCGGGCGGGTCGACCGTTCTGGGCTTGCTGATCGCGGTGCCTGCGGCTTGGTCGATGGCCTTTGTGCCGTCCAACCGGACCAAGGATATCCTGCTGTGGATGCTGTCGACCAAGATGCTGCCTGCCGTCGGCGTGATCTATCCGATCTACCTGATCTTCATCAAAATGGGCCTGCTGGACACCCGCACAGGGCTGGTCGTGATCCTGATGCTGATCAACCTGCCGATCATCATCTGGATGCTGTACACCTATTTCAAGGAAATCCCCGGCGAAATCCTTGAAGCCGCGCGGATGGACGGCGCGGGCCTGCGGTCCGAAATCACCTATGTGCTGCTGCCGATGGCACTGCCCGGCATCGCCTCCACCGCTTTGCTGAACCTGATCCTGGCGTGGAACGAGGCGTTCTGGACCCTGAACCTGACCGCCGCGAATGCCGCGCCCTTGACCGCCTTTATCGCCAGCTATTCCAGCCCCGAAGGATTGTTCTACGCCAAACTCTCTGCCGCGTCGACGATGGCGATCGCGCCGATCCTGATCCTTGGCTGGTTCAGCCAGAAACAACTTGTGCGCGGCCTGACCTTCGGCGCGGTGAAATAAGGAGCCTGACCCATGGGACGCATCGTGCTGAAAGACGTGACCAAAGCCTTTGGCGATGTCACCGTCATCCCGCCCTTGAACCTGACCATCGAGGATGGCGAATTCACCGTCTTTGTCGGCCCGTCGGGTTGCGGGAAATCCACGCTGCTGCGCCTGATCGCAGGGCTGGAGGATGTGACATCCGGCCGGATCGAGATTGACGGGGTCGAGGCGACAGCCGCCCCGCC
>DAISXL010000145.1:0-6127 GCA_036825855.1 Yoonia sp.
CTGCCGGTCACCACCACGCTGATCGCGATGTCGGTCGTCTGGCACTTCCTTCTGAATCCCTCGCTTGGCCCCATCACCAGCCTGACGCGCGCTCTGGGCTGGGGTGAGTTCGACGTCTTCGGCGACCCCGATCTGGTGCTGGTGGGCCTTGCCGTGATCGGCATCTGGCAACTCGTCGGCTTCAACATGATCCTGTTTCTGGCCGGGCTGACAGCCATTCCCCGCGATCTGTACGATGCCGCCGACATCGACGGGGCCGACGGCGCCTGGGACAGGTTTGCCCGCGTCACTTGGCCGATGCTGGGGCCCACCACGCTTTTCGTCGTTGTCACCACCACCATCGCTGCCTTTCGTGTCTTCGACACTGTCGCCGTCATCACCCGCGGCAATCCGCAGGGGCGCAGCGATGTGCTGCTCTACACGCTCTACAAGGTCGGGTTTCAGGATTTCAACATGGGGCCTGCCTCGGCCATGACCATCGCCTTTCTGGTCTTCGTGCTGATCGTCGCACTGGTGCAGGCCTTCGTGATCGACAGAAGGACGCATTACTGATGGCACATCTTCGCAAAGACCGCCTGATCGGGTCAGTCGCCGCGCATTTCTTCCTCATCCTCGGCGCGATCTTCATCCTTCTGCCCTTCGTCTGGATGCTTCTGACCTCGATCCGCCCCGCGTCCGAGGTGTTCACGGCGGGCTTCAACCCGATCCCGTCCCGTTTCGCCGGGGGTACCAACTATTCCGAGGCGCTGACCAAATCCCCCCTGCTGCAATACATGCTGAACGGGGTTATCGTCTGCGCGGGCATCCTGATCGTGCAGCTTCTGTTTGCCATACCGGCGGGCTATGCGCTGGCCAAGCTGTCGTTCCGCGCGCAGCCTTTCATCTTTGGTCTGGTGCTGTTCGGTCTGACCGTGCCGATTCAGGTCACTGCCCTGCCGATCTACATCGCGCTGGCCAACCTGAACCTTCTGAACACCTATTTCGCGATCATGCTGCCCTTCTTCCTGTCAGTGTTCGGCATTTTCCTTTTCCGCCAGTTCTTCAAAAGCTTCCCGCAGGAAATCATCCATGCTGCCCGCCTTGACGGGTTCACCGAGCTTGAGATCATCCTGCGGATCATCACGCCATCGGCCATTCCCGCCATCGCGGCCTTTTCGGTCTTCTCGGTCACCGCGCACTGGAATGACCTTTACTGGCCGCTGATCGTGACGACCTCGGCCGATCACGCAACGCCCCCCCTCGGCATGATGATCTTCCGCGATCAGGAAACCGGGTCGAACTACGGCGCGCTGATGGCGGGGGCTGCGATCATCACCGCCCCGCTGATCATCGCCTTCCTCTTTGCCCAACGCCAATTCGTGCGCGGCATCACCATGACCGGGGTGAAGTAGCCCCGTCTGCCCTGTCCCCCCAACCACATGAGGTTTCCCATGGATCGCAGAACGCTTCTGAAAACGACGGCCGGTGTCGCCGCTGTCAGCCTGATGTCCCCGATGATCGCCCGCGCGCAAACTGGCGTCGAGCTTTCGGTCACCCACTGCTTCCCTGGCCATGACGGCTTTCACACCGAGATCGCCAATGCCTTCATGGCGGCCAACCCGAATGTGAAGATCATCTTCAACAACTCGCCGCCCACTTACGAAGAGGGTCACCAGCTGGTCCTGCGGCAAGCGATGACGAACCAACTGCCCGACATCTTCTATTCCGGCTTTCACCTGCTGCCGCCCCTGTCGCGCCAGCTGACGGCGCGTGGCCAGATCACCCATATCGACAGCTTCCTCGCTGCCGAGGGTGAGGCCTGGGTTGCCGAGCAGTATTCGCCGCGCATCCTTGATCTGGGCCGTTTCGACGACACCCAGATGGCCATGCCCTTCAACACCTCGACCCCGATCTTCTATTACAACGAGGAACTGGTGAAACAGGCCGGGGGCGATCCCGAAAATTTCCCCAACACCTGGGAAGGTGTGTTCGAGCTTGCCACCAAGATCGACGCGCTAGGCGATGATATCGACGGCTTCTTCATGGGCATCCACAACGAAAACGGCGACTGGTACTGGCAAGCGCTGGTCTATTCCAACGGCGGCGAGCTGATGGATGCGGCGGAAAAGACCGTGGCTTTCGGGGATGATCGCGGCCTTGCTGCCCTGACCCTGACCAAACGCATGGTTGACGAAGGCAAGATGAACCTGCGCGAAAACCAGCAGGGCGTGCAGCAGTTCTATGCCGGCAAGACTGGCATCATCGTGCAATCAACCGCTTCCCTGCGCGGCACGACCGACTCTGTTGGCCAGAACTTCACCCTGCGCACCGCCCGCTATCCGCTGGCCGATACCACGAACGGGCGTCTGCCCACCGGCGGCAATGCACTGGTGATGCTCAGCACAGACGAGGCCAAGAAGGATGCGATGTGGCGCTTTGCCAAGTGGGTTTCCGGCCCCGAAGGCCAGACCGTCGCCGTCAAGTTCTCGGGCTACATGCCGACCAGCCTGATATCGGAGCAAGAGCAGTATCTGGGCGCCTTCTACAAGGAAAACCCGAACTACACGACCACGGTGAAACAGATCCCTGTGGCGCGCAAATGGTTTGGGTATCCCGGCAAGAACTCCAACAAGATCATCGATATCCAGCGCGAGAACATCAACCTTGCGATGCGCGGCGAGATGCCGGTGGCAGAAGTGCTGGCCAAGATGGTGACAGACACTCAAGGTCTGATCTGACCCAGGTTTCGGCCGGGGGCGCCGTGCCCCCGGCCCCTTTTTCCCGCAAAGGCGCATGATGACCCAATTCACCCTCGTCCAACTGACCGACACGCATCTCAGCGCCTCGCGCCCCTATTTCCAGTTCAATTTCGAAATGGTGGTCGAGGCGATGGCCGATATCGCCCCGGACCATATCGTGATCACCGGGGATCTTGGGCTGAACGGCCCCGATGACATTGCCGACGTGGCCTTTGCCCGCCGCCAGTTCGACCGGCTGGGTGCTCCTTGGTCTGCGGTACCGGGCAACCATGATGTGGGACTTGTGCCCTTCGAAGGCGGGCTGCATCAGCCGATCAACGAAGCGCGCCACGCGGCCTATCTTGACGCCATGGGCGCGGATCGTTTCGTTCAGGACATCGGCGACTGGCGGCTGATCGGGATCAACAGCCAGCTTCTGGGCAGTGCCCTGCCTGGCGAGGCCGCGCAGCATGACTGGCTGGAGGCAACCCTGGCCGAGACCACCCGCCCGGTCGCGCTGTTCCTGCACTATCCGGTCTATCTGGATGATCCAGACGATCCCAAGCGCAGCCACGCCGTGATCCTGCCCGAGGCCCGCGCAGCACTTCTGTCCCTGATCGACGCGCATCCGACAGTGCGCCTCGTCGCCTCGGGCCACCTGCACGAAGACCGCCGCGTGGAACGCAACGGTGTCGTCTTCCAATGGGCGCCCGCCACCTCGTTCATCACCACCGAGGGCGGGCACGGCGGCACGGCCTCTGTCGGATTCCTGGTGCATCGCTTCGACGGTCAAAGCTTCACCACCGAACGGATGTCCGCCCGCTGGATGATCGCCCACGACATCGCCAGTTGGGGCAACACCGAACCCCACGGTTACTACGAGATCGTCAAGCGACCCTATCCGCATGTGTCCTGAGGCGGCGTGATGCCAGCCGCACTGCCTTTTCTGCAACAACGGATTGCAGGCATGACGCCCGACCTGCAGGCCTCGATCCTGATGGTCCTAGCCTTTGTCGTGTTCAGCGCGATGGCGGTGTTCATGCGCCTGATCAGCGAACGCATTGGCGTGCCGCAGGTCATCTTCCTGCGGCAGTCGATGGCGTTGATCCTGATGGCCCCGCTCTTCTGGGCCAACCGAGGGGCGATCCAGCATCCGACTGGCCTTGGCCTCCACCTGACGCGCGGCGTTCTGGCACTGGGGGCCATGGGCTGCGGCCTGACCGCGATCGTGTTCATCCCGCTGGCCGATGCGACCGCCATCGGCATGGCCGAGGTAATCATCGCCACCGCCTTCGCCGCCCTCGTGCTGCGTGAGCCAGTGGGCTGGCGGCGTTGGACGGCGACGGGTGTGGGCTTTCTGGGCGTGCTGATCATGATCCGCCCTTTCGGCGACGGGTTCGACGCCTATTCGCTGGTGGCGCTGGCCGGGTCAGTCTGTGGTGCCCTGAGCATGATCGCTCTGCGGCTCGGCTCGGGGCATGACACCACGGTCACGGTGTTGTTCTGGCAGGGGCTTGTGGTGGCGGCGCTTTCGGTCCCGGTCGCCGCCTGGACCTGGGTCACGCCGACGCTGACCGAGGCGCTGATCCTCTTGACCATGGGTCTGATCTTCACAACCGGCATCTGGCTTTTCACCGCCGCCATCCGCCTTGGCCGCGCTTCAGCCGTGGCCCCCTTGGGCTATCTGCGGCTGGTGCTGATGGCCGCCACGGGCTGGGTCTTCTACGGCGAGATCCCGACCTGGTCCACCGTCATCGGCGGCCTTCTGGTCATCGCCTCGGCCACATACACCATCACCCGCAACGCGGCCCGCACCCCCTCTATCCCCCACACAAACCCCGACACTCATTGAGGAAATGCCATGATCCTGTCCCCCTTCGACAAACCCGGTCGCTTCTGGCGTGGCAACCTGCATTGCCATTCCACAAGGTCGGACGGTGCGCTTCCGCCTGAAGAAGTCGCCCGCCGCTACCGCGCACAGGGATATCATTTCTATTGCCAGTCTGACCATTTCATGGAGCAATTTGGCTATCCGATCACGGATACCACAGGCTACCGGACCGATGATTTCACCACGATCCTCGGCGCAGAACTGCACGCGCCATCGCTGCTCAACGGCGAAATCTGGCACATCCTGGGCGTCGGCCTGCCCCCCGACTTCGCCCCCTTGCAGCCCGGTGAGACCGGCCCCGACCTCGCCCGCCGGGCGCAGGCCGCAGGCGCCTTCGTCGCCATCGCCCATCCGCAATGGTATGGCCTGACGCTGGAGGATGCCCGCACCGTCGCCTTCGCCGATGCCATCGAGGTCTACAACCACACCTGCGCCGTGCAGGCCGACCGCCCGGATGGCACCTACCTGCTTGACCAGATGCTGCTGGAGGGCCACCACCTGAACGCCATCGCCACGGACGATGCCCATTTTCGCGACGAAGTGAACTCCAACGCCGATGCTTTTGGCGGCTGGGTGATGGTCAAGGCCGAGGCGCTGACCCCTGACGCCATCCTTGCCGCGCTGAAAGCGGGCGATTTCTACGCGAGCCAAGGCCCGCAATTCGTCGGGATCAAACTTGTCGACAGCCGTGTCGAAATCGAGTGCTCACCGGTCGACCGTGTCACGGTCGTGGGCCCACGCGCGCTGTCGAAAACCGTATCTGGAAAATCCCTGACATCCGCGCGCCTCGACATTTCGCAGTTCAAGGGCGGCTGGGCACGAGTGATCGGCGTTGACGGATCAGGCCGCCGCGCATGGACCAACCCCTTTGAGGTCGTTGCCTGAGAGAACCCCACTCTGGCCTTCCGCCGATCAGCTCTTAGCCGGGCCGCTGCTGCCGCAACTCCAGGAGCGACCGATCCTGGCGGCCAGTTTAGACTTCGGCGATGGCGTATGCCTGCAGGTGATCAGTCTGGATGGTAACCATGGGTGTCCGGCACAAACCTGCCAGGTTGAGGAAGCCACAGCACCCACTCTCGGGGCGTTCGGCCCCCAGTTGATCGACATGGCCCACAGCATGATATCCGGAGATGGCAATGCAAGGCCGAGGTCGAGCCTGCCAGGGCAATCGCTTGAACGGCGGAGGGATTCCCAAGGCGGGTTTTGGGTGATTCATGTGTGGCCTCTGGTTTGGAGGTTCGCCATGTCCCGCCCGTCGCTTCTTGATCACTTTTCGGCCCTTGATGACCCGCGTCAGCGGGGCAAGGTGGTGTATCCGCTGCCCGAGATCATGCTTTTGGTCCTGTGCGGGACGCTGGCCGGGGCGGAGGATTTCGTGGAAATCCGCCATTGGGGGCGGCAGAAGCTGGAATTTCTGCGCGGGATGCTGCCCTTCGCGCAAGGCATTCCCTCGCATGACACGCTCAATGACGTCATGAACGCACTCGACGGCGGGCTGTTCTCGGAGGCTTTCACATCC
>DAISXL010000146.1:0-6039 GCA_036825855.1 Yoonia sp.
ATCCCATGAAAATCTACCGCTTGCTGACCGAAGACGACACATCCGCATTCTGCCATAAAGTCTCCGAGGCTTTGTCAAAGGGCTGGGAGCTTTATGGCAGCCCGACCTATGCGTTCGATCAGGCCAATGGCGTGATGCGCTGCGGACAGGCCGTCACAAAAGATATCGATGCGCCCTATTCCCCCGATATGAAACTGGGCCAGCAATGACCAAGACCAACGCGGGCCGGTTTTTCGAGGACTATGCCGTCGGCGATGTGATCACACATGCCGTGCCGCGCACGGTTCTGATGGGGGAAAGGGCGCTGTACCACGCGCTTTACCCTGCGCGGCATGCGCTGCATTCGTCTGACATGTTCGCGCAGTCCTGCGGTCTGCCGTTCAGCCCGCTGGATGATCTGGTGACGTTCCACACTGTGTTCGGCAAGACCGTGCCCGATGTGTCGCTGAACGCGGTCGCCAATCTGGGCTATGCGGAAGGGCGCTGGATTACCCCGCTCTGGCCCGGTGATACGATCACGGCGACATCCGAGGTGATCGGGATCAAGGAAAACTCGAACGGCACATCAGGCGTGGTCTGGGTCCGCACGACGGGCTGCAACCAGCATGGCGAAGTGCTGTTGACCTATGTGCGCTGGGTCATGGTGCGCAAACGCGGGGCAGGACCCGCGCCGCAGGCGGTTGTGCCGGCGCTTGCAGCGGTTGTTGCTGAATCCGATCTGGTGATCCCTGCGGGGCTGGATTTCAGCCGCTATGATTTCACTTTGGCCGGAGAGCCGCACCGCTTGGGCGATTATGTCGTGGGCGAGGTGATCGACCATGTCGATGGTGTCACAATCGAGGAGGCCGAACATATGCTGGCCACCCGCCTGTGGCAGAACACCGCCAAGGTGCATTTCGACGCGACCAACCGCGCCGATGGCAAAAGGTTGATCTACGGCGGGCATGTGATGTCGCTGGCGCGTGCTTTGTCGTTCAACGGGTTGGCCAATGCGCAGATGATCGTGGCGCTGAATGGCGGTGCGCATGCGAACCCCTGCTTTGCAGGGGATACCGTGCGCGCATGGTCGGAAGTGCTGGAGATTGCCCAGACCTCCGCCCCCGGTGTGGGCGCGATCCGGCTGCGGCTGGTCGCGACCAAAGGGGCGGCGGGCGAGCTGCGCGGTGCAGATGGCAAATATCATCCCGACGTGCTGATGGACCTTGATTACTGGGCCTTGATGCCGGTTTGACATCGCTGGCGCGATGCCAAGCCTCCGGCGGGGATATTTGGGCTCTGAAGATGGGGAGGGTGTGATCACACGCGAAAAATTCGTGATCACAAATCGAAAAAAGTGCCGGATCGCGGCAAATGGCCCGCAAAAAGCCCTTGTGCTGCGCGTGACTCTGGCACTGGAATGGTGCAAGTAGGAAGCCAATGCGCTGTCGAGCCGGACAGCGCGCGCCACTGAAGGGAACGACCATGGCCGATGTGAACCGGGGCAATCGCCCGCTTTCACCGCATCTGACGATCTATCGCCCGCAATGGACCTCGATCACCTCGATCCTTGTGCGGATCACGGGCAATGCCCTGCTTGTCGCGGGTCTGCTGATCGTGTGGTGGTTCGTCGCAGCCGCAACCGGACCCGAGGCCTTTGCGCTCGCTAATGGCGTGCTGACCAGCTGGTTCGGCAAGCTGGTGATGCTCGGGTCGATCTGGGCGCTCTGGTATCACAGCCTTGGCGGGTTGCGGCATCTGGTCTGGGACAGCGGCCGGATGCTGGACGTGGCCAGTTCGGAACGCGCGGGGCAGGCGATGGTTGCCCTGTCGGTGGTGCTGACGGTCGTCACCGTGATTATTTTGTAAGGATCAACCGCTATGGCATTTTTGACAGATCGCAAACGCGCGGTGGGCATGGGGTCGGCCAAGACCGGCACGCATCACCATTGGCAGATGATGGTGACGTCGGTCGCCCTTCTGGTGCTGATCCCGCTGTTCGTCTTTACTTTCGGCACGATCCTTGGCGCGTCTTACGAGGACGTGATCGCCTATTATCAACGTCCGTTTCCGGCGGTGGTGGCGATCCTGACGCTGTTGGTCGGCTTTTTCCACTTTCGTCTGGGTGTCCAAACCCTGATCGAGGATTATGTTCATGGTTTCGCACGCAAGGCGGCGATCATCGGCATGATCTGCCTGTCTTACGCCGCGGCGGGTTTCGCGGTTTTCGCGATCATCCGCATCGCATTGTAATTTTCGGAGCACGACCACATGGCCGCTTATGACTATGAGACACATACCTATGACGCAATCGTCGTAGGGGCGGGGGGCGCGGGTCTGCGCGCGACTTTGGGGTTGGCCGAACAAGGCCTGCGCACCGCCTGCATCACCAAGGTATTCCCGACACGGTCGCACACTGTGGCAGCCCAGGGCGGCATTGCTGCCAGCCTTGGCAACATGGGCCCCGACAGCTGGCAATGGCATATGTTCGACACGGTCAAAGGATCGGATTATCTGGGTGATACCGATGCGATGGAATACCTTGCCCGTGAAGCGCCCAAGGCGGTCTACGAGCTGGAACATTACGGCGTGCCATTCTCGCGCACCGAAGAAGGCAAGATCTATCAGCGCCCCTTTGGCGGCCACACGACCCAGTTCGGCGAAGGCCCCGCCGTGCAGCGCACTTGTGCGGCCGCCGACCGGACAGGCCATGCGATCCTGCACACGCTCTATGGGCAGTCGCTGAAACAGAAGGCCGAGTTTTATATCGAATATTTCGCGCTTGATCTGATCATGTCCGATGACGGCGTATGCCAAGGCGTGATTGCTTGGAAGCTTGACGATGGCACCATGCATGTCTTCAACGCCAAGATGGTTGTGCTGGCAACCGGTGGCTATGGCCGGGCCTATTTCAGCGCCACATCTGCCCATACCTGCACCGGTGACGGTGGCGGCATGGTCGCACGGCAAGGGCTGCCGTTGCAGGATATGGAATTCGTGCAGTTCCACCCCACCGGCATTTACGGCGCGGGCTGCCTGATCACCGAAGGCGCGCGTGGCGAAGGTGGTTACCTGACCAATTCCGAAGGCGAGCGGTTCATGGAACGCTATGCGCCGAACTACAAGGATCTGGCGCCGCGCGATTACGTCAGCCGGTGCATGACGATGGAAATCCGCGAAGGCCGCGGTGTGGGCGCGAATGGCGACCATATCCACCTCAACCTCAACCACCTGCCGAAAGAGGCCTTGGCCGAACGGCTGCCGGGCATTTCGGAAAGCGCCAAGATTTTCGCAGGCGTCGATGTGACCAAGGAACCGATCCCCGTGCTGCCGACCGTCCATTACAACATGGGCGGCATCCCCACGAACTATCATGGCGAGGTGCTGAACCCGACCGCCGACAACCCCACCGCCATCGTGCCCGGCCTGATGGCCGTGGGCGAGGCGGGCTGTGCATCGGTCCATGGGGCGAACCGGCTGGGGTCGAACAGCCTGATTGACCTTGTGGTGTTCGGCCGCGCCGCCGCGATCCGCGCCGGACAGGTGGTGGACCGCAAGGCCGCCAATCCGACGCTGAACAAGGTGTCTGTGGATGCAAGCTTTGCCCGCTTTGACCGGCTGCGTCATGCCAAGGGCACTGTCGGCACGGCAGAGCTGCGGTTGGAGATGCAGCGCGCGATGCAGGAAGACGCGGCCGTGTTCCGCACCGACAAGACGTTGGCCGAAGGTGTCGCCAAGATGACCGCGATTGCGGGCAAGATGGATGATCTGAAAGTCACCGACCGGTCCCTCGTCTGGAACAGCGATCTGATGGAAACGCTGGAACTGGACAACCTGATGCCCAACGCGCTGGCGACGATCGTCGGGGCAGAGGCGCGCAAGGAAAGCCGTGGCGCGCATGCGCATGAGGATTACCCCGACCGCGACGACGCGAATTGGCGGGTGCACACGCTGGCCCATGTCGACGGCGCGAAAACGACGCTGAGCTATCGGCCCGTCATCACCAAGCCGCTGACATCCGAGGCCGAAGGCGGCATCGCGGAAGACCGGATCAAGCCGAAAGTGCGGACCTTCTGATGCGCTGGGCGGCGGGTCTTTTGATGGGGCTGGCGGCCTGCGGTCCGGTATCGCCGGAACGCGCCGCCGACCGCTGCGAAGAACGCGCCCGCGCCGCGCAGGGGCCACAGATCGGCCTGACGCTGGGGGCGAACAGCAACAGCGGCCCTTTCGCCAGCGGCAGCATCGGGATCACATCCGATGCGATCCGCGGGCGCGATCCGCTGCAGGTTTACGATGAATGCGTGTTCGGCTTGACAGGTGAGATGCCGATCAGGCCGGTACGGTTGCGGTAAGAGATTTATTTCGGGCGATGACGCCTGTGACAGGAGACATGTGACATGGTACAACTGACACTTCCCAAGAATTCCCGGATGACGACAGGCAAGACCTGGCCAAAGCCTGCGGGTGCGACCAACCTGCGCAAGGTGCAGATCTATCGCTGGAACCCCGAGGACGGGAAAAACCCGCAGCTCGACACCTATTTCGTCGATATGGATACCTGCGGGCCGATGGTGCTGGACGCGCTCATCAAGATCAAGAACGAGATTGATCCGACCCTGACCTTCCGCCGGTCCTGCCGCGAGGGGATTTGCGGGTCCTGTGCGATGAACATCGACGGGATCAACACGCTGGCCTGTATCTACGGCATGGACGAGATCAAGGGTGACATCAAGATCTACCCCCTGCCGCATATGCCCGTGATCAAGGACCTGATCCCTGACCTGACACATTTCTATGCCCAGCACGCCAGCATCATGCCGTGGCTGGAAACCAAGTCGAACACGCCGGCCAAGGAATGGAAGCAGTCGGTCGATGACCGCAAGAAGCTGGACGGTCTTTACGAATGCGTCATGTGCGCCTGCTGTTCGACATCCTGCCCGTCCTATTGGTGGAACGGCGACCGGTATCTGGGGCCAGCCGCGCTGCTGCATGCCTATCGCTGGATCGTGGATAGCCGCGACGAGGCCACAGGCGAGCGGTTGGACGAGCTGGAAGATCCGTTCAAGCTTTATCGCTGCCACACGATCATGAACTGCGCCAAGACCTGCCCCAAGGGCTTGAACCCGGCCAAAGCCATTGCCAGCATCAAGGGCATGATGGTGGAGCGGGTGGTCTAAGAACTTTTAAGCCTCCGGCGGGGATATTTAGGCTCGGACGATGATGACTATCCCCGATGATGCCGATGCGCGGCGCGCCGTCAAACCGGTGATCTGCTATCCGACCGATACTTTGCCACAGCCCGATCTGCCGGTGTTGCAGCGGGCGGCGGCTGGGGCGCAGGCCGGTGCACGGGTGGTCGTTCCCCCGCGCGATGCGGCCGCGATCCGCGTGCCTGCGGGGTCTGTGTTGCGGATTTCCTCGGTGGATGGGCCGCAGGTTGGCGACCTGAACCTTTTTGCGGCGGATAATCTCGACGAGCGGTTCTATTCCGGCAAGACACGTGCGCTGCATGGCACGCATGTCATGACGGGCGACAGGCTCTGGTCGTCGTTTCCCTATCTGCGCCCGATGGCGACCATCGTGGCGGATACGCTGGGCTGGTACGGGATCGACGATTTCGGCGGGTCGGTGCATGACGTGATCGGCACACGCTGCGACCCCTACACGGGGCGGCTGTTGTCGGGGGTCGATTACCACCATTGCTGCCATTCCAACCTGACCCGCGCACTGGCCGATGCGGCGGAGCTGTCGCTGGCCGAGGCAGAACGGCATGTGCATGACGTTCTCAACGTCTTCATGTGCACGGGCTTTACCCGCGACACCGGCCAGTATTTCATGAAGGCGAGCCCCGTGCGCCCCGGCGATTACATCGATCTGTTTGCCGAGATCGACTTGCTCGCGGTGCTCAGCGCCTGTCCGGGCGGTGATTGCAGTGCCGAACATTCCTCTGACACGGCGGCCTGTTATCCGCTGCTGATGGAGGTCCGCACGCCGCAGGCAGGCGATCTGGAAGGATGGGCCCCGCCCGCGGTCAACGCCTATGACGGGTCGCACGGGCGGTAG
>DAISXL010000147.1:0-6002 GCA_036825855.1 Yoonia sp.
CGGATGTCGATCCCCGCAGGGCAGACGTTGACGCAGGCCATGCAGTCGATGCAATCGCCTGCGCCTTCGACGCGCTGTTTGCCGCGCGGCTCGCCCCGCCAGTCGCGATAGGCGACAGTCAGCGTTTCGGGGTCCATCATCGCGGCCTGAATACGCGGCCAGGGGCACATGTAGTTGCAGACCTGTTCGCGCATGAACCCGCCAAAGACGAATGTCGTGGCGGTCAGCACGCCTATCGTGGCCCAGGCGACGAAAGGTGCCTGAAACGTCACCAGATCACGCGCGAGCGTTGGGGCATCGGCGAAATAGAACACCCAGGCCCCGCCTGTCGCCACCGCGATCAGCAGCCAGACCGTCCATTTGGTCAGGCGCAGGCGAATCTTGCGGGCATCCCACTTGGCCTTCCACAGGCGCACACGCGCGTTGCGGTCGCCTTCGATCCAGCGTTCGACAAGGATGAAGAGGTCGGTCCAGACCGTCTGCGGGCAGGTATAGCCGCACCAGACGCGCCCCAAGGCCGAGGTAAACAGGAACAACCCCAGCCCCGCCATGATCAGCAATCCGGCCACGAAATAGAATTCATGCGACCAGATCTCGATCCAGAAGAAATAGAACCGCCGGTGCGCCATGTCGATCAGCACGGCCTGATCGGGCAGGTTCGGCCCCCGGTCCCATCTGATCCACGGGGTCAGGTAATAGATCCCCAGCGTGACCGCCATCACCCACCATTTGAGGTTGCGGTAAAAGCCTTTCACGCGGCGCGGAAAAATCGGCTCTCGCGGCGCGTAAAGCGGTTGGGTGTCGGAGGAGGACATGAAGCACCTTGTCAAAACGGGTCTGTTCGCAGCCTCCGTTCTAAAGGCGCCGTCGAAAACATCCTTGATGTGGATCAAGCATCCCGCTCGCTTTTGGTTCTGAACGGGCGTAAGTCAGGTGCCATGCAGATCGTCCGCCTTGAAAACACCCCGTCCCTTCCGCTCTGGCGCAGGCCTGTCGCGCTGTTGTTCGTGATGGCGATGGCGATGCCGGTCGCCTTTGCGACATGGTCGGCGCTGTTGAACAACTTCGTGATCGAGGTCGCGCAGTTCGACGGCGCGGACATCGGCTGGCTGCATTCGGTGCGCGAGATTCCGGGGTTCTTTGCCATCGGGGTGATCGCGCTGATCATGTTCATCCGCGAACAGGTGCTGGGGCTGGTGGCCTTGATCATGCTGGGCGTGGCAACGGCGGTGACCGCGCAGTTCCCGTCGATGGCGGGCATCCTGACGGTGACTATGCTGTCCTCCATCGGGTTTCATTACTACGAGACCGTCAACCAGTCGCTGCAACTGCAATGGATCGACAAGAAGAAAGCGCCGCAGACACTGGGCTGGCTGTTGTCGGCAGGGTCGGCAGCGACCCTGGTGGTCTATCTGCTGATCGTGCTGACATGGGACCGGCTGGGCCTGAGCTTTACGCTGGTCTACTGGCTGTCGGGCGGGTTCACGGCGGTGGTCGCGATCTTTTGCCTGCTCGCCTATCCGCAGTTTGAATCGCCCCATCCGCAGAACAAGCGCATGGTGCTGCGGCAGCGCTACTGGCTTTACTACGCGCTGCAGTTCATGTCGGGCGCGCGGCGGCAGATCTTCGTCGTTTTCGCAGGCTTCATGATGGTCGAGAAATTCGGCTTCAGCGTGGCCGACATCACGCGGCTTTTCATGTTCACGCTGTTGGTCAACATGATCGCCGCGCCGTTTCTGGGACGGCTGGTGCAGGTATTCGGCGAACGGCGCGCCATGGTCATCGAATATGTCGGGCTGACGGGCGTGTTCTTTGCCTATGGCGGGCTTTACTATTTCGGCTGGGGTGTGGCGCTGGCAACGGCGCTTTACATCATCAATCACATCTTCTTCAGCCTTGCGCTGGCGATGAAGACCTATTTCCAGAAAATCGCGGACCCTGCCGATATCGCGCCAACGGCGGCGGTCGCCTTTACGATCAACCATATCGCTGCGGTGTTCCTGCCCGCGCTCTTGGGCTATGTCTGGCTGACATCGCCTGCCTATGTCTTCATGCTGGCGGCCGGCATGGCGGTGGTGTCGCTGGGGCTGTCGCTGCTGATCCCCCGCCACCCCGGCCCCGGTCACGAGACGGTGTTCCAAAGCCGTCTGCTGGTCGCGGCAGAGTAGAAATCCCGGTCTTTCGCCCTATATCTGACGCACAGCACAGGAGCCCGCTATGTTTTTCATGAAAAGCGCCAAATCCGAAATGGTCTCGCCCGATGCCGCCCTGCCGGGGCGCGCGCATCCGATCCCCACAGCGCCAACGCATTTTGTCTATGGCACACCGATCAACGTGGATGTCCCCGCAGGGATGGACGTCGCCATGTTCGGCATGGGCTGTTTCTGGGGCGTGGAACGCATGTTCTGGAAACTGGACGGCGTGCAATCGACCATGGTCGGCTATGCGGGCGGCTATACGCCCAACGCCACCTATGAAGAGGTCTGCACCGGCAAGACCGGCCATAACGAGGTGGTCCGCGTGGTCTATGACCCCAGCGTGATCAGCTATGACAAGCTGTTGCAGGTGTTCTGGGAAGGCCACGACCCGACCCAAGGGATGCGGCAGGGCAATGACCGTGGCACGCAATACCGGTCCGGCATCTATACGTTCAACGCGGCACAAAAGCAGGCGGCAGAGGCGTCGCGCGACGCGTTCGCGCCCCGACTGACTCAGGCAGGCTATGGTGCAATCACGACCGAGATCGTGGACGCCCCGACCTTCTATTTCGCCGAGGACTATCACCAGCAGTATCTGGCGAAGAACCCCAATGGCTATTGCGGGATCGGCGGCACGGGGGTGGCCTGCCCAATCGGTGTCGGCGCTTGACGGCGCGGTGGTGCGGACCTAAGCCGCACCATCCTTAGCGAAAGCGACAGCCATGACGACCTATACCGCCCTGACCACCATGCCCGGCGAAGACGCGGCCTATGCCCTGTCCGAGGCGCTTGAACAGCTTGACCCCGAACCCATCGGGACCGGCGTATTCGAGATCGAGGACGGGTCGGGCCTGTGGGAAGTCGCGGCCTATACCGAGAAACGCCCCGACGCAGGCGCGCTTGCCGTACTGGCGGCGCTGCACGGCGCCAAGCCTTTCACCATTTCCGAAGTGCCCGATCAGGACTGGGTGTCCAAGGTCCAGCGCGATCTGGCCCCCGTCCCTGCCGGGCGGTTTTTCGTTTACGGGTCGCATGATGCCGACAAGGTGCCCGACGGCAGTATCCCCCTGCTGATCGAGGCGGCGATGGCCTTTGGCACCGGCCACCACGGCACGACGCTGGGCTGTCTGCTGGCGTTCGAGGATGTGCTTGCCATGGGCTTTGCGGGCGGTCGCATTCTGGACCTCGGCTGTGGCACGGCGGTACTGGCGATGGCGGCGGCCAAGGTGCTGGGCGGTCCGGTTCTGGCCAGCGACATCGACCCTACCGCGATCGAGGTTGCCCGCGCCAATGTCACGGCAAACAACCTTGACGGGAAGGTCGATTGCGTTGTTGCGGCGGGCTTCGGCGGCGCAGCCTCACCTGTGACAGGGCCGTTCGACCTGATTTTCGCCAATATCCTGAAAGGTCCGCTGGTCAGCCTTGCCCCCGAAATCGGCAGCAATACACAACCTGACGGGTACCTGATTCTCTCAGGAATACTCAATGAACAAGCTGACGAGATTGTGACCGTTTATCTCCAAAATGGGTTCAATGTGGTCAAAAAACGCATGATTGGTGACTGGTCGACGCTAATCTTGCGCAAAAAATCTCTCATTTCATGACCTATAGGTCAGTTTGATCACAAAAAGCTTGTCGGAATCGCGTTTTTTCGCGATCTTATACGCAGCATTAACGCTCCTCAGGTGGATACCGGTTTCATGGCGCAGGCCAACGTCCCATTCGACAAACGTCTCAAGCAGATCGTGCGCAAGCACGAGAAGCTGTCAAAGGGTGCTGTCAAGACGGTCACCTCTGATGGGTTGATCGTGGTCAAGCCGCGCGTCTATCGCCCCCGCTTTCCATTGCGCGGGATGATACTTCTGCTGGTCGTAGGGTTTTTGTTCAAAGGCCTGTTTCTGGCCAGCGTGGGCGAGGTCGCTTACGGCGAACGCGTGACGGCCCTTGCACAGGGCAGTGTCATGGACCGCGCGGGCGCTTGGGTGATGCAGATTGACCCCGCCACGCTGATCATCGCGAATTTCCTGTCCGACCTGCTGAACTGAACGCAAAGGCGAGTCAAACAAAAAGCCGCACTGTCCCCAGTGCGGCTTTTGTTTTCGGTCCGTAGATTGTTAGCGTGCGCCACGTGTCGCAATTGTGTCGATGTCACCAACGCACAGGCCGATGTCGTCAAGTTCGCGTGCCGACAGCTTGGACAGCGCGTTGCGCGTGATGCGGGCATCGTTCCAGGCGGCGATTGCGGCGAAGGTCGACAGGAAAAGTTTGGTGATACGGCCGACGGGCATCCCGGCGGTCGTACGGTTGGTTGCAAAAGTGGCCATGGCCATGATCCTTATCTGTGCTGCTGTGCAGCGTACAACTGATAGGCGGCATCTAGGAGCCTTTCCTGCCCCGCACCAGAGCTGTTTTTGCATGGGTCATATGCGTTTTCAGAATGACTAATATTTGTGCAACACTTTCGTAACATCCCTTTAATCATTGGGCTTCGTGGTGTCGCTTTCAGCGCGCAAAGCGCCGTCCACGGGATGTGTCCGCGCAAAGCCGCTTGGTCTTTGTTCGCCTTTTGTGCTAGCGTCCCGCCAACAAAGAACAACGGGGCGAGCGATGCGCGTATTGGGGATAGATCCGGGCTTGCAAAACATGGGCTGGGGGCTGATCGATGTCGTCGGGTCGCGCATCACCCATGTCGCCAATGGCATCGCCCATTCGACAGGTAATGATCTGGCGATGCGCCTCTTGTCGCTGCATGACCAGCTGGCCGCGATGATCGCGCTGCATGCCCCGACCGAAGCTGCAGTCGAACAGACCTTTGTGAACAAGGACGGAGTCGGCACGCTGAAACTGGGGCAGGCGCGGGGGATCGCGCTGCTGGTCACGGCGCAGGCGGGGCTGAACATCGGGGAATATGCACCCAATGCGGTGAAAAAGGCCGTGGTCGGCGTGGGCCATGCCGACAAGGTGCAGATCGCCCATATGGTCAAACTGCAACTGCCCGGTGTGAAACTGGCGGGGCCGGATGCCGCCGATGCGCTGGCCATCGCGATCTGCCACGCGCATCATCTGCAATCGGCCAACCGGCTGAATGCGGCACTGGCAAAGGCCAGCGCATGATCGGGAAAATCGCAGGACGGCTGGAATACCGCAGCACCGACCATGTGCTGATCGATGTGCGCGGGGTCGGCTATCTGGTTTATGTCTCCGACCGCGTGATGGCCAGCTTGCCGCGCAACGGCGAGGCGGTGGCGCTTTATACCGACCTGCTGGTGCGCGAAGATCTGATGCAGCTTTTCGGTTTCACCACGCTGGTGGAAAAGGAATGGCACCGCCTGTTGATGTCGGTGCAGGGGATCGGCGCAAAGGCGTCGCTCGCGATCCTCGGGGCGCTGGGCGCGGATGGCGTCAGCCGCGCGATTGCGCTGGGTGACTGGAACGCCGTGGCCAAGGCCAAGGGCGTGGGGCCAAAAACCGCACAGCGGGTCATCATCGAATTGAAAGACAAGGCCCCCGGCATCATGGCGCTGGGCGGCAGCGTGACCGCCGCGACAGGCGATGACGTGATCGAGGCCGACCCATCCCCCCCACCGCGCGCCACCCCGCAACCCGCCAGCACCGCGCAGGCCGATGCGATGTCGGCGCTGGCCAATCTGGGGTATGCCCCCGGCGATGCCGCCAGCGCTGTGGCGCAGGCGCTGGGCGCTGATCCGCAGGCGGATGCCGGTGCGCTGATCCGCGCCGCCTTGAAGCTCTTGGCGCCGAAAGGCTAGATGGGCGGATGACCCAGCCCGACCCCACCCTGCGCCC
>DAISXL010000148.1:0-5969 GCA_036825855.1 Yoonia sp.
GGATTGAAAATCCTCGTGTCGGTGGTTCGATTCCGCCCCCGGGCACCATTTAACATAAGAAGTACAACAGATTGACGCCTATCGCCGGATAGCAGGCTTTCAGTTGTGTGCCGGCAGGTTGTGCATTTGAGAGCAAAAGCAGGTTGCGGGGAAAGGCGATGCGGGGATGTCGCAGCGCGCCTTCGGCCAAGACCAGATACAACTGTTGGCAGGACACCGACGGGGGCTAGCAGTGCCCTCAAGCGCCCAGCAGCGATTTCACCCTGACATAGGGCAACCGGCCACAAAATTGCGCGCGCCTTCGCCGGCATCAAGGTCAGTATCAGCCGCTGGTGACGACCCGTGACCATCGTCCTGCGCCCGGCCAGCGATCATCTGGTCTCGGCCATCCACCTCCCTAAGACCGGACCATCACGATCATAGGCGGCAGGCGGATCGGCGCCCCCCGCGGCCCGGGTGGTATTCCGGTTGATCCGGGCAGCATGAAGCCTGGCGGATGCGACGTTTCTGCGCCAGAGCGGTGACACACTGTGATAAGGCAGGCGGCATCTACCCAGCTATCACGCCCTGATCCTGCCAGCCGGACATGGCATCATGTTCGATGCCTCCCGGAACCGTGCATGAGAAGGGGCTGCACAAGGCGGTGCCCTTGTCGGCTCACGCATGGCTGCAAGAACTTGGCACGCCGCACTACTCCGGTCCTGATTTTAGACCTGCCGCCATGCGCGACGGCAATCCAAACACCAGCCAGACCACCATTTAGGGGAAGGGATTATCGGGGCCATCCGGTGGGCACACCAGCGCTTGACGCGGCTGGGATCGGGCGGATGACGGCCGTTGCGGGCGCGGTTGCGAGAGGACCATTCTCGGACCGGAGTCTGCACGATGCCGAACAGGCGGCCTCCACATCTGGGGCTGCGGATGCACCGACGGTTGCCGCGTCCGCGGTCTCAGGCGCGATAATAGCCGCGATACCAGTCGACGAACCTTGCGACACCCTCGCGAAAGTCAGTCGTGGGCGCATAGCCTGTCAGCGCCTGCAACAGGCTGGCATCGGCCCAGGTCGCGGGGACATCGCCCTGCTGCATCGGCAGAAGCTTGCATATGGCGGTCTTGCCCGTCGCCGCTTCGATGGCGTCAATGAAATCGGTCAGCCGCACCTTGGAGGAATTGCCGATATTGACGATGCGGAACGGCGCGACCGGCGACAGGCTGTCGTTGGCGACAGGGGCGCCCTGCCCCGGCACGCTGTCGATCAACAGCCGGATGCCGCGCACCAGATCATCCACATAGGTGAAATCGCGCCACATCTCGCCGTGGTTGTAAACGTCGATCGGCGTGTCTGACAGGATCGCGCGGGTGAACTTGAAAAGCGCCATGTCCGGCCTGCCCCAAGGCCCGTATACGGTGAAAAAGCGGAACATGCTGATCGGCAAATCGTGGATATGCGCCCAGGAATGGGCCATCGCCTCGGTCGCCTTTTTGGTGGCGGCGTAAAAGGACATCGGCGTGTCGGCCTTGTGCGTTTCCGCATAGGGCATGACGGTATTGGCGCCGTAAACCGACGAGGTGGACGCCATCAGCACATGCGCGGGGCGCACGGCAAGGGCGGCTTCGAGCAGGTTGAACGTGCCGGTGACATTGGTGTCCAGATAGGCGCGGGGGTTGTCGATGGAATGGCGCACCCCCGCCTGTGCGGCCAGATGCACGATCACGTCAGGCTGTGCTGCAACCACCGCATCGCGCAGGGTATGCGCATCTTCAAGCCGCGCTTCGGTTGCCGTAAATGCCGCGTGCTGGCGCAACAGGGCGTGGCGCTGCTGTTTGAGCGTCACGTCGTAGTAGTCGGTGATCGCGTCGTAACCCGCGACCTGCCAGCCTTCCTGCAACAGGGCTTCGGCCAGATGAAAGCCGATGAACCCCGCCGAGCCGGTGATGAAGGCGCGTCTCATCCGATGGCGTCTGTCGGGCCAGGCGGTTGCGCCCGCCCCACGCCGTCATAGAGAACGAACCCCGCCGCCAGCACATCGTCACGGTCATAAATGTTGCGCAAATCGGCCATGCGCGCGTTGCGCATCGCGCCTGCCAATCGCTTGAGGTCGAGCGCGCGAAACTGGTTCCATTCGGTCATGATCAGCAGGATATCGGCATCCTGCGCCGCCTCGTAAGGGTCGGCGAGCCAGGCGACACCGGGCAGCAAGGCCGCGCCTTCCTTGTGGCCATGCGGGTCGACCACGCGGACCTGAGCGCCACCGCCGACAAGGGCGGGCACCACCGTCAGGGATGGTGCATCGCGCATGTCGTCCGTTTCCGGCTTGAAGGTCACGCCCAGCACCGCAACCGTCAGACCGTTGACCGATCCGCCGCAAAGATCGAGCACCTTGTCGATCATCCGCCGCTTGGTCATGTCGTTCACGGCCATCACGGTTTCGACGATCCGCTGGGGCGCGCCGTGTTCCTGCCCGATGCGGGCAAGGGCGGATGTGTCCTTGGGAAAGCAGGACCCACCGTAACCGGGCCCCGCATGCAGGAACTTGTTGCCGATCCGCCCGTCCAGCCCGATCCCCTTGGCCACGGATTTGACATCCGCGCCGACGCGTTCGCACAGGGCCGCGATGTCGTTGATGAAACTGATCTTGGTCGCCAGAAAGGCGTTGGCCGCGTATTTGATCAGCTCGGCGGATTCCAGATCGGTAAAGACGATCGGAAAGTCGCGCAGGAACAGCGGGCGGTAGACATCGCCCATCACCTGCCGCGCGCCCTCGCTTTCGACGCCGACAACCACGCGGTCGGGTTTCATGAAATCATCGATCGCCGCCCCTTCACGCAGGAATTCGGGGTTGGAGGCCACGTCGAAATCCGCGTCAGGTCGGGTCGCGCGGATGACGGCCGCAACCTTGCGGTTGGTGCCCACCGGCACGGTCGATTTGATGACGACCACGGCATAGCCCGTCAGCGCGCGGGCGATATCTTGGGCGGCGGCCATGACATAGGTCAGATCGGCGTGACCGTCGCCGCGCCGCGCGGGGGTGCCCACGGCGATGAAAACGGCCTCTGCCCCGTCGACTGCCGCTGCAAGGTCTGTGGTAAAGGTCAGCCGCCCGGCTGCCACGTTCCGTTCGAGCACGGCGGCAAGGCCGGGTTCATAGATCGGCACTTCGCCGCGCGACAGCATCGCGATCTTTTCGGGCATCCGGTCAACGCAGACAACATCATGGCCAAAGTCCGAAAAACAGACCCCCGAGACAAGTCCGACATATCCGGTGCCGATCATGGCGATTTTCATGAGGCGCAGACCCTTCCGGTTGACCGATGATGCCCGCCTATGTCGCGCAACTGTTCCGAATGTGCAACGGCCAAGGGCGCCTTGGCCCTAGCGGCGCTGCGGAGCGTGACCCTCCAGCACATCGGCCCAGTCGGGGTGCCGCCGGAATTGGGCCGCGGCAAACGGGCAAAGGGGCACGACCGTCCAGCCGTTCCGCCGCGCCTCTGCCACGGCATGCTGCACAAGGGCCAAATCCACGTTCTGCCCGCGAAATGCGTCGGGCACCTCGGTATGGTCGATGATGATCATCGACGTTCCGGCGCGCGAATAGGTCAGCTTTGCCGCGGCACCCGCAGGATCGGGGCGGTAAATATAGGCGCCTTTCGTTTCGGTCTGGTCGTGATCGATCTGCATGATGACTCCTTTCACGCGCAGCCCCGATCCTAGGCAAGCCGAGGCGGACCGCAAGCCCCGCCCTTGTCTTGCTGCGCCCGATCAGCGTTGGAACTGCAGGCCGACGAAGGCGGACAAGCGGTCACGGTCAGCGACATTGCCGTCGTGCCAACTGTGCATCACGCCAATACTGAAGGTGCCATCGTCCGATGCAGGGCGGCGATAGGCCAGCCCCAGATCGACCTGCCGATCCGCAGGCGCAAGGTTCAGGTCATGCGCCGCGAACCCGATCCCGCCGCCCGCCATCGCCATCGGCAGATCGATCCGTGCCGCGCCTTGGGTAATCGCGATGGGGCGGCGGGCAAAGAGTGTCAGACTGTCGCCGCGCGCCGCAAGATCGGACCGTGCCAGCGCGATCCCCAGCCGGTCATAAGCCAGCGTCCCGACATCGCGCATCAGGCCCGCCCCTTCGCCAGTTGCGACGCCCATTTCGGCGGTCACGTGCAGCAGGGTGTCGATGGCAAGCGGTGCGGCGACATCGGCCTGCAATGCGGTTGTGATAGACCGCGCCTCGCCCTGCCCTGCCCCCATTCCAAGGATCGAGCCCTGCGTCTGCAACGACGTCATGCCGAGCTGCGCTTGCCCGCCAGCAACAGCAAAGCGGCGCTGGAGCGACAGGCCAACCGTCCCGTTGCCGGCAATGACGGCGGCATCCAGCGGGGACTCCTGCGCTGTCAGCGGAAACCTGTCGCTTTCCAGCAGATCGGCGACATCCCCTACGCCCCAAGGCATCGTGGCATCCGCCGGAGCACCGGCCAACGCGGTCTGCAAGGCCATGGCCGCGGGATCGGCGCGTTCGGCAGGGGCGACCAGCACAGCGCCCGAGACGGTAAAGCTGCCATGCAACTGGTCCGTGGTGACAATGCTCACATCCGCCAACGCCCGCGCCAAAGCGTCGCCGGATGCTGTGCCTGTGGTGATCGTGGCCCGCGCCAGATCAAGGGTCTGCCCGTTCGCCAAAGGCAGGACCGCCCGCCCGATGGGCAGCAGGGCGGACCGCAAGTCCAGAAATCCATGTCCGAATTCGGCGTTATAGCCATGCGTGATGCCGGGGGCGAAAGTCACCACCCCCTCATGTGCGAAAAACCCGTTGTCGGCGGTCACCAGCAACCTGTCGCGCAATTGGGCCGCCGAAAGATCGGGAAAGGCCTCGGCGAGCAAGGCAATCGACCCCGCGACCTGCGGCGCGGCAAAGGACGCGCCGACGCCGATCTGATAGCTGTTGTCGCTGGCCTGTGTCGCGACCTTGATCTGGCCATTGGCCGTCATGCAGAACCGCGCCGTCTCGAGGCAGGCGGTCGAAATGCGTGCGGCACTGATGATCCGGTCGTCGTCGAACGTCGGCACGGCGTTGATGACGCTGATCCAGTTCGCCTCGAGATCGGGCAGCGCCAGCGGCAGTCCCGCCATCAGGCTGGCGCTGGTGGCGTCATGATCGTTCTGCAGGGCGAAGACGACGACGCCACCCGGCGCGAAGGTCCGCAAACCATCGACATAGGTGCGCGCGCCGCGGGTGAAATCGGCCATGTTCGTGTTGCCGACCGTCCTGTCAGACAAGCCCCACGAATTGTTCGACACGATGGCCCCCAAGGCCGCCGCGCTGCGCATATGCCCGCCCAGCGCCGTCCAGCTGACCGGGGCGTCATAGTCGAGATACCCCAGATGCACGTCCGCGCCGGGGGCGAATCCCAGCGTCCCGCCGTCGGCGCCGGTGCCCGCCATGACCGACGCCACAGCGGTCCCGTGAAAATCGCCCTGCGTGGGCGCGGCCCCTGACCTATGGATGGTCTTGCCTGCGAACTGTTCATGCGACAGCCGAACGCCGTCGTCGATCAGCGACACGATCTGGCCCGCCCCGGTCAGCCCGGTCGACAGCGCATAGTCCAGCCGTGCCGCGGCCAGCGGATGCGACTGCACCTGCCGGCCAAAGCCCTGATAGTCCGGATGATCCGCGATGCGCAGGTTGAACCGGAACCCGTTGGCCAGGTAGCCCGGCAGGTTGCGGATGCGCTGCACCTCTGGCTGGGAAAATTCCGTGACAAAATAGCGGTTCCACGGAAAGGCATTGTCCCCCGATGTCGCGCCATCAAGGACCGGCACATCCGGACTTTCGCCGCGCGGTGGGCTGGCGATGCCCACGGTGGTTGATCCGCCTGTTTCATCCTCGGGGATGCACCCCGCCAATATGATGCCAAGCATCATGCAAATTGTCCGCTTCAACTGTCAGGCCCCCCTCGACATATGGCCCTGA
>DAISXL010000149.1:0-5964 GCA_036825855.1 Yoonia sp.
CACCGGGTGGCGTGGCGACGAGGTTTCAATGGTTGCGGGGTGGAGGATGCGGCAGGTATGCTCGATCCGAGATCCGACGGTGTGGGCGGCGAGCCGACTGTGACCTCGCAGCATTGCATCCGCAGCATACGGCTATAGCAGCCTGCCGTCACGCCAACCGTGACCGGCGGCAGTGTGCAGGAAACGGACGGTGCAAAGCTGCGAACAATGGTCGGTCTTTCGCGCTTGGCGGGCTCGTATCGGTCGGTCGGACACGCCCAAACCTGCGAAATAATGAGAAAGGAGGCTGCTGGTGCAAAAGTGCGAACTCAAACCAGCAGTCTCGCTACGAGCGGTTCTTGGCGGCAGGCCGATAACCATCGATCGTTTCTGCGCAGTTCGCAATACCGACTATTCGACACACCTGCTGCCTAATCATCCAGATACTGGGCGCATGCTGTTTTTTAAGAAGATGTCCGGTTCTGCAGCTTTTGGTAAGTTCAATGGCGAACATCGGGGGCAGACGATCTTGCGCAGACATTTCTCGGGCTGAAGGCGTTGAACTGCGCCGGACTAAAGCGGAATGGTCAACATCGCGCGCAAGATCACGCTTTCTTCATCGGTCGGGATCATGGCGGCGACAACGCGGCTGTCGGATCTGGAAATCAGAGTCTGGTGCGCAGTGTTGGCGGCACTGTCCGGGATCAGCCCCATCCACCCGAGCCCCGCCATAACCCGCGCCCGGATTTCGGCAGAGCGTTCGCCAATTCCAGCGGTGAACACAAGCGCGTCCAGACCCCCGAGTGTGGCCGTCAACGCCCCGATCTGGCGCAGGATCATCTGCACGAACAGCGCCACCGCCTCGGTCGCCTCTGGGGTCGTGCTGGCCAATAGATCGCGCACGTCCGGGCTGATGCCGGATACGCCCAGTAGGCCGCTTTCGCGCCCCAGCAGCCGTTCCAAGCCATCGGCGTCTAGCCCCTTGTCGCGCATCAGGTGCAACAACACACCGGGGTCGACCTGACCGCAGCGCGTGCCCATCATCAACCCGTCAAGCGCGGTAAAGCCCATCGTCGTGTCCACGCTTTTCCCATTTTGCAGCGCGCACAGGCTGGCACCGCTGCCCAGATGTGCCACGATCACCTTGCCCTGTGCCGCCGTCTCGCCCAGCAGACCCGCCATTTGCCCGGCGATGTGCTCGTAGGACAGGCCATGGAATCCGTAGCGCAAGATGCCGTCTTCCGACAGGGCGCGCGGCAAGGCGTAAAGCGTGTTGATGCGCGCACGGGTCTGATGGAACGCAGTGTCGAAACAGCCAATCTGTGCCGTGTTGGGCCAACGCGCAGCAACAGCACGGATCCCTGCAAGGTTGAAGGGTTGGTGCCCCGGTGCCAGCGGGCAGAGCGCGGTCAGGTTGGCCATCACCTCATCGGTGATGACAACAGGGCCCGCGTAATCGCGCCCGCCATGAACCACCCGATGCCCGGCCGTGATCACGTCAATCGGTCCGAGTTGTGTGATCAACACAGTCAGCAACCAATCAATCAGCCCGGCAGTGTCCGCCTGCACATCGGCATCAGGATGCAGGTCTTGCGCCCCGCTTGTCCCATGCAGCGTAAGGCAAGGCGCGCGTCCGATACCTTCGATCGCGCCATGCGCAACTCGCGCTTGGCTATCAGCATCATGTAGCGAGAACTTGACGCTCGATGACCCGGTGTTGAGAACCAGCAGGACACGCCGCATCAGAGCACTTTTTCCGGCATCGCAGCCGCCAGCAACCGGGCCAATGCGGCAGAAGCAACGCGTGACGCAGCGCTGTCAGACCGACTTGTCAGCATGATCGGCACCCGCGCACCAAGGGCCACCCCTGCTGCTTCTGCGCGCGCCAAGTGGATAAGCTGCTTTGCGATCATGTTGGCGCTTTCAAGGTTTGGTGCGACCAGAATATCGGCGCGCCCTGCCACATCCGAAACAATACCTTTTGACGCCACTGCTTCGAGCGAGATGGCATTGTCGAACGCTAGTGGCCCATCCACCAGCCCGCCAGTGATCTGGCCGCGGTCATGCATCTTGCAAATGGCCGCCGCCAGCAGGGTGGAGGGCATTTTTCCGGTCACTGTCTCGACCGCCGACAAAAGGGCGGCACGCGGCATCTCGATCCCCAGCGCGATAGCGAGGCCGAGGGCGTTCTGCACAATATCGGCCAGTGTCGACAGGTCAGGGGCGATGTTGATCGCGGCATCAGTAATGAACAACAGGCGGTCCTGTTCCGGCACATCCAGCGCGAACACGTGGCTAAGCCTGCGTTCGGTCCGCAGGCCAAGATTGCGGTCCAGCACGGCGTCTAGCAATTCGTCAGTGTGCAATTTGCCTTTCATCAGCGCTTCAGCCCGGCCTTCGCGCACCAATACGACAGCTGCTTCGGCAGCGCCGTGACTATGCGGCGCGTCGATGATCCGATCGGGATCTAGGCGAAATGCAGCCTTTTCGGCCGTAGCGAGGATCTTGTCGCGTGGCCCGACCCAGAACGGCGCTATCAGGCCCGCAGCTTCTGCCTGCAACGCACCAAGCAGGCTAAGCTGGTCGCAGGGATGCACGACCGCCGTGGGCAAGGGCGGTAAGGCGCGCGCCCGTTCAACAAGCGCATTCAGTCGCGCACCCGGCCTGTGCATCCGCACCATCGGAAGCGCGGTAACAGTGCGGCTGATCTTCTTGCGAGGGGCCAGCACCACGGCCTGCCCTTCGATCACCAGTTTGCCATGTTGATTTTGGCACAGGCAATCCAGTGTTACATGCCCGGTCTCGTGGTCGATCTGTGCGACTGTAACGCGTACAATGACAGTGTCACCGACCGCAACGGGGCGGCGAAAATGCAGCGACTGGTCAAGATAAACAGTTCCCGGCCCCGGCAGGCGCGTGCCCAGTACCGCCGAGATCAACGCGCCGCCCCACATGCCATGCGCGATGACGTGATGGAACGGGGTGTCATCTGCATAGGCTGCATCCAGATGGGCCGGGTTCACATCCCCTGACATGACGGCAAACAGTTCAATATCGGAATTGGCCAGCACGCGGACCATCTCGGCGCTGTCGCCGATGACCAACTCGTCCAGCGTTCGGTTCTCGATCATCTGGTCGGTGTCGTTAGGATCGGACATGGCGCCCTCCGTCTATATGGGTGATCGTCCCGGTCACGCCCGATGCACTGTCAGAGGCAAGGAAGGCGGCGACTGCGCCCACCTCGTTAATCGTCACCAAGCGCCGGCTGGGCGCCCGGTTGCGCGACTCGTCCATCAGGCCGTCGAAATCTTCAATGCCGGACGCGGCGCGCGTGGCGATGGGTCCGGGCGACAGGACATTGGCCCGGATCGCCTGTGGGCCAAGTTCAACTGCGACACTGCGGGTCACGGCTTCTAGTGCCGCCTTGACCGGGCCCATGATATTGTAGTGGTCCACCACCTTTTCCGCGCCGTAATAGCTGACGGTCAGCACAGAGCCGCCTTGTGACATCAGCGGCTCTGCGCGCCGGACAAGGCGCAGCAAGGAATGGCAGGAAATATCCATCGCCTGCGCAAAGCCTGCCGCCGAGCAGTCGGTCACGCGCCCATGCAGATCGTTTGCGGGGCAGAAGGCGACCGAATGCAGCAGGAAATCCAGCCGCCCCCAGCGCGCGGTGATGGATGCGAACACAGCCTCCAGTTGCTCCGGCAGGCTCAGATCCAGCGGCAACAATTCCTTTGCGCCAACCGCATCTGCCACGGGCTGAACATGCGGCAGCGCGTGATCGTTCAGATATGTCAGCACCAGTTCTGCCCCTTCGCGCGCAAAGGCGTGGGCGCAACCCGCGGCGATGGACTGGGCATTGGCCACGCCCACGACCAGCCCGACCTTGTCTTGCAGCAGCATCACGCCCCCCTATTTCTGAAAGACATAGGTGCCGGGTGCGTCACACAGCACCGCATAGCCCGCTTTCGGAGACCCCAGCGGCGGCGGGGAGACCGGTTCGGTGGATTGAGCCTTCAGCCAGTCTGACCAGGCGTCCCACCACGACCCGTTCTGCGGCTCTGTCGCCGCAAGCCAGTCATCGGCGTTCTGATACCGGTCGGTGTGTGGCGTGGTGGCAATGCGGTAGTGCCGGTGCTTGTGCCCTGGTTCCGAGATGATCCCGGCATTATGCCCGCCGCTGGTCAGGGTGAAGGTGATATCCGCATCGGTCAGGTGATGAATCTGGTAGACGGATTTCCACGGGGCGACATGGTCCGTTTCAGTACCCACGGCAAAGATCGGCATTTCCAGATTGGTCAGGGACAATGTCTTGCCGTCGATCCGGTATTTGCCATGCGCCAGCCGGTTTTCCATGAATAACTGCCGCAGATATTCCGAATGCATCCGGCTGGGCATACGTGTCGTGTCCGCGTTCCAGACCATGATGTCGTTTTGCGTCGGCTGCTCGCCCATCATCCGCTCGCGGATCATGCGCGACCAGACCAGATCGTTGGAGCGCAGCATAGTGAATGCGCCTGCCATCTGGGCCCCGTCCAGATAGCCCTTATGCGCCATCATGTCTTCCAGCAGGGCCACCTGCGCTTCGGACACGAACAGCGCCAACTCGCCCGGTTCCGAGAAATCGACCTGAGCTGCCAGCAGCGTCACCGATGCCAGCCGGTCATCGCGCGCGCGCGCCATCGCGGCCGCCTGAATGGCCAGCAGCGTTCCGCCAAGGCAGTACCCGGCGGCATGGATACGCGTTGCCCCGGTGATCTTGCTGATCGCATCCAGCGCCATCTGCGGGCCCTGATCAAGATAATCCTGCATGCCAAGGTCGCGGTCTTCTGCCCCCGGATTGCGCCACGAGATCATGAACACCGTGTGCCCCTGATCCACCAGCCAGCGCACAAGGGAGTTATGCGCCGAGAGATCAAGAATATAGTATTTCATGATCCAGGCTGGCACGATCAGGATCGGTTCGGGATGCACGGTATCGGTTGTCGGGCTGTACTGGATCAGTTCGGCCAGATGGCTTCGCGCCACGACCTTGCCCAGTGTCACAGCAAGGCCGGTGCCGACGCGAAATTCGTCGGGTATCTCCTCCGGTACATCCGGCTCGGTGTTCATGAAGCCCTGAACCAGGCTGGCACCCTGCGTTTCGCGCGCCCGCGCCAGAACTTCGGGGTTTGTGTGCGGGAAGTTGGTCGGCGCGACCATGTCCAGCATCTGCCTGACCGCAAAGCTCAGCGCAGCCTCGTTTTCCGTAGACATGCCGCGCACATCGGTCGTGGCACGCTGCCACCAGTCTTCGGTCAGCACGAAATGGTCGCGTAGCATCGAAAATGGCGGATTGTCCCACAACTCTGACTGGAAGCGACGATCGCGCCGGACAGGTGACCCTTCATCCGGCTTCAACGCGCGGGTAAACATGACGCCGGTGGCCTGAAGCGCGTGTTCGATCAGCTCCAGTTGTTTGCCCGGTGCGGTGCCAAGATGCATCGACCAGTCGGACAGGGCCAACACAAGCGACGAAGGAGCCATGCCGCCGGTCGTCTGCCCGATCATGTTGCGTGCGATGCGGTCGACAAAGTCATGATAACTACGTTGCGAATCCTGCGAGCGCTGTTCTTTTGTCATCGGGTACCCTAAAAGTCTGATGTCCCTCCCTCTGTCTGAGACTTTAGTAACAAATGCATTTCAGTTGCAGAAAAATTTCTGCGGATGCAAACGACACGACTGCTTGAAATGCTTGTGCGTATTAAAGTTGCATCATGCGAAGCTCATACTCGCCCCTGGGTTTTCAAATGGTGGTATGGGTCGCAGATGAAGATTTAGTGCTGCACCCTGCTCAAGATGGCCTTCCACCTTTCACGTCGAGTCCTGCCGTTGAACAGGACGTGCTTGCGACCGTCGGCAAAGCGGCTGACAGCCGTCTTATGCTGCGCCAAGTTTGGGTGGCAGCTTCGGAGAGTCGCGCGGAACGTGCTCAGTGGCGGC
>DAISXL010000150.1:0-5889 GCA_036825855.1 Yoonia sp.
GCCGAACGCGACGGGATCACCGAGGCGCATCTGATGCTGACATTCGCGCAGGAAATCGCGGCCAGCCTGCGCGCGCAGGACGGTGTGGCCGTGGTGCTGACGCGGGATGACGACAGCTTTGTGCCGTTATTCGCGCGGATGAGCATCGCGCGGGGCGCGGGGGCGGATCTGTTCATCTCGCTCCATGCCGATGCGCTGGAAGAGGACGACGCCTGGGGGGCGTCCGTCTATACCCTGTCAGAGGACAGCGGCGACATGGCGGTGGACCGGCTGGTCGAACGGCATGAACGCGGTGATCTGCTGGCGGGGGTCGATCTGTCGGTGACGGATGACAGGGTGACAGGCGTGCTGATGGACCTTGCCCGCCGGACGACTGGCCCGCGCGCTGTGTCTTTTGCCGATAGCGTCATCGCGCAGATGGGCGCGCAGGGCGTGCGGCTGAACTCGCAACCGCGCCGCGCGGGGCGGTTTTCGGTGCTGCTGGCCGCCGATTTTCCCAGCGTCCTGATCGAAGCAGGGTTTCTGTCGAACGCACAGGACCGCGAGAACCTGACCGATCCCGCCAGCCGTGCGCGGCTCGTGACGGCGATTGCGGCGGCCGTGGCGCAGTATCGCGCGGACCTGCCATAGCGCCGATCAGCCGATTGTGATCGGTCGTGCCTGCCCTGACAGGGGCAGCGTCATTTGCGGTTTTGACCATTCGCCGGGCAAGGCGTATAAGCGCGAGGAATCCTATAAGGAATATTCCTGCCCGTGTTGCGCTTCATCCTCTCTTTCTTCGGCGGTATCTTCACGTTCCTGACGCTGGGGCTGGTCATGGCCGCCCTTGGGCTGGGCGGCGTCATCTTCCTTTATGGCCGCGATCTGCCCAGCTACGAGACGCTGTCGCAATACACGCCAAAGACGATCAGCCGGATCTATTCCCGCGAAGGCCGCATCATCGACGAATTCGCCGTTGAACGCCGTTTGTTCACCCCGGCCGAGGATATTCCCGATCTGGTGAAACAGGCGTTTATTTCCGCCGAGGACAAGAATTTCTATACCCATCAAGGCTTTGACGCGACAAGCATGGTCGCTGCCGTGATCGACGCCGTGCAGTCGCGCGGCGAAGACCTGCGCGGGGCGTCTACGATCACCCAGCAGGTGATGAAGAACTTTTTGCTTGATGGATCGCGGTCGATCGAACGCAAAATCAAGGAAATCATCCTTGCCGTGCGGATCGAACAGGCGATGTCCAAGGAACGTATCCTTGAACTGTATCTGAACGAGATTTTCCTGGGGCAGAACTCCTTTGGCGTGACCGCCGCGGCCCTGACCTATTTCAACAAGCCCCTGACCGAACTGACACCTGGCGAGGCGGCCTATCTGGCGTCCCTGCCCAAATCGCCCAGCAACCGCCATCCTGTCGATGACCGCGACGATGCGATTTTCTGGCGTAACAACACGCTGCGCCTGATGCACCAGAACGGCTATATCGACGATGCGACCTTGGCCGCTGAAACCGCGGCACCGCTGTTGTCAGTGCAGGGCGGCGATTATCCCAGCTTTCGCACGACCCTGCCGGACCGCGATTACTTCACCGACGAAATCCGCCGCCAGTTGAGCCAGGACTTCGGGCAGGAGGAATTCTTTTCGGGCGGCCTGTCGATCCGCGCGACGCTTGACCCCGACCTGCAGGTGACAGCCGCCCATTCGCTGCAACAAGCGCTGGAGGAATACGACCGTTCCAGAGGAATCTGGCGCGGCACGGGCCTGACCCTGCCCGAAGAGGTGCTTGGCGACGAGGACGCATGGCGCGCCGCGTTGCGGGCGACCGAACTGGCACGCGATGTGACGCTTGTGTCGCAATGGCATCCTGCGGTGGTGCTGGAGGTGGCGGAAAACGAACTGCGCATCGGCATCGAAGGCGTGACCGAAACCGAGGCCGAACCCCATGTCGTGCCGCGCCGTGACATCGAATGGATGCGTGGCAATTTCTTCGACAATTTCACCCCCGGCGACGTCGTCCACGTCCGGCGCATGGTGCAGGATTCCGATGGCGCCTTTCTGCGGTGGAGCCTGCGGCAGGTCCCCGAAGTGCAGGGCGCCTTCATGGCGATGGACGTGAACACGGGCCGCGTCATCGCGATGCAGGGCGGGTTCAGCTATCAGGATTCGGTGTTCAACCGCGCCACGCAGGCACAGCGCCAGCCGGGGTCGTCGTTCAAGCCGTTTGTCTATGCCGCAGCGCTTGACAGTGGGTATTCGCCCGCGACCATCGTGGTCGATGCCCCGATCGAGATCATGACGCCGCAGGGTCTTTGGCGGCCGACCAATGCGTCCAACCAATTCTACGGGCCGACGCCCTTGCGCACCGGGATCGAGCGGTCGCGCAACCTGATGACGATCCGCCTTGCGCAAGAGGTGGGGATCGACCGCGTCGCCGAATATGCCGAACGCTTTGGCGTCTATGACCGGATGAACCCTGTGCTTGCTGCCTCGCTGGGGTCGGATGAAACGACCTTGTTCAACATGGTCGCGGCCTATGCGATGTTCGCCAATGGCGGTGAACGGGTGGAACCCACCCTGGTTGACCGCGTGCAGGACCGTTTCGGCAATACCGTCTATCTGCATGACGACCGGCAATGCCCCGATTGCGCGAACCCCAACCTACCTGCCGGACAGGCCCCCGATGTGATTTCGAACCGCACCCGCGTGATGAACGAGGTCACCGCCTATCAGCTGACCTCGATGATGCAGGGCGTGGTGGAACGCGGCACAGCGGCCGGGTCGGTGAACCTGCCTGCGCAGATCGCGGGCAAGACCGGCACCACCAACGACAGCAAGGACGTCTGGTTCGTGGGCTTTTCGTCCAACATCGTGGCGGGCTGTTACATCGGCTATGACACGCCGCGCAGCCTTGGGTCCGGTGCGTCGGGCGGCGGGTTCTGCGGTCCGGTCTTCAACCGCTTCATGCGCGAGGCGATCGAGGTCTACGGTGCGCCGAATTTCGCGATCCCCGACCAGTGCCAGTTCATCAAGATCGACCGCTTCAGCGGCGCGCGTCTGTCCAATGATGCCACCGGCGACAATGTGGTGTCGGAATGTTTCCGCGCCGGCGAAGAGCCGATCTTCGGCATCATGTATGACGGCGGTTTCGCCATGGCGGCCGATCTGCCGCTTTACGATGAAGTGCCGCGCGCTGCGCGCGAGGTGACGACATCGACAGGCAGCACCGCCACGGTCGGCGAACGCGCGACCTTTGGCACCTTGTCCACGGGCGGTCTTTACTGACCGCCTTGCCGCTGGCGGGTGCGGGTTGTAAGACCCCACAAAACCAATCTGAACAGGTGTCCCATGCGCGCTGAAACGCAGAACAATGTCGATGCGATCCAGAAATCGTTGAACCTGCTCGCGCAGCGGATGGATTATGAAACCGCGCGCTACCGGCTTGAAGAATTCGACGCCCGTGTCGAGGACCCGACGCTGTGGGACGATCCCGAAGCCGCGCAAAAGCTGATGCGCGAACGGCAAGTGCTGGTCGATGCGCTGACCATGCATGACGGGATCAAGCAGGAACTGGCCGACAATATCGAACTGATCGAAATGGGCGAGATGGAAGGCGATGCCGACATCATCACCGAAGCCGAAGCCGCGCTGAAGGCGCTCCGCGAAACGGCGGCGCAAAAGGAACTCGAGGCCCTGCTGGATGGCGAAGCGGATTCCAACGACACCTTCCTTGAGGTCAACGCAGGGGCCGGCGGCACCGAAAGCTGCGACTGGGCCAACATGCTGTCGCGCATGTACGTCCGCTGGGCCGAGAAAAAGGGCTACAAGGTCGAACTGCAATCCATGCAGTCGGGCGACGAGGCGGGGATCAAATCCGTCACCTACAAGATCATGGGCCACAACGCCTATGGCTGGCTGAAATCCGAAAGCGGCGTGCACCGGCTGGTCCGCATTTCGCCTTTCGATTCCGCCGCGAAACGGCACACGTCCTTCACATCGGTCAAGGTCTACCCCGTCGTCGACGACAATATCGAGATCGAGGTGAACCCCAGCGACATCCGCCTTGATACCTATCGGTCGTCGGGCGCGGGCGGCCAGCACGTCAACACCACCGATTCCGCCGTGCGGATCACCCACTTTCCCACAGGCATCGTGGTGACCAGCTCGGAAAAATCCCAGCACCAGAACCGCGACATCGCGATGAAGGCGCTGAAATCGCGGCTGTACCAGATGGAGCTCGACAAACGGTCCGCGCTGGTGAACGAGGCGCATGAGAACGCAGGCGACGCGGGCTGGGGCAACCAGATACGGTCCTATGTGCTACAGCCCTATCAGATGGTGAAGGACCTGCGTACCGGCTATGAAACCTCCGACACCAAAGGCGTGCTGGACGGCGATCTTGACGGGTTCATGGGGGCCACGCTGGCGCTCGATATGTCCGGCAAAGGGCGCGACGCGGCCAACGCGGATTGATCGCAGCAGGCTTGCCAAAGCTCGCCCTTGGGCGCAAGATTTGCGCATGACCCAGACCGACACGATCCCGCAGGCAGCGCAACCGCAGGTCCGTGACCTTGCGCTAGCGGATCTGCGTGCCGCGCTGCGGTCCGGTCTGGCCGATTTTCGCAAAACCCCGCAGTTCGGTCTGTTCTTCAGCGCGGTCTATGTGCTGGGTGGCTTTGGGATGCTCTGGCTCGGGGCCGGGCATGTGACGTGGACGCTGGCCACCAGCCTTGGCTTTCCGCTGATCGCCCCCTTTGCCGCCGCAGGGCTTTACGAGGTCAGCCGCCGGATCGAGACAGGCCAGCCCCTGACGTGGCGCGCGGTGCTGGGTATCGTCTGGCAGGAACGCACGCGGCAATTGCCGTGGCTGGGTGCGATCATCGTGATCTATTTCCTGTTCTGGACCTTTCTGGCGCATATGATTTTCGCGCTGTTCATGGGCCTCAGCACGATGACCAACGTGTCCGACAGCTGGGAGGTGTTCCTGACCCCCACCGGCCTGACCATGATCGCCGTCGAACTGGCAGTGGGCGCAGTGCTGGCGTTCCTGCTTTTTGCACTGACGGTGGTGAGCCTGCCTCTGGTGCTTGACCGCGAGGTCGATTTCGTCACCGCGATGCTGACGAGCCTCGCCGTCGTGCGGCAGAACGTTGGCGTCATGCTCTGCTGGGCCGCCCTGATTGCAGCACTAACGCTGGTGGCGCTGCTGCCGTGGTTTCTGGGACTGATCGTGGTCCTGCCCGTGCTGGGCCACGCAACGTGGCATTTGTATCGGCGGGCGTTGGGGTAGCTCAGGCAAGGTCGCCGGTTCGTATCAAGCGCCGCGCACATTGCCAGAGAGGGTCGCCAGTTCTTCTTGACGAAGGCGGTCAACCGACATTATTCTTTACAGGCTTGTCGTTGCGATGGAGTTTTTCCCGTGATTGAACAGATGATCGAAGCGAAACTTCACTATCCGCTCGGCGCAATCGCTTTGGTGGCCGCTGCCATGGTGTTCAGCCGTCATCGTGACAAAGTGCGGCGCAAATCTCTTAAGATGGGTGATGATGGCGTTTTCACTTGGATCGATTGGCCGGGCGGCAGACGGAGTTCATACTCCGATCCGTCCAAACCTGGCGGACGATGGGACCGTGAAGGGGAAGGGTAGGCAAGCGAACAGAAAAGCCTGCATTTCTGGCCATTCGAAAGATCACTGGTCGTAGCTTTGTGAAGAAAGTGCTGAAAACACCAAAAAAGGGCGCCCCTTAGGACGCCCTTTCCCAATCACGCAGATCCGTAAACCTCAGCCCTTGTCGCCCTCTGGCGCAGGCAGCACGGGCATCTTCTTGCCACCGGCGGACAGGGGGTCGTCCTGACGCTGCACGGAGCCTTCGAAATGTGCACCGGACTCGATGGCGATGG
>DAISXL010000151.1:0-5886 GCA_036825855.1 Yoonia sp.
TCTATGGCGAATGCGGCGGCTATATGGTGCTGGGTGACGGGCTGGTCGATGCGGATGGCACGCGGCACGCGATGGCGGGGCTGTTGCGGCTCGAGACCTCTTTTGCGCAGCGCAAGCTGCATCTGGGCTACCGGCATCTGCATGCGGTGCAAGGCCCTTTTGCAAGTCACTGGACCGGTCATGAATTCCATTATGCCAGCACCCTGCGGGCTGAAGGCACGCCGCTGTTCAGCGTCCGCGATGCGACGGGGGACACCCTGCCGCCCATGGGGCTGATCGCTGGTCGCGTGTCGGGATCTTTTGCGCATCTGATCGACGCATCAGCCATTGCCTCTGCCGAAATCGGGGCGTAGCAATTTCGCCATGGACCTGATCGATGATGCCCGCGCGAAACGCAATGTGACTGTTCTGGTGCTCGCACAGGCCATCCTCGGCGCGCAATTGCCGATGATGTTCGTGATCGGCGGGCTGGCGGGCGGGCAACTGGCCAGCAATCCGTGCTTTGCGACCTTGCCGATTTCGATGATCGTGTTCGGGTCGATGACGACCGCGCCATGGATCAGCCCGCTGATGCAGCGCAACGGGCGGCGGTTCGGCTTCATGATCGGCGCGTTCGGGGGCGCGATGGGGGCGGCGGTCTCGGCCTACGGGCTGTATACCGGATCGTTCTTCATGCTTCTGGCGGGGTCGTATCTGAGCGGGATCTACATGTCCGCGCAGGGTTTCTACCGTTTCGCCGCAACGGATACGGCGTCCGAGGCGTTCCGGCCCAAGGCGATTTCCTTTGTCATGGCGGGTGGGCTGTTGTCGGCGGTGATCGGGCCGCAGCTCAACAAGCTGGCACAAGACGCCTTTGTCGTGCCGTTTCTCGGGTCATACCTTGCCATTATCGTGCTAAATCTTGTCGGTGTCGGCCTCTTCTACTGGCTGGATTTGCCAAAGGGCAGCCGGTCTGAACCCAAGGTGCTGAACGCGCTCAAAACCCGCAGCCGCCGCGAATTGCTGCGCGATCCGCGCATCATCGTGGCGATCATCTGCGGGATGGTGTCCTATGCGCTGATGAACCTTGTGATGACATCGACGCCTTTGGCCGTCGTGGGCTGCGGGTTTACGACCAACAACGCCAATGACATCGTGTCGCTGCATGTGATCGCGATGTTCGCGCCATCCTTCGTGACTGGCCATTTGATCGCGCGGTTTGGTGTGGAAAAGATCATCGCGACGGGGCTGGTCATCCTTGCCCTGGCGGGGGGTGTGGCCATCGCGGGCGTGGAATTGGCGAATTTCTTCATCGCATTGGCGCTGTTGGGCGTGGGCTGGAATTTCGGTTTCATCGGGGCCACGACCATGCTGGCGGGCGCGCATCGCCCCGAAGAACGCGGGCAGGTGCAGGGGCTGAACGACATGCTGGTGTTCGGGATGGTGACGGTCGCGTCGCTCGCCGGTGGCGGGTTGCTGAATTGCGCGGGCGGCACCACGGTCGAGGGCTGGAATGCCGTCAATCTGGCGATGATCCCGTTTCTGGTGCTGGCGGGGGCATCGCTGATCTGGTTATCGCGCCAGCGCAGGGGTGTGGTGTCGTAAGGGGCGCTGCCCCTCGTCCGGACGCTGTCCGGCCTCACCCCGGAGTATTTCTGGAAAAAAGAAGTTGTGGACTTAGACCCACCAGCCGCGCAAAGCGACATGGGCAAGGCGCAGGCTCTGGCGGAGTGGCGTGAGTTCAAGACGGCCCTGCAACGCGGCTTCGGGGTCTATGGCAGCCTTTGACAGGACGGGTCTGGCGGCATGGCCAAGCAGCAACGCCGCGCTGGCCTGTTTGGGCAGATCGCGGCGCGATGTGCGGGCGGTGTCGAGACGCGCCAAGGCACGATGTGCAAGGGCGGCGATGCCATCGGCGCTGGCGTCCGGCAACGGCTGGCGCTGGCGGTCCAGCAGCACGGGCAGCGCGCGCAAGAGGTTGGCAACACCTGTCGCATAGGCGAAATCAGCCACAGCGGTGTCGTTTGCATTCCCAAGTAGCCGTGCGGCGGTGATCATCGGCCCGCCGCTGGTGGTGTGGATATAGGCGTCGAAATCCGCCTGATCCGCGAAGGGGTCACTGTAGATATCCCAGCGCCGCGCGGCGATGGTTGCATCCAGCGCCTCGGCCCCTGCGGGATCCAGCACAGCGGCCAAGGCATCGACGACCTCGTGACGGCGCACATTGCCGCCTGCCTTGATCTCTTCCAGCGCGTCGCGCCACCATTGCAGGCGCATTTCGGCGATCATCGGCTCCTTGGTCAGCCAAGGCGCGCGGATGATTTCGACGTTGAAGGCATAGACCGGAAACAGCACCCGCCGTGCGGCGACAGGGGCCGCCATGATCGCGCGAAAGCGTTCGGGATCGGCCTTTTCGACCAGTGCGGCGCAGGCGTCAAAGCTCATGCCACGGCGCCGTCCCGCACCAGTTTCCAGTTGATCGCATCGATCAGCGCGTCAAAGGACGCATCCACGATATTCGCGCTGACGCCCACGGTGGACCAGCGGTTGCCCGCGCGATCCTCGCTGTCGATGATGACGCGAGTCACGGCCTCGGTCCCGCCGCCGGTGATGCGGACCTTGAAATCCACCAATTCGATATCCTCGATCATCGCCTGATAAGGGCCAAGATCCTTGGCCAGCGCACGGGCCAATGCGTTGACAGGTCCACGGTCGCTGCCATCGGGGCCAAGGCTTTCGCTGACGTTGAGGAACTTCTGACCACGGACCTTGGTCACAACCACGGCCTCGGACAGCGACACCATCTGGTTGCGTTTGTTGCGGCGGCGTTCGACGGTGACGCGGTAGCGTTTGACCTCGAAGAAATTGGGCAAAAGGCCAAGTTCGGCGCGCGCCAAAAGCTCAAAGCTGGCCTGTGCGGTGTCATAGGCATAGCCCAAGGCCTCTTTTTCCTTGATCCGTTCAACGATACGGGCAAGGGCGGGATTGTCCGCCGCAACCTCGATCCCTGCCTCGGCCAATCGGGCGCGCAGGTTCGACTGGCCCGCCTGATTGGACATCGGCACGATGCGCGTGTTGCCGACCGCTGCCGGATCGATGTGTTCGTAGGTGCTGGGGTCCTTGGCGATAGCGCTGGCGTGCAGGCCGGATTTATGCGCAAAGGCCGAGGCCCCGACATAGGGCGCCTGTTTCACCGGTACACGGTTGAGGATATCGTCCAGCAGGCGCGAGGCACGGCGCAGCCCGCGCAGCGCGTCAGGGGTGACGCCGGTCTCGAACCGGCTGGCATAGGGGTCCTTGAGCAAGAGCGTCGGGATCAGCGTTGTCAGATTGGCATTGCCGCAGCGTTCGCCCAGACCGTTCAGCGTGCCTTGCACTTGCCGGACGCCCGCCATCACGGCGGCCAGCGACCCTGCCACAGCGGTTTCGGTGTCGTTGTGGGTGTGGATGCCCAGATGGTCGCCGGGGATGCCGCTTTCGATCACCGCTGTCACGATGCGGGCGATGTCGTCGGGCAAGGTGCCGCCGTTGGTATCGCAAAGCACGATCCAGCGCGCGCCAGCGGCATAGGCGGCGTGGACAACCTCCAGCGCATAGGCGGGGTTGGCCTTGTAGCCGTCAAAGAAGTGTTCCGCGTCAAACAGGGCCTCGCGCCCCTGTGCGGCAAGATGGGCGAAACTGGCGCGGATGTTTTCGACGTTCTCGTCGAGCGTGATGCCAAGGGCCGTCGTGACATGGAAATCATGCGCCTTGCCGACAAGGCAGACCGACCCTGTGCCCGCATTCAGCACAGCGGCCAGTACGTCGTCGTTGTCGACCGACCGCCCTTGGCGTTTCGTCATGCCAAAGGCGGTGAAACGGGCGCGGGTCGCGGGGGGGCTGGCGAAGAATTCCGTATCGGTCGGATTTGCCCCCGGCCAGCCGCCTTCGATGTAATCCAGCCCCAGACCGTCCAGCACGGCGGCGATCTGGTGCTTTTCCTTGGCCGAGAATTGCACACCCTGGGTCTGCGCGCCGTCGCGCAGGGTGGTGTCGTAAAGGTACAGGCGGTCTTTATGCATCTGGTACTGTCCAAAATTTTCGCCGAAAATTTTAAGCGGGGATGAAGAATTTTTGACAAAAATTCTTCATCCGAGCTCTCCGAGCTTCGACGCATCAAAATCGGGGCCCGGCGTCCATGTCGCCTGCCCGCCCACGTCGGTCACCTGCACGCCTGCAGCGGTCAGGATGTCGCGCACCTCGTCGGCCTGCGCCCAGTCCTTGGCAGCGCGGGCGGCGGCGCGGGCGGCCAGCAGCGCATCGACACGCGCGGCGACGGCGGGGGTCACATCCGGCCCCGCTTCGGCCCCGTCGAACAGCGGGATCGCGGACCAGTCGCGCACCAGCCCCAGCATGTCCATCCCGTGGGCAAAGCCTGCAAGCGCTGTCGGCGTCTTGCCTTTGGCCAGCACATGCAGCCGCGCGATGGCACCCGGCGTGTTCAGGTCATTGGCCAGCACGCCGAGGAATTCGGCATCGGCCTGCCATTTGCCGTCGGCTTTCAGCGCGCGGATCAGGTCGGGACCGAAGCCGTGCCCATGCAGGATGCCGTACCAGCGACGGAGCGTCAGATCGGCCTCGGCGCGGCGGGCCTCGGTCCAGTCCATCGTCTTGCTGTAATGGGTACCCAGCATGACAAGGCGGATCACCTCGCCCGGAATGCCCTGATCCAGCAGGTCGCGGATGGTAAAGAAATTGCCCAAGGATTTGGACATCTTCTTGCCCTCGACCTGCAGCATCTCGTTATGGATCCAATAGCGCGCGAATTCGCCATGCGGATGGGCGCAGGCGGATTGTGCGATCTCGTTTTCATGATGCGGGAATTGCAGGTCATTGCCGCCACCATGAATGTCGAAACTTTCGCCCAGCAAGTCATGCGCCATGGCCGAGCATTCGATATGCCAGCCCGGACGGCCATAGCCCCAAGGGCTGTCCCAGCCCGGCACGCCGTCGCCTGACGGTTTCCACAGCACGAAATCCATCGGATTGCGTTTGTAGGGCGCGACCTCGACCCGCGCACCGGCGATCATATCGTCGATCGACCGGCCCGACAGTGCGCCGTATTCAGCATAGCTGTCGACGGCGAACAGCACATGGCCTTCGGCCTGGTAGGCGTGGTCTTTGGCGATCAGATCGGCGATCATCGTGGTCATCTGGACGATATACTGCGTCGCGCGCGGCTCATGCGTCGGGCGGAGCGCGCCAAGCGCGTCCATGTCATCGTGATACCAGCCGATGGTTTCGGCCGTGATATCGCCGATGGCACGCCCGCTGGTCGCAGCGCGCGCGTTGATCTTGTCATCTACATCGGTGAAATTGCGCACATAGGTGACATGTTTCGCCCCATAGAGATGGCGCAGCAGCCGGAACAGCACGTCAAACACCAGCGACGGGCGGGCATTGCCCAGATGGGCGCGGTCATAGACCGTGGGCCCGCACAGATACATCCGCACATTGCGCGCGTCGATGGGGGCGAAATCCTCGCGTTTGCGGGTCTTGGTGTTGTGCAGCCGGATGGTGGTCATGATGCCTCGCGCGCAGGGTTATGCTGCGGGCTTAGCTGCTTGCGATCTGGTGTGAAACGACAAAAAGCGGCCCGCGACGGATGTCAGCAGGGAATATTGCAGCAGATAATGGTGCAAATGCTCTTCATGCCGATTGCCTAGCGTCAAATGCCACCCAAGGCAACGAAAAAGGGCCCGCGCGTGATGCGCAGGCCCTTCGTCCGATCAGGTGATCAGATCAGAACTGGAACGACACGCGGGCCGAGGCAGTCGTCGCATCGACGTCCACGCCGTCAATCGCGACATCATCGAACTGGTGCTGCAGCACTTCGCCGCCGACGATCAGGTTGTCGCCGAACTTGTA
>DAISXL010000152.1:0-5826 GCA_036825855.1 Yoonia sp.
CGCACGCTCGCGCCGCGCCCCAAGCTGGTGCTGGCGGATGAGCCAACAGGCAACTTGGACGAAACCACCGCCGCGACGGTGATGGACATGTTGCTGGAACTGGTGGCTGAAACCGGCGCGGGGCTCTTAATGGTCACCCATTCGCAGGTGCTGGCCGCCCGCCTGCAACGCCGCCTGCATCTGCGCGCGGGTCAGGTGGCATGACGCGGGCGGCGTTTGCAGCGCTTCTGTCGTATTGGTGGCGCAATCCGGTGCAGTTGTTCACGCTGCTGGCGGGGTTGGCGCTGGCGACGGGCCTCTGGTCCGGCGTGCAGGCGATCAATGCCGAGGCGCGCGCAAGCTATGACGCTGCCGCCAGCACGCTGGATGAAGGACGCTATGACAGGCTGGTCGCGCGGGATGGGGCAGCCTTCGGGCAGGATGTGTTCGTGACGCTCCGCCGCGCGGGCTGGCTGGTCAGCCCGATGCTGACAGGCGATCTGGATGGCGTGCGGCTGATCGGGATCGACGCGCTGACGGCCCCTGCGGGCATGGGGCCGGTCACTTTGGGCGGCGATGTGAACCTTGCGGGCTTTCTGGCGGGCGGCGATCAGGTCTTTGCCAATGCCGTGACGGCCGCACGGCTGGAGGGGGTCGAGGTGCTGATCGCGGATGACCTTGCCGATGACACGGCCGTCGCCGACATCGGCACGGCGCAGCGGCTGCTGGGACTGGAGGGTCGCATCGACAGCCTGCTGGTGCTGCCCGACCAACCCCGCGACCTGCCGCCTTTGGCGCAGATCGCGCCTGACCTCACCCTGCAACCCGCGCAAGGCGGCACCGATATCGCGGGGCTGACCGACAGTTTCCATCTGAACCTGACCGCCTTTGGTCTTTTGTCCTTTGCCGTTGGCATTTTCATCGTGCATGGCGCGATTGGTCTGGCGTTTGAACAACGGCGCGGCATGGTGCGGACCCTGCGCGCGCTGGGCCTGCCGCTGAACCGCCTGATCGGGTTGATGCTGGCGGAACTCTTGGTCTTTGCGCTGGTCGCGGGCGTGATCGGGGTCGCCTTGGGCTATGTCATCGCGGCACTTTTGCTGCCCGATGTTGCCGCGACATTGCGTGGGCTTTACGGGGCGGATGTGTCGGGCAATCTGCAACTGCGGCCCAGTTGGTGGGCCTCGGGGCTGGGCATCGCCTTTGCTGGCACCTTGCTGGCGGGCGGATCGGCGCTCTGGGGGATCGCGCGGATGCCGCTGCTGGCTGCGGCGCAACCGCGCGCGCTGGCGATGGCGGCAGGACGGCGGGCAAGCTTTCAGATGGGGGCGGCGCTGGTGCTGCTGGCCGTGGCCTTTGTGCTGGCCTTCAACGCGGATGGATTGGTGACGGGCTTTGCCTTGCTTGGGACCTTGCTGATCGGGGCGGCCCTTGCCTTGCCGCCGGTGTTGAATGCGGTCCTGGCCTTTGCCAGCGGGCGGGCGCGGGGTGTGACCGCGCAATGGTTCTGGGCCGACACGCGCCAGCAACTGCCGGGTCTGTCGCTGGCGCTGATGGCGCTGATGCTGGCGATTGCGGCCAATATCGGTGTGTCCACGATGGTGTCGAGCTTCCGGCTGACCTTCACCGGCTTTCTGGACCAGCGGCTCGCGTCCGAGCTTTATATCAGCACCGACAGCGCCGCACAGACCGCCGCCCTCGTTGCCTTTGCCGAAGGTGCGGGGGCCGCCGTCCTGCCGATCCAGTCCGCTGATGTGCAGATCGCAGGCCAACCGGCCGAGGTGTTCGGCACCCGCGACCATGCCACCTATCGCGACAACTGGCGCTTTTTGCAAAGCACGTCCGATGCATGGGAGTCGACCTTTGCCGGGCAGGCCGTTGTCATCAACGAACAACTGGCGCGGCGGGGGGTGCTGGGCCTTGGCGATATGGTGAGCATCGGCAGCCTGACCCTGCCGGTTGCGGGCATCTATGGCGATTATGGCAATCCCATCGGGCAGGTTGTGTTGGCCGAAGGTCCCTTTTCGCGGGAATTTCCCACGGTTGAGGCCCGCCAATTCGGCCTGCGCGTGGCGGGTGATCTTGAGGCGTTCGTCACCGACCTGACCGAAGCGACAGGGATCGGCGCGGGCCAGACCATCGACCAAGCGGGGATCAAGGCCGTCTCGCTCGCGATCTTCGAGCGGACCTTTACCGTCACCACCGCGCTGAATATCCTGACGCTGGCGGTCGCCGGTTTCGCCATTCTGATGAGCCTGCTGACCTTGGCCGCGATGCGGGTGCCACAGCTTGCCCCCGCTTGGGCGATGGGCATGACGCGGGCCGCGCTGGGGCGGCTGGAATTGCTACGCGCCGTGATGCTGGCGGTGCTGACGGCGGTGCTGGCCTTGCCGCTGGGCCTTGCGCTGGCGTGGGTCCTGCTCGCGGTCGTGAATGTCGCGGCGTTCGGCTGGCAGTTGCCGATGTATCTGTTCCCACTGGATTATGCGCGTCTGGGCGGGTTCGCCTTGCTGGCTGCTGTTCTTGCCGCAGGCTGGCCCGCATGGCGGCTGGCGCGCACGCCGCCCGGTGATCTGCTGAAGGTTTTTGCCAATGAACGCTAAAGCGCTGATCCTATGCCTGCTGCCGGTCACCGCATCGGCCCAAGGTTTCGCGGGGCTGGGGACCGAGGTCGAGGGCTTTTCCACCCCCGCCCCTGACCCCGTGTTCGACTTTCCCGCCGATCATGGCGCGCATCCCGATTACCGGATCGAATGGTGGTATCTGACCGCCAATCTAGAGGATGCCGATGGCACGCCTTACGGCCTGCAATGGACGCTGTTCCGTTCTGCCTTGGCACCTTACGAGGCTGAAGGCTGGGACAGCCCGCAACTCTGGATGGGCCATGCGGCGGTGACGACAGAAACCGAGCATTTCGTCGCTGAACGCCTCGCGCGCGGCGGAATCGGGCAGGCAGGTGTCGTGGCCGATCCGTTCAGCGCATGGATCGACGACTGGGCGCTGGAAGGCGACTGGCAGACCCTGCAAATGCGCGCGACGGGGGCGGATTTCGGCTATGACATGGCGCTGACCGCGACCGGCCCCTTGGTGTTCCACGGCGAGGGTGGGTATTCGGTGAAATCGGCGGCGGGGCAGGCGTCGTATTATTATTCCCAGCCGTTTTTCGAGATTGCAGGCACGCTGCACCTGCCGACGGGCGATGTGCAGGTGACGGGCAATGCGTGGCTGGATCGCGAATGGTCGTCGCAGCCTTTGGCGGATAACCAGACCGGCTGGGACTGGTTTTCACTGTCGTTCGATGACGGGGCCAAGCTGATGGGCTTCCGGCTGCAACAGACAGACGGGATGAATTACACCTCTGCGACATGGATCACGGCGGAGGGGGAAACCACGCCTTACGCGGACGGAGCCTTGCAGGTGGAACCGCTGATGACCAATGCGGCGGGCGTGCCGGTCCATTGGCGCTTGACCTTGCCTGCGCGCGGTGTCGATGTGACGGTCGAGGCGCTGAACGATGACGCATGGATGGCGACCAGCGTTCCTTATTGGGAAGGGCCGGTGACGTTTCAGGGCACCCACCAAGGGCGCGGCTATCTGGAGATGACAGGCTATGACTGACTGGTTCACCACGCTGGATGGTTTACGCGCAAGGGCTTGGGGGATGCTGGCGCGCGGTGTGGCCGACGCGCGCCATCCTTGCCGTTTGCCGACCGTCTGCACTGTCAGTCCTGATGGCTGGCCCGAGGCGCGCACGATGGTGCTGCGGTCCGCCGATCAGGGTGCTGCGGTGGTCACGCTGCACACCGACCTGCAATCGGGCAAGCTGGCCAGCCTGCAGGCAAATCCGCGGGTGGCGCTGCATGTCTGGCTGCGCCCGCAAGCCTTGCAGATCAGGTTGCAGGCCGAGGTAACGGTGCAAAGCGGGGCGGATGTCCGCCCGCTCTGGGACAAGATCCCCGACCATGCGCAGCAAAGCTATGGCGTCACCCCGCCGCCCGGTGCGCCCATCGGGGCGGCACTGGATTATGTGAAACAGCCCGACCCCGCGACCTTTGCCGTCTTGTCCTGCCGTGTCATGCAGATCGACCTTGTGCATCTGGGCGACCAGCACCGTCGCGCGGCCTATTCACGAAGCGATGATTGGGCGGGCCAATGGCTATCGCCGTGACAGGTGCCGCGCTAAAGGCGTTTTATGGATAAGTACCCTTTCACCCGTGACCTTGTGCTTGTCGGTGGCGGCCATACCCATGCGCTTGTGCTACGCAAATGGGGGATGGACCCACTGGCAGGCGTGCGGGTGACAGTGATCAACCCAGGTCCGACAGCCGCCTATTCGGGCATGCTGCCGGGGTTCGTGGCGGGGCATTACAGCCGCGATGATCTGGACATCGATCTGGTCAAACTGGCCCGTTTCGCAGGCGCGCGGATCATCAACGGGGCGGCGACGGGCATCGACCGCGCAGCGCGCACCGTCACTGTGCCGGGGCGTCCACCCATCGCCTATGACGTGCTGGCGATCGATGTAGGGATCACGTCCGAAATGCCCGTGCTGGACGGCTTCGCCGCGCATGGCATTCCGGCCAAACCTTTGGGCGCCTTTGCGCAGGCTTGGGACGATTATCGCGCGCGCGCGAAAGCCCCGAAAATCGCCGTGATCGGGGGTGGTGTCGCGGGGGCGGAACTGGCGCTTGCCATGGCCCATGCGTTGCGCGACAGATCCCCGAAACTGCATCTGATCGACCGTAGCCGCGCCTTGGCCGCCCTTGGCGACAAGGCGCGCCAAAGGATGCTGGCGGCGCTGGCAGGCTATGGCGTGGAGATCATCGAGAACGCCGAAGTGACGCAGGTATTCCCCGAAGGTGTGCTGCTGAAAGACGGTCGCCTGATCCACAGCGATTTCACCACTGGTGCGGCAGGGGCCAAGCCGCATGACTGGATCGCGGACACTGGCCTCGCCCTGCAGGACGGGTTCATCACGGTGAACGCCCAGTTGCAGACCAGTGACCCTGCGGTCTTTGCGGTGGGCGATTGCGCGCATATGGCCGCGAGCCCGCGCCCCAAGGCGGGAGTCTATGCCGTGCGGCAGGCGCCCGTGCTGTTCGACAACCTGCGCGCGGTCTTGTCCGGCGGGACGTTGCGCAATTACACGCCGCAGCGCGACTATCTCAAGCTGATCTCTCTGGGGCAGAAATCCGCGCTCGCGGAAAAGTTCGGGACGGTCTGGCAGGGGCCGATGTTGTGGCGCCTCAAGGACCGCATCGACCGCAAGTTCATGATCCGGCTTGACGATCTGCCGGTCATGCAGGGGCCGGAAGCGCCGAAAACCGCAGCCCTTGGCCTGCGCGAAGCCTTGGGCGACAAGCCCATGTGCGGCGGCTGCGGGGCCAAGGTGGGGCGCGCGGCCTTGCAGCAGGTGCTGGGCGAAGCCTTTGGCGATGACGCAGGCACGGTGCAGGCGGGGCAGGTCATCACCACCGACCATCTGCGCGCGCTGACCGCCGATCCCGTGCTGATGACGCGGATCGCCGCCATCCACGCGCTGGGCGATATCTGGGCGATGGGTGCCACCCCGCAGGCCGCGACCGCGCAGATCATCCTGCCACGGATGAGCGCGGAGTTGCAGCAGCGCAGCATGGTCGAGATCATGGCGACCGCCACTGCGACCATGACCGAGGCGGGGGCGCGGATCGTGGGCGGGCATAGCTCTCTTGGGGATGAGCTGACCATCGGGTTCACCATCACGGGGCTGGTGGACAGGCCCATCACGCTGGGCGGTGCGCGGGCGGGCGATGCGCTGATCCTGACGAAACCCATCGGCAGCGGCACGATCATGGCCGGTGACATGGC
>DAISXL010000153.1:0-5797 GCA_036825855.1 Yoonia sp.
GGCGATCTTACCGTCCCCGGTGTCGTAACAGCGGCCATCGCGGGGGCGATCACCTCGGGCCTTGGCTATGCCCTGTGGTATCGCATCCTGCCGCAGATCGCCGCGACCACGGCAGGCGTGGCACAGTTGAGCGTGCCGGTCCTGACTGTCGCCGCCGGTGTCCTGCTGCTGGCAGAGCCTTTGTCGGTGCGGTTGATCGTGGCAGGCGGGCTGGTTCTGGGGGGCATCGCCATCGCCCTGCCCGCGCGACGTCAGGTTCCGGTTCGTTTTAGGGTTCCCCACGGGCCGGACGATGCTACTTAGCAGGGCATGAAAAACTTTGTAGCGTCCTTGTTACTGGCCATGACGGCCGCCCCCGCCGCTGCGCAGGAATGCGTCGTGATGCTGCACGGGCTGGCCCGGACCGAGATTTCGATGACGGCGATGGCGCTGGTCCTTGAAGGCGAAGGCTATACCGTTGTCAACCGCGGCTATCCGTCAACCGAAAGCACGATCCCGAACCTTGTCGCGGATTACGTGGACGAGGATGTGGCCGCCTGCGGCGACAGGCGGGTCAATTTCGTGACCCATTCGATGGGCGGCATCCTTGTGCGGGCCTGGCTGACCAACAACCGCCCCAAGGACATGGGCCGCGTCGTCATGCTGGGGCCCCCGAACAGCGGGTCAGAGCTGGTAGATATCTTCGGCGATTTCGAGCCGTTCCAATGGGTCAACGGCCCTGCGGGTCTTCAGCTTGGCACGGAGGCTGACAGTTTTCCCAACACGCTTGACTATCTGCCGTTCGAGATTGGCGTGATCGCGGGCAATCGCACCCTGAACCCCGTCTATTCGACGCTGATCGAAGGCCCCGATGACGGCAAAGTGTCGGTCGCGTCCACGCGGCTGGACGGGATGACCGACCATATCGTGCTGCCCGTCACGCATACGTTCATGATGAACAATCCGGTGGTGATCAGCCAGGTGATCGAATTCTTGCGCAATGGCCGGTTCGACCCCGACCTGACGATGACGGATGTGATCCTCGGGACCGAGTGAGGTTTTGCCGCCCCTGCGGGGCGACAAGCCTCCGGCGGGGATATTTAGGCTCGGAAGATGCGGTTGACGTGGCCCATCTTGCGACCCGGTTTCACCTCGGCCTTGCCGTAAAGGTGGATGGCGGCATCGGTTTTTGCGTAATCGGCCAGTTTGTCCATGTCGTCCCCGATCAGGTTTTCCATGGTGACATCGGCATGGCGCGACCCGTCGCCCAAAGGCCAGCCCGCCACGGCGCGGATATGCTGTTCGAACTGGCAGATCGTGCAGCCGTTCTGGGTCCAGTGGCCGGAATTATGCACGCGCGGGGCAATTTCGTTGACGATCACGCCTTGTGCCGTGACGAACAGCTCCACCCCCATGACGCCGACATAATCCAGCGCGTTCAGGATGCGCGCCGCGATCAGCACGGCATCGGTGCGCTGGCTGGCAGTCAGTCTGGCAGGAACGGTGGTGGTGCGCAGGATGCCATCCTCGTGCACGTTTTCCCCCGGATCATAGCAGGCGACCGCGCCGTCCTGCCCGCGCGCGCCGATCACCGACACCTCATGGCTGAAGGTGACGAAGCCTTCGAGGATCGCAGGCGCACCTGCCATCTCGGCAAAAGCGCGTGGTGCATCATCCGCCGCCTTGATCCGCGCCTGCCCTTTGCCGTCATAGCCCATGCGCCGCGTTTTCAGGATCGCGGGCGCGCCGATGGTCGCAAGCGCGGCCTCAAGTGCGGCCATATCGGGCACATCGGCAAAGGGGGCGGTTTGCAGGCCCAGCCCTTGCAGGAATGTCTTTTCGGTCAGCCGGTCCTGACTGGTCGCCAGCGCCTGTCGTCCGGGGTGGATCGGGGCGAGCGTTTCCAGAAGGTCGAGCGCCGAGGTCGGGATATTCTCGAATTCATAGGTAATGACATCGACCGATTGGCCGAACACCGTCAGCGCGGCAGGGTCGTCATAGCTGGCTGTCGTCACGCGGTGCGCCACGTCGCCTGCGGGCGGGTTCGTGCCCGGCTCGAAGATATGCACCTTCAGCCCCAGCCGCGATGCCGCCACCGCCAGCATCCGCCCCAATTGCCCGCCACCGAGAATGCCGATGGTGGCCCCGACCGGCAACGCCTTAGTCATCGACAGGTTCTTCCGGGATCGAGGCAGACAAGGCGTCGCGCCATGCATCCAGACGCGCGGCAAGGGCTGCATCCTGCAAGGCAAGGATGCCTGCCGCCATCAGCCCCGCATTCGCCGCCCCTGCCGCACCGATGGCCATCGTCGCCACCGGAAAGCCGCGCGGCATTTGCAGGATGGAATAAAGGCTGTCCACGCCGCCCAGCGCCTTGGTCTGGACCGGCACGCCGATCACCGGCACGCGGGTTTTCGACGCCATCATGCCCGGCAGATGCGCCGCCCCGCCTGCGCCCGCGATGATGACCTGCAAACCGCGCTGCGCGGCGGTTTTGCCATAGTCCCACAGCCGGTCGGGTGTCCGGTGCGCGGAAACGATGCGTTTTTCATAAACCACGCCAAGCTGGTCCAGCATATCCGCCGCCTCGCGCATGGTGGGCCAGTCGGACTGGCTGCCCATGATGATGCCGACCCGTGGTTGCGTCATTGTCTTGATCCCGTCCGAAAACCTGAAGCGGCACTATAGCCATGCGCGGGGGCACCGCAACGGGCGATCAGGCGATGATGTCGGGATGAATGCGGTCTTCCAGCGCGACGATCTGGTCCTTGATCGCCAGTTTCTGCTTTTTCAGGCGCTTGATCGTCAGCATGTCGGTCGAGGCGCGGTCGTGCAGGGCCTCGATCGCGGAATCAAGATCGCGGTGCTGGCTCTTGAGCATTTCCAGCTTGACGCGCAGCACGTCGATTTCATCCATTTTGGCAAAGGTCGTCATTGGTGCGTCATCATCCTGCAGCGTGATCCGCCATAGATAAACAATGTCGGGCCAACATACTAACACTTCCTCTTGATCGGGGGCGGATTGGCACCCATGTTTTGATCAGGCCGCCGCGAACGGGGCCGGACCGACAGTCGCTTGAACGAAGGGCATGTCTTATGACGAAAATGGCTTTGGGAACCCATCCGTTCCTATTGGGGTTCGAACAACTGGAAAGGCTGGTCGAACGCACCGCGAAAACCGGCAACGACGGTTATCCGCCCTATAACATCGAACAGACCTCTGCGACGTCCTACCGGATCACGCTGGCCGTCGCCGGTTTCGCCGAAAGCGATCTGGCCATCACGGTCGAGGATAATTCTCTCGTGATCCGTGGCCGCCAGCGCGACGACAGCGAAGGGCGCATCTACCTGCACCGCGGGATCGCCGCGCGGCAGTTCCAGCGGTCATTCGTGCTGGCCGACGGTGTCGATGTCGGCGAGGCGGTGATGGAAAACGGTCTGCTGCATGTCGATCTGACACGGTCGGTCCCCGACCGCGTGGTGCAGACGATCAAGATCAGGAAAGGGTAAGCCATGAATATGAAATACGATCTCAAGACGCTGGGCCAGGACATCGTCTATGGCAAACCCGTGCTGACAGCCGACCTGCCCGACGAGGTGCGCGCCGAAATCGGCGATCTACGCGAGGTGTTCGCCGTGCACAACACCAAGGGCGAGCAACTGGCGCTGGTGGCAGACCGCAAGCTTGCGTTCCATCTGGCGCGCGAAAACCACATGCATCCGGTGACGGTGCACTAGCGCCAGATGCCGTAGGTGTCCTGCATGTAGCGCACGCAGGCGATGTTAGCCTGCTCTCGGTCCGCGCCGTCGATGACCGCCTGGAAAAGCGGGGCCTGCAGATGGTTGCCGGTTTCGGGCGGAGCGACGTAAGCCGGCGGCGTCCAGATCGGTATGTCGCGTCGCTCCAACTGGCCAGAAAGCCAGATATCATCGACCGACCACAGAACCGGCGGAATGTCGAAACAATCCCCGTCAAAGAAGTCCGGCCTAACCAGAACCGCGCCGAAGCCTTCGGCGATGTCCCGGAAACCGCCGCGCCCAAGACGCGGGATCACAGGTTTGGGTGTGGTTTTGCTGGTTGCAAGATAGCGCAACTGATGCCTGATCCGCGTCAGGCGATAGGTCCAGTCCTTGCGAAAGGGGGTCGGGCGCGGTTGGCGTTGCGCTTGAACCGTGATGCCGAACCTGTCGAGATCGAATGTCCAAGGAGCGATACACATCTTGGGGCGTTGCAGGCTTTCCGCCATCATCCGGGCAAACCGATCTGTCTCATAAATCCGGTCGTCGTCGCAGTAGATGATCGTCGTATCGGTTCCGCGCAGGTCATCGACCGCGAAAAGCACCTTGCTGGCAGGGCCGAGATCATCAGATGGCTGGATGATCCGCACGCCCTTGGGGACGTCCGGCAAGCTACCGTCATAGTCGGGAAAGCGGCGGTATTTGCGCGGAATATAAAGCCTGATCTCGTCGATCGGCGCTGTCTGCGCGATCAGGGAATGAAGGGTCGCCCCAATATGGGTAAAACGCGCCGGAATAGTCGAAAGGGAAACAATCACCGCCACGGTCTACATCCTTTATACCTCCGCCCCAGTGCAACAGGCGCACGCGATCCGCAAGAGGGCACTTTGACCACCGGAAGAAAAGCAAGCGCGGATCAGCGCCAGATGCCGTAGGTATCCTGCATGTAGCGCACGCAGGCGCGGTCGGCATCATCGCGGGCATGGTCGTCGATGACGGCTGTGACCAGCGAATTGGTCAGGTGAACCTCGGTGCGGACAGGCGGCAAAAGCGAGGGCGGAACGACCTTCGCCCAGATCGGGATGCCTTTGCGCAGGACATGGCCGGACAGCCAGACATCATCTACAGCCCAAATAATGTCTGGAATTTTAAATGCAGCATCGTCGAACCAGTCAGCACAGACAATGACACCTTGAAAGCCGCAAAAGTAATCCACCATTCCGGATTTCGCATAAGCGGCTTTGGTCGGTTTTGGTGTCTGCCGCCGCAAAACGAAATCGCCGATCTGCTGCTTGATCCGAGCGCGTCGATAGGAGTCGAGCAAGCGTCGCGGTGCCTCCGTCGCCCTTGGAGCATCCAGCAAAAGCGTGGGTTCGGCGAAACCAAGCTTTGATATACGTCGTCCCTGCAAACATATCGCCCGGTCGGGATACAACGCGGCTTCGCTGATCAAGGCCTGCGCCCAATCGACGGGATAGTGGCGGTCGTCATCGCAAAACAGGATGCGCTTGCCTGTTCCACGCAGGTCGCGCGCGCAGAACAGCACTTTGCTTGCGGGGCCAAGGTCGGCCTCTGGGCGGATGACCTCGACCCCCTTGGGCACCGATGGCGCGGCCCCGTCGTAGTCTGGAAACCGCCGGTAGACATGCGGCACATAAAGGCGGATCGCTTCGATATCCGCCTTCTGCGCCAGCAGCGTTTCCAGTGTCGGACCGATCTTGTCGAACCGCGGCGGGATCGACGACAACGAAATGACTGTCACAGTAGATGCCCGCCCGAAAAGCGCATTGTCATGTCAGCCTTTGATCAGCCCAAGGCTTTCGAGTTTCAAGATCACCTGATGCGCGCAGGCGTCGACGCTTTGGTTTTCAGTATCAAGCCGCAGTTCGGGGTTGTCCGGCACATCGTAGGGGTCCGAAATCCCCGTGAATTCCGCGATCTTGCCCGCGCGCGCAAGTTTGTAAAGACCCTTGCGGTCGCGGCGTTCGCATTCCTCGATGGATGTGGAAACATGGACCTCGACGAAGGCGCCGAATTGTTCGACATCCTCGCGCACGGCGCGCCGTGTCGTGGCATAGGG
>DAISXL010000154.1:0-5674 GCA_036825855.1 Yoonia sp.
CGCAATCTCTGACGGGCGGTGCGCCGGACCCGGTAACGATCAGAGCTCTTCGTCATGGCAACAACATTGCGGACCACCGCAAGCATCATAAGGAGCGTTTCAGATGAACCTGATCGCACAGATCGAAGCGGAGCAGATTGCTGCGCTGGGGAAAACAATCCCCGATTTCAAGGCGGGTGACACCATCCGCGTCGGTTACAAAGTGACCGAAGGCACACGCACCCGTGTGCAGGCCTACGAAGGCGTCTGTATCGCCCGCAAAAATGGATCGGGCATCGCCGGATCGTTCACCGTGCGCAAGATTTCCTTTGGCGAAGGCGTGGAACGCGTATTCCCGCTGCATTCGACGAACATCGACAGCATCGAAGTTGTCCGGCGCGGCAAGGTCCGTCGCGCGAAACTCTATTACCTGCGCGCACGTCGCGGTAAATCCGCACGCATCGCCGAAGTCACCAACTACAAGGCGCCTACCGGCGCTCAGGCATAGGACGGGTCCCATGAAAAAAGACATTCACCCCGATTACCACGTCATCGACGTGAAATTCACCGATGGTACCGTGGTCCAGATGAAATCCACATGGGGCAAGGAAGGTGACCAGATGTCGCTGGAAATCGACCCCTCCGTGCACCCCGCATGGACCGGCGGCGGCACCCGCCTGATGGATGCCGGCGGCCGCGTGTCGAAGTTCAAGAACAAATACGCCGGTCTGGGCTTCTAAGCACCCCACCCGCGCGAACGTTTCAAGGGCCATATGCATCCGCATGTGGCCCTTTGTTTTTTGGTGACCGGTCTTAAGGAATTGTTGGGGTTTCGGCTTTAGGCGTCAGATATTGCATCTGCCCGGAGGTTGCCGTGAACCGCTTTGTCACCCTGTCGCTGAAACTGCGCCTTGCCATCATGATGACCCTGATCATGCTGGTGGTCTGCGCGGTGCTTGTGTCCATTTCCGCGCGCAAGACGCAGGAATCCATGCTGACGGATGTCCAGAACCGGCAGGACCTGTCCTTGCGGATCATTGCCTCGGTGTTCCAGTCCGCCTTTGACGGGTTGCAGGTCAGCTATGGCCCCGACGGGCAGATCACGCGCGCCAGCTGGACCGATATTCCCCCTTTCGACACGCATGACCTGATCGATCAGGTCGGGCGCGTGTCAGACGAAACGGCGACATTCTTTCAGTGGGACCCGGCGGAAAACGATTTCCGGCGCATGACCACCAATATCATCAAACCCGATGGCGAACGTGCCGTGGGCACCTATCTGGGCCGCGACAACGATGTGTACCGCGCCGTCCTGCAAGGCCAGACATTCCGGGGTGAGGCTGTTATTCTGGGTAAACCCTATCTGACCGCCTATCTGCCGGTCTACGGAGCAGGCAATGACGTGATCGGCATTCTTTATGTCGGGGTGGACCGTACGGAAATCGATGCGGCGATCCTTGACCGGCTTTTGACAATGCTGATCGCGTCGGCTGTGGTAATCGCCCTTGGTCTTGGCCTCGTCGTGATGATGGCTGTGCGGATGACGCGGCCAATCACACAGATCTCGACCGCCATCGCCCAGATTGCAGGCGGCGATCTGGAAACTTTCGTGCCGCATGCCGACATGAAAGACGAGATTGGTGAAATCGCCCGCCGTGTGACGGCCTTCAAGGGCGATCTGCAGCGCAACCACCAGCTGGAAGAGGCTGGGCGGCAAGCGCATGAGGAACAAACGAAAGTCATGGATGTGCTGCGCACGGGCCTCGCCCATCTGGCACGGCTGGACCTGACGCACCGGATCGAATCGTCGCGCGCCAATCCTTTCCCCGCCGCCTACGAGGCCCTGCGTGAGGATTTCAACGCGGTGGTTGCAAGCCTTGGGAAAAGCGTGTCCGACATGAGCGAGATTGCCCAGGAAGTAAGCACGGCAAGCACGGGTATCGCGTCGATGTCCGATTCGCTTGCCCGGCGGGTCGAGACACAGGCAGCAACGCTCGCGGAATCCTCTGCCACGCTGCAAAGCCTCAGCGAAAGCGGAAAGGCCGTCGCCGCCAAAGCTGCAGAAGCAGACGAAATGGCCCAACGCAGCCTGAGCCTGTCCAACGAAAGCCGGCAAGTGCTGGACGAGGCGACGCGCGCCATTCAGGAGATCGAGGAATCGTCAGGCCAGATCAACCAGATCATCTCGGTCATCGAAGATATCGCGTTCCAGACCAACCTTCTGGCTCTCAACGCCGGCGTAGAAGCCGCGCGCGCGGGTGAGGCCGGCAAAGGCTTTGCCGTGGTCGCCTCGGAAGTGCGGGCCTTGTCGATGCGCGCCACGCAATCGGCCCGCGAGATCCGCACACTGATCACGGCCAGCCGGACCAAGATCAGCGAAGGAACCGTGCTCGTGCAGAATACCGGCACGGCCCTCAGCCAGGTCTTGGCGCAGGTTGAACAGATGGGCGTAACGATCCAGGCCATCGCTGCCTCGGTCAAGGATCAGGCGATCGGCCAGACCGAGGTCAGTATCGGGGTGCAGCAACTGGACCGGATGACGCAGGAAAATGCAGCCCTGGGAGAAGAGGCGAATGCCGCCAGCAACACCTTGAATGGCGAAGCGCAGCGACTGGTCACGACCATGCGCCAGTTCCACATTCCGCAAACCCGCTCCGGCATCGCACGGGCGGCGTAATGGTCCGAAGAAAGCGTCTGGTATGCCAGATGACCGCGGGGTGATCCGCATCAGGGCAAGCTTGGCCTGATGCGGGCAACCCGATGGCCCGAAAAGAGGCAGGTAAACTGGCCTACTGTTTCAGGCGCATTGACTGGCGCAAACTAGCGGCTGTCTGTGTCCCGACAAAACCGCGTCATGGCCACGAAATACCCCATCCCCAACGGGCGCCTGCCATAAGCGCAAGGCTGTATAGAAACGCAAAAGCCCCCGCGCGATCAGCGCGAAGGCAAGTCACCTAGACGCGATGCAGCCGCTTTACGCAGCCGAACGCCCGCGCGACCGGCCACCGCCGGACCCCGGCTTGCGACCGCCCTGCGGCTTGCCCGTGCTTCCGGCAGGTTTGCCACCTGCGCGCGGTGCAGCAGAGCGGTTGCCACCGCCGCCACCGCCGCCGCGACGCCCGCCACCGGCACCGCCGCCATTGGGCCGCTTTTTCTGACCGGGCATGATTTCCCACGGACGGCCGGATGCGACGGGGATGGTTTCCTTCATCGCTTTTTCAATGTCCTGCAACTCGATCATCTCGTCGGGAGCAACCAGTGCCACGGCTGAACCCTCCGCACCCGCACGTGCGGTCCGGCCGATCCGGTGGACATAGTTTTCCGCCACATTTGGCAGGTCGTAGTTGTAGACATGCCGCACGCCCGGAATGTCGATGCCGCGCGCCGCAATGTCAGTTGCCACCAGCACACGGACCTTGCCGGCCTTGAACGCCTCGATCGCGCGTTCGCGCTGGCCTTGGGATTTGTTGCCGTGGATAGAGGCGGCGGCAAACCCTTTGGCTTCGAGCGTTTTGTAGAGCTTTTCGCAGCCATGTTTGGTGCGGCCAAAGACCAGCGCCAGTTCGTCGCGATGCTTGTCCAGCAGATCGACCAGCAGGTCGGTTTTCGCCGCTTGCGCCACGAAATGCACCGATTGCGCGATCTTCTTGACGGCTTGTCCCGGAGGGTTGACCTGCACGCGCACTGCGTCGGTCAGGAAGGCATCGGCCAGTTCGGACATCAGTTTCGGCATGGTGGCCGAGAACATCATCGTCTGACGGTCCTTGGCGAGCAGTGGCGCAATCCGGCGCAGCGCATGGATGAACCCCATGTCGAGCATCTGGTCAGCCTCGTCCAGCACCAGATAGACGGTTTCATCAAGGCGGACGGCACGACGGTCAAGCAGGTCGATCAACCGGCCGGGTGTGGCGACCAAAAGGTCGACGCCGCCGGCCAGACGTTTGGTCTGGGCGGTGATCCCTGCCCCGCCGACGACAAGCGCCACTTTCAGATGGCTGCCCTTGGTATAGGCGGTCAGGTTGTCGGCGATCTGCTTGGCCAGTTCGCGCGTCGGTGCCAGCACCAGACCGCGCACGGCCTTGGGGTTGGGTTTTACACCCGCCTTCATCAGCGCGTGGATCATCGGCAGCCCGAAAGCCGCGGTTTTGCCGGTACCGGTCTGGGCAAGGCCCATCACGTCACGGCCGTTCATCGCATGCGGGATTGCCTGCGTCTGAATGGGGGTTGGGTCGGTGATGCCCTGTTCTTTCAGAACGGCAATCAGTCGGGGCGCAAGGCCCAGCATGTCAAAATCCATCGTGGATATCCTGTGTTCCGCGAACCGCAGCCCGCGCATATGGGTGTGACCCCTGGGCGAACCCCAAAGGCCAAAAGCAGACGTTGCGCCATATGCTGACTGCCTGAACCGCATTGTCCGGGCGCCGATGTGGCGCGGGACCCCTGCGTGATCTGGGAACCTGAAAGTCAACGGATACCTTGCGGAAATATCCCGCTCTGCTCACGCGGCAGCTTGCATCGGTTGGGTGTCACATGATCGTTCGCACGGCGCTTGTCAAGCGGCATGGACCGGACCCTGCAACATGGACGAAAAACCACATTCACCAAAAACCGTGGAAACACGCGATGCTGCGCTTTTCCTTGGCAGGTCCACATCATATAGTCGGCGCAATTCCAGCCAGATTAAGGATTTCAGCGTGGCGCATATCATCGTTGTCGGAAACGAAAAAGGCGGCGCGGGCAAATCCACGGTTTCCATGCATGTCGCGACCGCCCTTGCGCGGCTTGGCCACAGGGTCGGCGTGCTGGATCTTGACCTGCGGCAGCGCACGCTGGCGCGCTATCTGGGAAACCGGACGGCGTTTTTGGCGAAGTCTGGTCTTGATCTGGCGACGCCCGTTTATCACGAATTGCCAGAGATCGACGAATCCGGCCTCAATCCCGGCGAAAATGCCTTTGACCGCCGCCTGTCGATGGCGGTGGCGCGGCTGGAACAGGACTGTGATTTCATCCTGATCGACTGCCCCGGGTCGCACACGCGGCTCAGCCAGGTGGCGCATAGCCTTGCCGATACGCTGATCACGCCACTGAATGACAGTTTCGTCGATTTTGACCTTTTGGCCCATGTCGACAGCGATGGCGAGGAAATCACCGGCCCTTCGATCTATTCCGAGATGGTCTGGAATGCGCGGCAGTTACGGGCGCAGGCGGGGTTGAAACCGATTGACTGGGTTGTGGTGCGCAACCGGATGGGCGCGCAGGCGATGGTCAACAAGGAAAAGATGCAGCGCGTGATCGACAAGCTGGCCAAACGGATCGGGTTTCGCACAGCGCCCGGTTTCAACGAACGTGTGATTTTCCGCGAATTGTTCCCCCGTGGGCTGACGCTGCTGGATCTGCGCGACATCGGTGTCAAGGGGCTGAATATCTCGAACGTGGCCGCCCGGCAGGAATTGCGCGATCTGGTCAAGGCGCTGGACCTGCCGGGTGTGAAGCCGCAGTTCTGACTTCTAGTCCGGGGCTTTTTCCTGCCCCGGCAAGGTCTTGCCCGAAATGCGCACCAGCATGCTGATCCGCGGGATGATCCCGGTTTCCGACCGCGACCGGGTGCGCAGCACGGGCGTGTTTTTGGACGCGCCACTGCGGCTTTCGCGCAGGACGATATACATGCCGCTGGCGATGATGATGCTGGCACCGA
>DAISXL010000155.1:0-5649 GCA_036825855.1 Yoonia sp.
CTGCGGTTCATCGCCTTGCACATGATGTAGGACAGGATCGCACCGGAGGAGCCGACCAGCGCGCCGACCACGATCAGCAGGTCGTTGCCAAGGCTGAACCCGATCGCCGCCGCCGCCCAGCCCGAATAGCTGTTCAGCATCGACACGACGACAGGCATATCCGCCCCGCCGATCCCCATGATAAGGTGATAGCCGATGAAAAGGGCTGCCAGCGTCATCAGGAACAGCGGGAAGAAACCGCCAGAGTTGAAGTACCAGATCAGGCAGAGCAGCGAGATCGCGGCGGCGGCGGCGTTCAGCAAATGCCCGCCCGGCAGTTTTGCGGCGGCGGTGTTCACGCGGCCCGCGAGCTTGCCATAGGCGATGACCGAGCCGGTGAAGGTGATCGCGCCGATAAAGATGCCGAGGAACAGCTCGACCCGCAGGATATTGATTTCGACCGGCGTCTTATAGGCCAGAAGGGCGGCGAAACCCTCAAGGCTGGCGCGTGCGGTTGCGTCCATCCCCGCCACGCGGCCCAGTTCGAAATGCGCGATAAAGCCGACCAGCACGGCGGCCAGACCCACAAGGCTGTGCATCGCCGCGACCAGTTCGGGCATCTGCGTCATCTGCACCTTGGTCGCAAGCTGGTACCCGATGACCCCGCCACCCGCGATCAGGATCAGCGACAGCAACCAGAGCCCCGCACCGGGGCCGATCAGCGTGGCGCAAACCGCCAGCGCCATGCCCGCCATGCCGTACCAGACCGCGCGCTTGGCGCTTTCCTGCCCTGACAGACCGCCAAGGCTGAGGATAAAGAGAATTGCCGCGACGACGTAAGCCGCTGTTGTGAAACCGTATTCCATGTCTCTTTACCCCTTTACGACTTCTGGAACATGGCAAGCATGCGCCGTGTGACCAGAAAGCCGCCGAAAATATTGATGCCGGTCATGAACACGGCCAGTGCGGCCAGAAACACGACTAGCCACGACCCCGACCCGATTTGCGTCAAAGCACCCAGAATGATGATCGAGGAAATCGCGTTCGTCACCGCCATCAGCGGCGTGTGCAGGCTGTGCGCCACGCCCCAGATGACCTGAAAGCCCACGAAAACCGCCAGCACGAAAACGATGAAATGCTGCATGAAGCTGGCCGGTGCCACCAGACCGACGCCCAGCAGCAGCACCGCACCGACGACAAGCAAGGTCACCTGATTGCGGGTCTGCGTCTTGAAATCGGCGGTTTCCTTGGCGCGCTTTTCTTCTGCCGTGAGTTCCTTGGGCTGGTTCTTTTTGGCCACCTGCGCAATCGCGTTGATCTTGGGCGGCGGCGGCGGGAAGGTCACAGCGCCCTGATGGGTCGCCGTCGCGCCCCGGATCACGTCATCGTCCATGTTGTGCACCGGCACACCGTCCTTGGCCGGTGTCAGGTCGGTCATCATATGGCGGATGTTGGTCGCATAAAGCGTCGAGGCTTGGGCGGCCATCCGGCTGGGATAATCGGTATAGCCGATGATGATGACGCCGTTGTCGGTGACGATCCGTTCGTCCTTGACCGTCAGCTTGCAGTTGCCGCCGCGTTCGGCGGCAAGGTCGATGATGACCGAACCGGGCTTCATCGAAGCGACCATATCGGGCGTCCAAAGCTCGGGCGCATCACGGCCGGGGATCAGCGCCGTGGTGATGACGATATCCATATCCGGCGCGATTTCGCGGAACTTGGCGAGCTGGGCCGCGGCGAATTCGGGGCTGGAGACAGAGGCATAGCCGCCTGTCTTGGCACCATCCTGCTGTTCTTCCTTGAAATCGAGGAACACGAATTGCGCACCCATCGATTCGACCTGTTCGGCAACCTCGGGGCGCACGTCGAAAGCATAGGTGATCGCGCCAAGGCTGGTGGCTGTCCCGATCGCGGCAAGACCTGCGACACCCGCGCCCACGACCAGCACCTTGGCGGGCGGCACCTTGCCTGCGGCAGTGATCTGGCCGGTGAAGAAGCGCCCGAAATTGTTGCCCGCCTCGATCACCGCGCGGTAACCCGCGATATTGGCCATCGACGACAGCGCGTCCATCTTTTGCGCGCGGCTGATGCGCGGCACCATGTCCATCGCGATGACGGTCGCGCCCTTGGCGTTGGCGGCTTCCATCAGGTCCTTGTTCTGCGCGGGATAGAAGAAGGAAATCAGCGTCTGGCCCTCGCGCAGGCGCTTGACCTCGGCGTCCTCGGGGGGGCGGACCTTGGCGATGATATCGGCGGCCTTGTAAAGGGCGGCGGCGGTCTTGACGACCTCGACACCGGCCTCCTTGTAGGCCTCGTCCGTGAACCCCGCGGCCACACCGGCCCCGGTTTCGATCACGCAGTCATAGCCCAGTTTTTGCAGGTCTTTCGCCGAAGCAGGCGTCATGGCAACGCGGTCTTCGCCGGCAAATATCTCTTTTGGTGTGCCGATTTTCACGGACCATCCCCCATATTTGTGTCAGCAGTCGAAACGGGCTTACCTTGCGAAAGATTGTTTCACAAGACAAGGGCTGCAAAGTCCGTTCCTGTCGTGCGCTAACAGTCACAGCCAGCGGCGGGTCTTTTCGCAATAGCGCGCAAAATCGGCACGGAACTTGCGGCGCAGGCGGTTTTCCTCGGGAACGATGAACCGCTGCGTGATCGTCGCCATGAACAGCGGCACCAGCAGCAGGGCGACAGGCGCATCCCAGCGCAGGGCGAGCCCCGCAAGGATCAGCGCATCGCCCAGATAGATCGGATTGCGGCTGCGCGAAAACACCCCCGTCGTGACCAGCGCATCCGCTTCCATATGGGGAATGACGGTTGTCTTGCGGCGGCGCATCTCGGCCACGGCCAGCAGCATCAGCACCAGACCGCCCCCCACCAGCAGACCACCCAGCAAGTCCAGCGCCGGATGGCTGATCGCCAGCACCTGTGGCTGCAAAACGCTGATCTGCCACGCCATCACAAGCGCCAAGGCCAACCAGACAGGAGGAATGTCGATCCATTTCATGACGTCAGGTGTGCCCTGCCGCTTTGGCCTTGTCCATGCCCGCCGTGCAGGTAGCATGGCCGCGACGAAGGGGAGGATATCATGGAACATGCAGGCAAACACGCGCTGGTGACAGGCGGTGGCACCGGTATCGGCAAAGGCATCGCACTGGCCTTGGCCGAGGCGGGTGCCGCCGTCACGATCACGGGACGCAACGGCGACAGGTTGGCAGAGGTCGCAGCGACCCATCCCCGCCTGCATGCGCTGGTCATGGATGTGGATGACGAATCCTCGGTCCGGGACGGCATCGCCTCTGCTGCTGCCGCACGCGGCCCCGTGCAGATCTGCGTCGCCAATGCGGGCATCGCCGAAGGCGGGCCTTTTGCGAAAACCTCGCTTGCCGCATGGAGCAAGACGATGGCCACGAACCTTGACGGTGTGTTCCTGACCTTTCAGGCGGCGCTGGCCAGTCTGCCACCCGACATGCCCGCGCGGATGATCGTCGTGTCCTCCATCGCGGGCGTGCGGGGGCTGAAAAACGCGGTGCCTTATACCGTCAGCAAACACGGCGTCATCGGACTGATCCGCGGATTGTCCGAGGAATATATGCGCAGCCCTGTCACCTTCAACGCGCTCTGCCCCGGCTATGTGGACACGGCCATCGTACAGAACCAGTTGCCCGGCCTGATGAAACGCTTTGACGTGGACGAGGCGGGCGCTGTCGACCTGATCGCCAAAGGCAACCGCCACCGCCGCCTGCTCGAGGTGGACGAGACGACCGCCGCCGCCATGTGGCTGTGTTCGGACGGCGCGCGCAGCGTGAACGGGCAGACGATCCAGATTTCAGGGGGCCAAGTATGATCCGCGATTTTTCCCGGACCAAGGCGCTGTTCCAGATGCCCGCCGACATGATCTATCTGGACGGCAATTCGCTGGGGCCTTTGCCGCGCGCCGCCGCCGCACGGATCGCTGATTGCGTGACCCGCGAATGGGGCGAGATGGTCATTACCGGCTGGAACCGCGCAGGCTGGATGGCGCAGCCCACGACCTATGCCGACCGGATCGGGCGGCTGATCGGCGCGGAACGGGGGCATACCGTTCTGGGCGATACGCTTTCGGTCAAGGTCTATCAGGCGCTTGCCGCAGCACTTGACCTTGTGCCGGACCGCAAGGTCATCCTGACCGACAGCGGCAATTTCCCCTCCGACATCTACATGGCCGAAGGGCTGATCCGCTCGCTGGACCGCGGCTATGAATTGCGCGTCGTCGCCCCCGAGGATGTGGCGAACCATATCGACGACAGCCTTGCCGTGCTGATGCTGACGCAGGTCGATTACCGCACGGGCCGGATGCACGACATGGCCACCCTGACGCAAAAGGCGCATGACGCCGGCGCGATTGCTGTCTGGGACCTTGCCCATTCGGCAGGCGCGCTGCCCGTCGATGTGGCAGGCTGTGGTGCCGATTTCGCGGTGGGCTGCACCTACAAATACCTCAACGGCGGGCCGGGTGCGCCCGCGTTCATCTATGTCGCCCCCCGTCATATCGACCGCTGCCAGCCTGCGCTGTCGGGCTGGCTCGGCCATGCCGCGCCTTTCGCGTTCGAGGCGGGCTACCGCCCCGGCACCGGGATCGAACGGATGCGCGTCGGCACGCCGCCGGTGCTGCAACTCGCGGCCCTCGACGCCTCGCTCGATATCTGGGACCAGGTCGACCTGCACGACATCCGCCAAGCCTCCATCGCGCTGACCGAGCAGTTCATCGCGGGGATCGAGGCCACCTGCCCCATGCTGACGCTGGCCAGCCCGCGCGACCCCGCACAGCGCGGGTCACAAGTGTCGTTCCGTTTCAGTGACGGCTATGCCGCGATGCAGGCCTGTATCGCGCAAGGCGTGGTCGGCGATTTCCGCGCGCCCGATATCATGCGCTTTGGTTTCACGCCGCTTTTCATCGACGCAGACGACGTGGCCCGCGCGGTCGAGATCATCGCCAGAGTGATGACCGACAGGCTCTGGGACGCGCCCGCATATCGGCAAAAGGCGGCCGTCACCTGACGCCATCTTCCGAGCCTAAATATCCCCGCCGGAGGCACCGAGGCCCGCAAGGGCCCGGACCGCTAGGCCGCCTCGGGCGCGCGGGCGCGTTTGCCATGCACATGCATGTTCAGCGCTGCCCCCAGCAGGATCAGATAGGCGCTGACATAAAGCCACAGCATCATGCCGATCACCGCCCCGATGGACCCGTAAATCTCGTTATAACTCGCGAAATTCGTCAGGTAGAACGACAGCCCCGCCGAGGCCGCGATCCACAGCACGATCACCACCAGCGCGCCCACCGTCACCCACCGCCCGCGGCTTTCGGTGCGCACAGGGCCAAAACGGTAGAGCAGGCCAAGTGCGGCCAGCAGCACGCCCAGCGCCACGATCCAGCGCAGCCCTTCCAACAGCCAAGCGGTGCCTGTCGGGATCGGCAGCACCGCCATGACGATGGGCAGCACGATGACCACATTGACCGCGATGATCGCCAGGAACACCAGCGCGATGGTCAGCGCGATCGCGACCAGAACATGCCGCAGGCTGCTGCGCTGCTTTTGCCCCGCGATGGCGTTCAACCCGTCGACCAGCGCCCCCACCGCCACGCGGCAGGACCAAAGCGCCACAAGGATCGACAGGATCGTGGCC
>DAISXL010000156.1:0-2758 GCA_036825855.1 Yoonia sp.
TCGCTTTGCGGGATCGGGCCGATGATGCCGTAATGGTTGCGCGTCGGTTTGAGGAAAACCGGAATCGCGCCTGTCATGATGATGCTGTGCAGGATCGACTTGTGACAGTTGCGGTCCACGACCACGACATCGCCGGGGGCGACGGTGTGGTGCCAGACCATCTTGTTGCTGGTCGATGTGCCGTTGGTCACGAAGAAACAATGATCGGCGTTGAAGATCCGCGCCGCATTGCGTTCGGACGCGCCGATGGCACCGTTGTGGTCCAGCAACTGGCCCAATTCCTCGACCGAATTGCACACATCGGCGCGCAGCATGTTTTCACCGTAGAACTGGTGATACATCTGGCCGATGGGGCTTTTGAGAAAAGCGACGCCTCCGGAATGGCCGGGGCAATGCCAGGAATAGGACCCGTCCTCGGCGTAATCCAGCAGCGCCTTGAAGAACGGCGGCTGGATACCTTCGAGGTATTTCTTCGCCTCATGCACGATATGGCGCGCCACGAATTCCGGCGTGTCCTCGAACATGTGGATGAACCCGTGCAATTCGCGCAGGATGTCGTTCGGCAGATGCCGGCTCGTCTTGGTCTCGCCGTGCAGATAGATCGGCACATCCTCGTTCTTGCGGCGGACTTCCTGAATGAACTGGCGCAGGTTCAGCACCGCAGGATCCAGATCGGGACCCGGGCTGAATTCTTCGTCGTCAATCGACAGAACGAAAGCACTGGCGCGCGATTGCTGCTGGGCGAACTGGGACAGATCGCCATAGCTTGTGACGCCGACGACCTCGAATCCTTCATTCTCGATCGCTTCAGCCATGGCGCGGATGCCAAGACCGGATGAATTCTCGGACCGGAAGTCCTCATCGATGATGAAGATGGGGAATCGAAATTTCATGGTAGTCTCCTGTGCAAGGCGGGCCGGTTGCGGCCTACATGACAGAGCTACCCAAGCGCGTCAAAGCAAGGTTGCGCGACATCCCGCCATCTTCCGAGCCCAAATATCCCCGCGCGGAGCGCCCGTCCCGGGACACCGGGGCGGACCGGGTCTATCCGTCATGTACCGCCGCCAGATCCCGCAGAATGGGACAATCCGGGCGGCTGTCGCCGTGGCAGGCATGGACCAGATCGGCCAGCGTGTCGCGCATCGCGCGCAGCCCCGCGATCTTGGCGTCGATCTGTGCCAGATGGTCCTGCGCCACCGCCTTGACCTGCGCCGAGGCGCGGCTGTCATCCTCGTACAGCGCAAGGAGCGTGCGGCAATCGTCGATCGAAAACCCCAAGGACCGCGCGCGGCCCAGAAACATCAGCTTGTGCAGGTGGCGTTCGCCAAAGACGCGATAGCCGTTCTCATGCCGGTCGGGCGTGATCAGGCCGATATCCTCGTAATAGCGGATCGTCTTGGCGGGCAGGCCGGATTTCGTGGCGACTTCGCCGATGTTCATGGCAGGTCTCCTATTCTGCGGGTTGTTGACGTGCCGCCAAAGGCGGGCGCGGCGGCGTCTTGCGCTGCAATGGATCGATGCGGCGCAGGCGCAGCGCATTGGACACGACAGACACGGACGACAAGGCCATGGCCGCCGCGGCGAACACAGGCGACAGCAGCAAGCCAAAGACAGGATAAAGCACGCCTGCCGCCACCGGCACCAGCGCGACATTGTATCCAAACGCCCAGCCAAGGTTCTGGCGGATATTGCGCATCGTCGCCTGCGACACGGCGACTGCGTTGATCACGCCACGCAGGTCACCTGACATCAGCACCACATCCGCCGTCTCGATCGCGACATCGGTGCCGGTGCCGATGGCGATGCCGATATCGGCATGGGCCAAGGCGGGGGCGTCGTTGATCCCGTCCCCGACAAAGGCGATCCTGCCCTTCGCGCGCAACTGCTCAAGGGCGGTCACCTTGCCACCCGGCAAAACGCCCGCGACGACATGGTCGATCCCGATTTCGCGGGCGATTGCCTCTGCGGTCTCGGGCTTGTCACCGGTGATCATCGCGATTTTCAGACCCATGGATTCCAGTGCGGCAATCGCCGCCGCTGTTCCGGGCTTGACCGGATCAGCCACCGCGATCACCGCAGCGGCCTGCCCGTCGATGGAGACAAACAGCGCGGTGCGCCCGCGGTCCGCCAGCGCCGTCTCGGCCGAGGCAAGCGCGCCAATGGCGATGCCCTCGCGCGCCAGAAGCCGGTCCGCCCCGATCAGCACGCGGCTGCCCTCAACGGTGGCAGTGACACCGTAACCGGCGATGGCACGGAAATCGCTGACCGCCGCTTCGCCCAGCCCTTCGGCACGGGCGGCGTTGACGATGGCCGCTCCGATGGGATGTTCGGATTTCGCCTCGACCGCCGCGGCAAGGCGCAGCACCTCGGCGCGGGTGAACCCGTCAGCCAGCACCAGATCGGTCAAGTGCGGCTTGCCTGCGGTCAGGGTGCCGGTCTTGTCAAAGGCGATGACATCGACATCGGCCAGTTGCTGTAAGGCCGCGCCCTTGTGGAACAGCACCCCCATTTCGGCGGCCCGCCCGCTGCCCACCATGATCGAGGTCGGCACGGCCAGCCCCATCGCACAAGGACAAGCGATGATCAGCACCGACACCCCCGCGACCAGCGCCAATGACGGATCAGGGCCCACGGCCAGCCAGACCGCCACCGTCAGCGTGGCCAGCGCCAGCACCGCCGGCACGAACCAGAGCGTCACACGGTCCACGACATCCTGAATGGGCAATTTCGCGCCCTGCGCCTCGGTCACCATGCGGAT
>DAISXL010000156.1:2858-5636 GCA_036825855.1 Yoonia sp.
CGCAGCACGCGGGCTTGCCTGACCTGCAGCCCCAACAGCGCCTGAATGGCCGCCCCCGTGCGCCCCTTGGCCCGCGCCTCGAGCAAGCGGCCCAGCAAAATCAGCACGACGATCACCGCCGCCGCCTCGAAATAGACGGCGCGCAGATCGGCGCGGATCAGGTTGGGTAGAAAGGTCGCCACGACCGAATAGGTCCAAGCCGCCCCCGTGCCCAGCGCCACAAGGCTGTTCATGTCGGGCGCGCCTTTGGCCAGCGCAGGCAAGCCTTTGGCGAAAAACACGCGGCCCGGACCGAACAGCACCAGTGTCGTCAGGATGAACTGGACAATCCACGACGTCTGCGTGCCGATCGTATCGGCGATGACATGATGGAACGCGGGCACCAGATGCGCGCCCATTTCAAGAATGAAAACCGGCAGCGCAAGGGCCGCCGCAACCAGCGTGCTGCGCGCCAGTGCTTGCGCCTCCTCTGCCTTGCGGGCGGTGTTCAGGCTGGTCTGGTCCGGCTCAGCAGGCACGGCGGGATAGCCCGCCTTTGTGCTGACATCGGCCAGTTGGGCTGCCGTGATGCGACGATCAGCCAATGTGACCGTCGCGGTTTCGGTGGCAAGGTTCACGGCGACCGATTGCACCCCCGGCACCGCCGCAAGCGCGCGGTCGACGCGGCCCACGCAGGATGCGCAGGACATGCCGTCAATCGCCAGTCGGATCGTTTTCGGCTGCGCCATCTGCTGCACCTCTGCCCTCTGGGACCTTACATAGCCCTTCCAGCAACTGGAAGCTCAAGCCTATTGCACAGAAAAACAGTAAATACATTTTTGGTGCCGCCTGACCTCTGCTAAAAGGCCACAAAGCCGAGAGGACCAATCATGAAATTTCACGTGCCGGACATGAGTTGCGGGCATTGCGTCGCCGCGATCCAGGCGAGCCTCGCCGCAGCGGACGGGACAGCCGTGATCGCCACGGATCTTGCGACCCGCGAAGTCAGCGTCACAACGATGCTTGATGCGGCGGCGGTCGCGGTGATCCTGCAAACCGCAGGCTATCCCGCGACGCGGCGTTAGGTCAGCGGCCTGCCGCGCGGGCGGCTTCGACTAGCCGCGCCATCTGGTCGGCCCGGATCATGCCCGGCGCCAGATTGTCGCCGATCACGAAAGACGGCGTGCCGGTAAAGCCCAAGGCGCGGCCCAACCCGCTTGATACCTGCAGATGATCCGAAATTTCGGGCGCGTCCATATCGCGCCGCAACTGGTCGGTGTCGAGCCCGACACTCGCAGCGACCCGCATGACGCTTTGTTCTTCGGCGCGTCCCTGCATCGTCATCAGCGCGTTGTGGAATTCTTCGTATTTGCCTTGTGCACGCGATGCCAGCGCCGCACGGGCCGCAAAAACCGATCCTTCGCCCAGCACCGGCCATTCGCGCATCACGATCCGCACATTCGCATCGGCGCTGAGCAGACCATCAAGTTCCAACTTGGCATTGCGGCAATAGGGACAATTGTAATCAAAGAATTCCACGATTGTCACATCGCCGTCGGGGTTGCCGATCACCGGTGCGTTGGGGTCGTTTTCCAACAGATCACGCTGCTCTTGCAGCGCAGACCGCGCGGCGGCGGCCTGCGCCTCTTGCTGTTCGAGTTCGAGGATCTGCAGCGCCTCGACCACGATTTCGGGGTTGGCGCGGATGGTATCAAGCACAAGCGCCCTGACCTGATCTTCGGTCAAGCCCTGCGCCGCACCGCTGAGAGGTGCAGCACAGAGCAGAGCAACGCTGAAAAGTCGGGCGAAAGTCATGCTTTTCCTTCCAAAGCAGGCGGCGCTGGTCAGATCAGGCGGACCTTGGTGCCGATGGGTGCGCGTTCATACACCTCTGCGATCTGTTCGTTGTACAGACCGATGCAGCCGTTCGACGACCGGCGGCCGATCTTGCGCGTGTCCTGTGTACCGTGGATACGGTAAAACTGCCATGACAGATACAGCGCATGCGACCCCATCGGGTTCATCGGATCACCACCGGGGATGAATTCCGGCCATTCGGGGTTGCGCTGGCGCATGGCGGGCGTGGGGGCCCAGCTTGGCGCGACGCGCTTGTCGATGACCTCGGTATAGCCGGTCCGCGTCAGATCGTCGGACAAAGGCACGGAGGTCGGATAGATCCGCATGTCGCCGTCCGGCGTCCAGTGCTGCAGGAACATGGATTTCGTATCGGCAAGGATCGCACCGACACCGATTGAATCAAAGTGATCGCGCCATTCATGCACGCGGAAAGCGGCGATATTACGATCGACTGGGGCCTGTTGCGTCTGTGCGCGCAGGATGGTTGGCGCAAAAAGGGTCACTGCGGTCGCGCCTAGAATGACGGCGCGCCGGGATGGCGTTTTTGGGTTCTTGTTGTTCATGCTGACCTCGTCTTATGTCTTTGGTCCAGACCCTATCCGGTCCGGCCGCCCGACAATATGCTTATGTGCAAGTCGCGCGAATTACCACGAAATCGGGGCAGCCGCGCAACGCTACACGCAGATTTGAACGCCTCCGCCCAAGGCGGTGTGGCTGGTGCGGTTTGATCTGGCCTTGTTTACATGATCTTAAGCCGTCCGCGCGCATAAGGGCCTTCGACGTGTAACGAAGGATCTAGCCATCATGCCGGCTGAAACTGCCACTTTTGTCCTGCCGCCTGTCCTGACATTCGATGCCTGTGCGGATCTTCATGCCTTTCTGGTCAAGGCGCAGGGCGCCGATCTTGTCCTTGATGGCAGGCTTGTCAGCCGCGTGGGTGGT
>DAISXL010000157.1:0-5570 GCA_036825855.1 Yoonia sp.
TGCATGATCTGCGTGCGCAAGGCGCGGTAAACCCGTTCATGCGCAGAGGTGTTTGAATCGACCGGACGGGGCTGGATCAGCATGTGGCATATGTGATCACGAATCCGGATCCCGTCAATCGTCGAACCGCAGCCGGTGCAGGCTTTCGCCATGATCGCGCAGCCATTGCCGGTGCGGCGCGTAATCGGGGCAGAGCCGGGCGACGATGGCCCAGAACGCGGGGGCATGGTTCATTTCGCGCAGATGGGCCACCTCGTGGGCGGCGACGTAATCCAGCACGGCAGGCGGCGCCATGATCAGCCGCCAAGAATACATCAGCACGCCCTTGCTGGAACAGGACCCCCAGCGCGACCGCGTGTCCCGGATCGCCAGCGTGGCGTAACTGACCCCCAGCGCTGCGGCATACCTGTCCGAGGCCTCGGCCAAGGCGTCCCGCGCCATGGCCCGCAGACGGGCACGGATGGGTGCGGCAGCGGGGCGATGGGCCGGTACTTCGATGCGGTCGTCCAGAAACCGGACTCGCGTGCCCGCCACCACCGGCAGCCCCTTGCCCTGCACCGGCACGACCGATCCGATGCCAACCGTCTCCGCTGGCCCGATCTGGTCCAGATGCCCGCGCAGCCAGTTTTCCTTGTCACGCAGAAAGGCGATTCCCTCGCGGTCGGGCAGGCCTGTGGGCATCGTCAGCGTCACCCGCCCGTCGAGCCGCGACACCCGCAAGGACAACCGCCGCGCCTGTGCCGATTTGCGCAGTGTCACATCGATCGGGGGGTTGCCATGCAACGTGTGACGGCCCATATCCAGCTTTCTGTAATCGCCCGCGCCAAAGCCTTTGACACCTGTCAATGCTTATGGCAGTTGGCAGCGATCCCCCGCAAGGGGCGACCAAGTTTTTGAAGGGATAGCCTATGCCTAAGGAAGAATGGGGCACAAAGCGCCTTTGCCCCGAAACCGGCAAACGCTTTTACGACCTGAACGCGACACCGATCATCAGCCCCTACACGGGCAAAGAGGTGACGATCGACACATCCAAGACCCGCACCATGGTCGCGGATGCCGAAGATCTGCAGTCCAAAAAGATGCGCGACGTGGATGACGAGGATGATCTGATCCTCGACGACGAAGAAGAAGATGATGTCGATCTGGGCGATGACGTGCTGGAAGACGACGACGACGAAGACACCGTGTCCTTCGACGATCTCGGCGATGTCGCCGCCAAACCGGACGACGATTAAAAGCTGATCACCGGGCGCGATTTGCACTTGATCTCGTCCGGTCTGCTGCCTAAACAGCGGCACGCAACGCAGGTTGCACATGGGGCCATAGCTCAGATGGGAGAGCGCTTGCATGGCATGCAAGAGGTCAGGGGTTCGATTCCCCTTGGCTCCACCAATTCCCTCCACTTGATACACGCTGTTGATTGACGCCTGACCCCGGGCGGCAACCATTTCTTGACCTCTGCTGTGCTATCCGTCCGTCAGCATGGGTCATCTCTCCACATTTCCGGCCGCTCAGACATGGCCCGACGGCGTCGGCACGCTGCGGCTGGCCGAATTGCTGGGCGCACTCAGCCATGCGCTCGATGCCACCGAAGGCCAGCCTGTCGGCCACGCGATCCGCGTCACATGGCTGGGCTGCGACATCGGCAGGCGGCTGGGCCTGACCGGTGCGGATCTGCACGATCTCTATTACACCCTGCTGCTCAAGGATCTGGGCTGTTCGTCCAATGCCGCGCGAATCTGCCAGCTTTATCTGGCCGACGATCTTGAATTCAAACGCGCCTTCAAACGGGTCGATGGCACCACGAAATCGGCGCTGCAGTTCCTGCTGCGCGAAACCGCGCGCGGCGGCTCTCTTGTCCAGCGCGGCAAGACGCTGGTCTCGGTCATCCGCAATGCCGCCCCCATCGTTGACGACCTGATCGAAACCCGCTGTGAACAGGGGGCGATGATCGCGCGGATGATGGGATTCTCCGCCCGTGTCGCGGACGGCATCCATGCGCTGGACGAACATTGGGACGGATCAGGCAGACCCGACCGGCGGACCGGCACAGCGATCCCGCTGGGGGCGCGGATCGCCCTCGTGGCGCAGGTGGCGGATGTGTTCATGACCAATGGCAGCACCGCCGCCGCGCGCACGGAAATCGCGGGGCGTAGCAACGGCTGGTTCGACCCCGATGTCGTCGCCGCCGCACTGGCGGCACTGGACGACCCTGCGGTGCTGTCAGCAATGCGCGCGCCCGACCTTGCGCAGCGTGTCTTTGCCCATCCGGCAGCCGCCGAAACGGTGGCGCTGGATGATGCGGCCCTTGACCGGATCATCGGCGGTTTCGCGCATGTGATCGACGCAAAAAGCCCGTTTACGCAAAACCATTCCGGGCGGGTCGCGGCCTGTGTCGATGACCTGACTGCGGCCCTTGGCCTTGACGCCAACGCCCGCCGCTGGCTGCGCCGCGCCGCCTTGTTGCACGGCATCGGCAAACTGGGCGTGTCAAACCGCATCCTCGACAAGGCCGGGCGTCTGGACCCACCCGAACGCGCCTTGATCGAGGCGCATACGACGACGGGCCGGACGATCCTGCACCAGATCACGATCTTTGCTCAGGTTGCCCATCTGGCCGCCGCCCACCACGAACGGCTGGACGGCAAAGGCTATCCGCAGGGCCTGACAGGGGCACAGCTTTGCCGCGACGTGCGCATCCTGACGACCGCCGATATCTATGACGCGCTGTCGGCGGAACGGCCCTACAAACCCGCCTACCCGCCCGACAAGGTCCGCGCCATCATGGATGATATGGTCGGCACCGCCATCGACCCGGCCTGCTATGCCGCGCTGCGGGACCTGCGGCTGTCGTGACCCGCTCGTTCATCTTCCGAGCCCAAATATCCCCGCCGGAGGCATCAAAGTTCTGACGCCACCCTCACAACAACCCGTTCGGCAGCGGCTGTTCCCCCGCCGTATTGATCCGCCGGAACCAAAGCGTCAGCGCCGCCGAGGTCATCACGATGAACAGCGAATACAATGCGGGCACCGCCATGATCCCCTGCGCCTCGGTCCCACTGAAGGTGAAGGCGATGATGGCGATGGCCAGCGGGCCGTTCTGGATGCCGGTTTCCAGCGCCACAGTGCGCGCATTGCGCGGGTGCAGGCGCAGCAGCTTCGCGAAACCGTAGCCGATGGCAAACCCGAACACGCCCAGCATGATCGAGGCGAAATAGGTGCCCCAGGTGGTCGCGAGCAGGAATTCCCAGTTGCGCGGAATCCACGACACGATCAGGAACAGGATAAACACAAGCGCCAGCAGCGAGCCGAAAAACTCGGTCACGGCCCCCACGTTGGCGCTGAACTTGCGCAAGACCATGCCGATGGCGACGGGCACCAGCAAAAGGACCAGCGTCACGATGATATTCTCGCGCGGGATGTCCAGATCGAGCGCTCCGGCATAAACCAGCAGCACGATCGGGATCAGGATCACACCAAAGACGGTGGACGTGACCGTCATCAGCACCGACAGCGCCAGATTGCCTTTGGAAAAGTAGGTAAAGATGTTCGACGTGGTCCCACCTGGCATGCAGGCCATGATCAGGATACCGATCTTGATCGGGTCCGACACCGGCAGGGTCGTGGCCAGCACGAAACCGATCAGCGGCATGAAGCCGAATTGCGATGCCACGCCGACAGCCAATCCATAAGGCCGTTTCAGTGCCAGCGCAAAATCACGCGGGGTCAGGGACGCGCCCATCCCCAGCATGATCACGAAAATCATCAGCGCCAATACGGCCTGTTCAAGGGGTCCGACCATGTTACACCATCTCTTTCAAAACCAACCGCATCACGCCGCCTGCGCCTTTTCCTGCGCGCGCAGATCCTTGCGCAGGATTTTTCCGACGTTGGATTTCGGCAATTCGTCGCGGAATTCCACGAATTTGGGCACCTTGTAGCCGGTCAGGTGGTCCTTGCAGTAGGCACGCAGGTCGTCCTTGCTCAGGCCCTCGTTGCGGCTCACGACATAGGCTTTCACTGCCTCGCCCGCCGCCCCGTCCGGCACGCCGATCACGGCGACCTCGACCACGTCGGGGTGGGCGGCGATGATGTCCTCGATCTCGTTGGGATAGACGTTGAAGCCGGACACAAGGATCATGTCCTTCTTGCGGTCCACAATGCGGAAATAGCCGTCGGCATCCATGATCCCGATATCGCCGGTCAAAAGCCAGCCGTTCTGGACCGTCTTTGCCGTCTCGTCGGGTTTACGCCAATAGCCCAGCATGATCTGCGGCCCCTTGGCGATCAGTTCTCCGGGTTGGCCTTGCGGCACATCGGCCCCGTCTTCATCGACGCAGCGCACATCCGTGGACGGGATCGGCACGCCGATACTGCCGTGCCGGACCTGCCCGAAGGGGTTGAAGGTCAGCACGGGCGAAGATTCGGTCAGCCCGTAACCTTCGAGCACAGGTTTGCCCGTCACCTGTTCCCAACGTTCGGCCACGGATTTCTGCAAGGCCATCCCGCCCGCCGAGGCAAATTTCAGGTGTTTGGGCGGCGTGTCGAGAAACCAGACCTCGTTGTTCAGCCCGTTGAACAGGGTGTTCACCCCGCTCATCCATGTGATCTTGTAGTTCTCGAAGGCACGCTTGAGGTTCGACAAGGGGCGCGGGTTCGGGATCAGGATGTTGCGCGCACCGATGGAATAAAACCCGAGGAAATTCACCGTAAAGGCAAAGATATGATAGAGCGGCAGCGCGGTCAGCGCGACTTCCTTGCCCTTGTCCAGATTGGTGATCAGCGACATGGTCTGCGCCATGTTCATCAGGATATTGGCGTGCGACAGCATGGCCCCCTTGGACACGCCTGTCGTGCCGCCGGTGTATTGCAGGCAGGCCACGTCATCGGGGCTGATCGTGCTGCGGTAAGCCTCGATCGCATTGTGCAGGCTGTCGTGTTTGCTGCGTCCCGCCGCGATGGCATCAGGCAGGCGGATATGCGGGATAGTGATCGGCAGGACCGATTTGTCCCAGTGTTTCTGCACCAGCCCGACGATCATCTTGGGCAGGCGCGGCAGGTATTCGGCCACACGCGTCACGATCACATGCTTGACCGGATAGGTTTTCGCCGCCTCGGCCAGTTTGTCGGCGAACATGTCCACCACGATGACGGCAGCGGGTTCGGCGTCGATGAACTGCTTGGCCATTTCCTCGGCAGTGTACAGCGGGTTGACGTTGACCAGCACACAGCCTGCCTTGAACACTGCCATTGCCGCCACCGGATAGGCTAGGCAATTGGGCACCTGCACCGCCACACGGTCGCCGGCCTGCAATCCTGCAATGTCGCGCAAATAGACGGCCAAGGCGTCGGACATCTCGTCCGCCTGGCGGAACGACAAAGTGCCGTTCATCCCGTTGGGCAGGACAGTGGTGAAGGCGGGCAAATCGCCATAGACGGCCGCGGTCGAGGTGATGAAATCACCCAGCGTGCGGTAAGGCAGTGCGTCGATGATGCTTGGAACAGACGGGCCGTAAAAGGCCGTCCACGGACGGTCATTCCCCAAAGTGCTTCCTCCCAAAAGCCGTTTT
>DAISXL010000158.1:0-5529 GCA_036825855.1 Yoonia sp.
GCGAAATGCACGAGGTCGCCGAAACCGGCGTTGCGGCGCATTGGTCCTACAAGAACGGTGAACGCGTCGAAAACCGCTTTGCTGTCGATCCCGTGCGCTGGATCGCGTCCCTGACCGACCGGCTGGACGACGACCAGAACCACGAAGAATTCCTCGAAGCCGTCAAGCTCGAGATGTATCAGGATCAGGTCTTCTGCTTCACCCCCAAGGGCGAAGTCATCAAACTGCCGCGGGGGGCGACTCCCATCGATTTTGCCTATGCGATCCATACGCGGATCGGGTCGGCCTGTGTGGGGGCCAAGGTGGACGGGCTGCGTGTGCCGCTGTGGACGCGGCTCAAGAACGGGCAATCGGTCGAGATCATCACCGCCGAAGGCCAGACGCCGCAGGCAACATGGATCGACATCGCCGTGACGGGCCGCGCGAAGACCGCGATCCGGCGATCCCTGCGCGAAGAAGACCGCGAACGCTATGTCAGGCTGGGCCGCGAACTGGCACGCGTGGCGTTCGAGAACGTGCGCAAGAAATCCACCGAAAAGGCGCTGCGCACCGCCGCCAAGGCACTGGCCATTGACGGGGTCGACGAATTGCTGGCGCGTCTGGGCAGTGCCGAACTGACCGGCAGCGAGGTTGTGCGCGCGATCTATCCCGAACTTGCGCATCAGAAGGGCGAAGAGGTTGATCAGGGATGTGCCGTCGTCGGTCTCAGCCCCGATCAGGTGCATAAACGCGGTGCCTGCTGCCAGCCTGTCCCGGGCGAGCGGATCCTGGGCATCAGTTTCCGCGGGCAGGGTGTCACGGTCCATGCCATCGACTGCGCCGCCTTGGCCGATTACGAAGACCAACCCGAACGCTGGATCGACCTGCAATGGCACGAAGGCACCCATGCCGCCGTCAATACCGTGACCTTTGACGCCACGATTGCCAACGACACCGGCGTGCTGGGGCGCATTTGCACATTGATCGGCGAACAGAACGCCAATATCTCTGACCTCAAGTTCATCGACCGCAAGCCTGATTATTTTCGCCTGCTGATCGATGTCGATCTGCGGGACGCAGAACATCTGCACCGCGTCATGACGGCGCTGGAGGCGGAGAGCAACGTCTCCTCTATCGTGCGGCACCGTGATCCGGGCCTTGCGGGGACAATGCGTGGCTGACAGGCCAGAAGGGAAGTCGGGGTTTGGTTTTCAAGCGCAGGGATAGGCGGCCGATCTGGAAGATCGTGCTGGATTTCGTGTATCCGCGCGGCGGCTGGGCGCGGGCCTTTGGCTATGTAAAACACCGGCTGCGGCGCTTGCCGGACACGCCCGAAAAAATCTCTCGCGGGATCGCTGTGGGCGTGTTTGCAGCGTTCACACCATTCTACGGGTTGCATTTCGTCATCGCGATCCTGCTTGCGCGGGTCGCGCGCGGCAATATCCTTGCCGCCCTTCTGGGCACGTTTGCAGGCAATCCGCTGACCTATATTCCTATTGGAATCGCGTCCTTGGGAACAGGTTATTGGCTGCTGGGGCGTCCGTTCAACGCAGCGCTGTTCGGGCTGGATAACAGTGTCACCGCCGACTACTGCACGCTTGGCTGCCAGTTCAGTAATGCATTTTCGGACATCATCTACAATTTCGTGGCTATGTTCACGGTCGCCACCGCCGACTGGACCGGTCTGATCGCCTTTTATCACGAGGTTTTCGTGCCCTACCTCATCGGCGGCATCGCGCCGGGCTTGTTCTTTGCGTGGCTCAGCTACTGTCTGTTCGTGCCGATCATCGCGGCCTATCAGAAACGGCGCCGCAAGGTGTTGCAGGCCAAGCTTGAACAGTTGAAGAAATGACCTCTCTCGCCTGAAAGGGACGACCATGACCAATCTGCGGCTCGGTGTGAATATCGACCATGTGGCGACAGTGCGCAACGCGCGCGGCGGGGACGTGCCCGATCCGGTGCGCGCCGCACTGATGGCGCAGGATGCGGGGGCTGACGGGATCACGGCGCATCTGCGCGAAGACCGCCGCCATATCATCGACTCCGATATCGAGCGCCTGATGGCGGCGCTGCGCATCCCGCTGAACTTCGAGATGGCGGCGACGGCCGAAATGCAGGCAATCGCCCTGCGCCACAAACCGCATGCTGTTTGCCTTGTCCCCGAAAAGCGCGAGGAACGCACGACCGAGGGCGGTCTGGATGTGGCGGGAAATGACAATGCATTGGCCGCCTATATCGCGCCTTTGCGCGATGCCGGGTCCCGCGTGTCGCTGTTCATCGCCGCCGACGAGGCGCAGATCAGGGCTGCCCACCGCATCGGCGCGCCGGTGATCGAGCTGCATTCGGGCGCCTATGCCGATGCTTGGGCCGAGGGCAACTGGCAGATGCGCGACGACGAATTGCGCAAGATCACCGACATGACGGCCTTTGCGACCGATCTGGGGCTGGAGGTGCATGTGGGCCACGGGCTGACCTATGATTGCGTGACACCCATCGCCGCCTTGCCGCAGGTGGCGGAACTCAACATCGGGCATTTCCTGATCGGCGAATCCATCTTTCGCGGGCTTGGTCCCGCAATTGTGGAAATGCGCCGCCTGATGGACGCCGCGCGCGCATGAGCGCGGCGTTGCTGACACCGACCACCGCTGAACGCGCGGCCATGCGCGACGTGGCAGATCACGCCTGCCGCCTGCATGATCAGGGCAAGGATATCGTCTTTACCGCCGCTGTCGTGCTGGATGGCAAGGTGATCGCCACCGCCCGCAACGAGGTGGGCGAGACGGACGACATCAGCCGCCATGCCGAGGTCGTGGCCATCGCCGCCGCCGCCCGTACGCTGGGCCGGCGCGATCTGGCCGGTGCCACGCTGATCGCATCCTGCCAGCCTTGCGAGATGTGCCTGACCGCGATGCGCTGGGCGGGGATCGACCGCGTGATCTTTGCCGCGCAACAGGCCAATGCGGATGCTGCTTTTTTTCGGTTCCCCAAGCTGACGATCCGCGATTTCCATGCCGCCTGCGACGGGGCCTTCGACTGGCTGGGCGGGCTGGATGAAGATCGCGTCGCCCATATCTATGCGCCCGGGGCCGCGGGATGATCCTTGGCATCGGCACTGATCTTGCCAATATCGACCGGATCGCGGCCACGCTCGACCGGTTCGGCGACCGGTTCCGCAACCGTGTCTTTACGCCCGTCGAACAGGCCAAGGCCGAAGCCCGCCATGACACACCCGGCACTTATGCCAAACGCTGGGCCGCGAAAGAGGCCTGTTCCAAGGCGCTTGGCACCGGGCTGCGCATGGGGATCGCGTGGAAAGACATGGCCGTGTCGAACCTGCACACCGGCCAGCCCGTCATGGCCGTGACCGGCTGGGCGCGCGAAAGGCTGGACCAGATGACGCCACCGGGGCACGAGGCGATCATCCATGTGACGCTGACCGACGATCACCCTTGGGCACAGGCCTTTGTGGTGATCGAGGCGCGGCCCATCGCTTGACTCCACCCCTTTGCGCGATCATGTAGCGTCAAACCTTAAAAGGAACGGAAAATGGCCGAAAAAACGGGCTTTGTCAGCAGCGTGAAAGAGACGATCAAGACGATCTTTTGGGCGCTGATCATTGCGGGCGTGTTTCGCACCCTGTTCTTTCAACCGTTCTGGATTCCCTCTGGGTCGATGAAGGACACGCTGCTGATCGGGGATTTCCTGTTCGTGAACAAGATGGCTTACGGCTATTCCTATGCGTCCTGTCCGTCGATCCGTGTGCCTGCTGTCGGGCTGGATATCGGCGCAGATGATTTCTGCGGCTGGTTCGAGGATAGCAACGACCGCCTGTTCGGCTCTGACCCGCAGGTCGGCGATGTCGTCGTGTTCCGCCATCCGGTGACGGGGCTCGATTTCATCAAGCGCCTGATCGGTGCCCCCGGTGACCGGATCCAGATGATTGACGGCGTGCTGCATATCAACGACACCCCAGTCGGGTTGGCCGATGCCGGCACTTTTACCGAAATCATGGAACCCCAAGGGCCGATGGGCGGCCGTCCGATGTGTGCCAACGACCCTGTCGGCATGGGGGCGGAATGTCTGAAACCGCGCCAGACGGAAACGCTGCCCAATGGCACCAGCCACGCGATCCTGAATATCGGCACGCGCGCGACCGACAATACCGGGGTGTTCACCGTGCCTGCGGATCATTTCTTCTTCATGGGTGACAACCGCGACAATTCCATCGACAGCCGCGTGCCGCAAACGCTGGGCGGTGTCGGCTTTGTGCCGCGCAAGGATATCGTGGGCCGTGCCGACCGTGTGCTGTTCTCGTCCGCGGGCCGGTCGATGCTGGCCTTCTGGACATGGCGCAGCGACCGTTTCTTCAAGGCGATCGAGTGAAACTCTCCGCCGATCTTGCCGCCTTTTCGCAACGTCTTGGCTATCACTTCGTCAAGCCGGAATTGCTGGTGCGGTCGGTGACCCATTCGTCGATGGTCAGCGTCCACCGCGACGACAACCAGCGGCTTGAATTTCTGGGCGACCGTGTGCTGGGTCTGGTGATGGCCGAGGCGTTGCTGAAGGCCGATCCCTCTGCGCCCGAAGGGTTGCTGGCCCCGCGCTATAACGCGCTGGTGCGGCGTGAAACCTGCGCCGATGTCGCCCGCCAGATCGACCTTGGCGCGGTGATCAAGCTGGGCCGGTCCGAGATGAAATCGGGTGGCCGCCGCAAGGAAGCCCTGCTGGCCGATGCGATGGAAGCGGTGATCGCCGCGATCTATCAGGACGGGGGGTTTGAGGCTGCGCGCAAGGTGGTGCTGCACCTCTGGGGGGCGCGCGTGACCAACGTGGCCGACGATGCCCGCGACGCCAAGACCGCCTTGCAGGAATGGGCGCAAGCCCGTGGCGAAGCACCGCCCACCTATACAGAGGTGGCACGCACTGGACCTGACCACCAGCCTGCCTTTACCATTGCCGTGCAACTGGCCTCTGGCCAGTCCGAGACAGCGACCGCAGGGTCGAAACGGCAGGCGGAACAAGCCGCTGCCGCCGCCCTTTTGAAGAAAGTTGACCCATGACCGACGCACCGACCAAAGCGGGCTTTGTCGCCCTGATCGGGGAACCGAACGCGGGCAAATCGACGCTGCTGAACCGGATGGTCGGCGCCAAGGTGTCCATCGTCACCCACAAGGTGCAGACCACCCGCGCGCGCATTCGCGGTGTGGCGATGGCAGGGCAGGCGCAGCTGATTTTCATCGACACGCCGGGCCTGTTCAAACCGCGCCGCAGGCTGGACCGCGCAATGGTCGCCGCTGCTTGGGGCGGGGCGGCGGATGCCGATGTTGTCGTTTTGATGATCGAGGCCCATCGCGGGATGAGTGAAGGCGTCAAGGCGATCCTTGCCAACCTGCCCGACCGTATGGGCAAGACCAAGGTGGCGCTGGCGATCAACAAGATCGACAAAGTCAAATCCGAAAGCCTGCTGGCCCTGACCCGCGACATGAACGAGGCGTTTCCTTTTGCCGAAACCTTCATGATTTCCGCCGAACGCGGGCATGGCTGCGACGC
>DAISXL010000159.1:0-5458 GCA_036825855.1 Yoonia sp.
TTCATCGCCGAGGCGCGCGCCGCTGTCGCGACCGTCGAAACCGTGGTGAACACCGATCTGCCGCTGATCGTGGCCGATGTGCGCACGGCGGTGCAGACAGCCTCAATCGCGGTCGAGGATGTCGCCGCCGATGTCACAGGCTTTACCAGCCGCCTGACGCCACTGGCAAATGATACGCAAACGGCGATTACATCGGCCACCGACCTGATCGCGCAGGCGCAGACCTCGCTCGCGGCGCTGAACACGACGCTGGTGGTGGTGGACGGGGCCTTGGGGTCGGCGCAGACGACCTTTGATACCGCCAACGACGTGTTGCAGACCGATCTTGCGCCGGTCCTGTCCGATCTGCGCACTTCTGCCGACCGGATCAGCATCGCGGTCGAGGATGTGACAGCCGATGTGCCCGCCATCGCCGCCGATCTGCGCGCCCTGATCGCGCGGGCCGATGCCGTTGTCGCACAGGTGCAGACAGCCGTCGCGCAATCAGCACCCGGGATCAGCGACTTTTCCACCGGCGGGCTGACCGAACTCACCCGCCTTGCGACCGAGGCGCGCGGCCTGATCGCAACGCTGAACGGCCTGACACGGCGGATCGAAAACGACCCTGCGGGGTTCATCCTGGACAACCGCGTTCCCGAATACCGGAGGTGACATCATGACCCCAACCCGACTGACCCGCCGACTGGCCATTTTCGGCGGGGCCGTGGCCCTTGGCGGATGCGGCGCCGTCTCCGCGCTGAATTCCGCAGGAAGCCCGCTTGATACCTATGACCTGATCCCGCCCAGCGGCAGCACAACCGGGCGGCAGACGCAGCGGACGCTGTTGGTCGCTTTGCCGGATGCCACATCGGCGATCAGCACGGACCGGATTCTGGTCCGGCCCAATGTCGCCGCGATCACCTATCTGCCCGATGGGCGCTGGACGGCCGAACTGCCCCGCGTCGTGCAATCGCTGCTGGTGCGCAGCATATCGGCCACGGGGCGGATCGGCTATGTCGGACCTGCCGAAGGCGGACCGGTCCCCGACAGCGCGCTGCTGACGCGGGTAGATGCCTTTGATATGACCATCGGGGCGGATGGTATCCCCGTCGCCGCCATCGACATGACGCTGACCGTGCTGAACGACCGCGACCAGCGTGTGCTTGCCACGCGCCGGTTCACCCAGTCGGTGCCGGTCGCCAATGACGGACCTGCCGCGATTGTTGCAGGCTTTCAGGCACTGGTGGACAGCCTGTTGCCCGCGATGGCCGATTGGGTGCTGGCCAGCGCCTGACAGGCGCTTTGTGAAGTTTTTGTAAAACCCCGAAAACCGGCTTGGCAGGTTTTGTATTTCGTATATTCGTGAAATATGGAAAATGACATCTGCACCCGCCTGACGACCCTTGGCCACCCGCAGCGGCTGGCCGTGTTCCGCCTGTTGATGCGGCGCTATCCCGACCGCGTGCCGGCGGGCGAACTGGCGCAGGCGCTGGAGATCAAGCCATCGACCCTGTCGGCCTATCTGTCGGCCCTGATGCAGGCCGGTCTGGTGACACAGGACCGCGTTGCCACATCCCTGCAATACAGCGTCGCTATCGACGCGGTCAGTCAGACCTTTGACTATCTTTTCAACGATTGCTGTCGGGGCAGGCCCGACCTTTGCGCGCCCGCGCTTTTTGGGAGAACCCCCATGACGCAGCCCAAGTACAACGTGCTGTTCATCTGCACCGGCAATTCCGCCCGCTCGATCTTTGCCGAAGCGATCCTGCGCAAGGAAGCGGGCGACCGCTTCAACGCCTATTCGGCAGGCACCTTGCCGCGGTCCGAACTGAACCCCTTCGCGCTCGACGTTTTGCGCGCCAAGGGGCATGACATTGCGGACCTCTCGTCCAAGAACGTCACCGTCTTTACTGGCCCCGATGCGCCCGCTTTCGATTTCGTCTTTACCGTCTGCAATCAGGCCGCGAACGAAGAATGCCCCGCATGGCAGGGCCAGCCTGTTAGCGCGCATTGGGGGATGCCCGATCCGGTCAAGGCCACCGGCACCGATGCCGAGAAAAGCCTTGCCTTCCAGCGCGCCTATGGCGCCCTTGCCAACCGGATCAGGCTGTTTGCAGCGCTGCCCATCGCCAGCCTTGACCGGATGTCGCTGCAACAGGCGGTCGACGAGATCGCGCAATCCCCGTCGGAGGTATCGCTGTGACCACTTATGCGATCAACGGCCTTGGCCGCATCGGCAAGCTTGCACTGCGCCCTCTGTTGGAAAAAGGCGCGCGGATTGCGTGGATCAACGACGCTGTGGGCGATCCTGCGATGCATGCGCATCTGCTGGAATTCGACACGGTGCATGGTCGCTGGGCCATCGATTTCGCGCATGATGCGGACAGCGTCAGCATCGACGGCACGCGGCTGCCCTTTATCGGGACAAAGGACCTGACGGCGCTGCCGCTGGACGGTGTCGATGTGGTGATCGACTGCACCGGCGTGTTCAAGACGGAAAGCAAGCTGGCCCCCTATTTTGAGGCGGGCGTGAAAAAGGTCGTGGTGTCCGCGCCGGTCAAGGACGGACGCACCGCCAATATCGTCTATGGCGTCAATGATGGCATCTACGATCCTGCCGAACATGACATTATCACCGCCGCATCCTGCACCACGAACTGCCTTGCCCCCGTGGTCAAGGTGCTGCTCGACGGGGTCGGCATCACGCATGGGTCGATCACGACGATCCACAACGTCACCAACACCCAGACCATCGTGGACCGTCCTGCCAAGGACCTGCGCCGCGCGCGGTCAGCGCTGAATTCGCTGATCCCCACGACAACGGGCAGCGCCACCGCAATCACGCTGATCTATCCCGAACTTGCGGGCAAGCTGAACGGCCATGCCGTCCGCGTGCCTTTGCTGAACGGATCATTGACCGATTGCGTGTTCGAGGTGCCGCGCCCGACATCGGTCGAGGAAATCAACGCCCTGATGAAAGCCGCCGCCGAAGGCCCGCTGAAAGGCATCCTTGGCTACGAGGAACGCCCGCTGGTGTCCGCCGATTACACCAACGACACGCGCTCGGGGATCGTCGATGCGCCGTCCACGATGGTGGTGAACGGCACGCAGGTGAAGCTGTATGTCTGGTATGACAACGAGATGGGCTATGCGCATCGTCTGGCCGATGTCGCGCTGATGGTCGGGGCGTCGCTGTGACGGTCAGACCCGCAGGGCTGAACGCCTATATCGCCGTCACCGCGTCCTATTGGGCATTCATGCTGACGGATGGCGCGCTGCGGATGCTGGTGCTGTTGCACTTTCACACGCTGGGCTTTTCGCCGGTGCAGCTGGCCTATCTGTTCGTACTTTACGAAATCGCGGGGATTGTCACCAATCTGTCCGCAGGCTGGATCGCGGCACGGTTCGGGCTGACCTTCACGCTTTACGTGGGGCTGGGCTTGCAGGTGCTGGCATTGCTGGCGCTGGCGCAGCTTGACCCGACCTGGGCCATCGGCGCGTCCGTCGTGTTCGTCATGCTGGTGCAAGGGGCGAGCGGCGTGGCCAAGGATCTGGCCAAGATGGCCTCGAAATCCGCGGTCAAGATACTGGCCCCCGATGGTGGGCTGTTCCGCTGGGTGGCGCTGCTGACCGGGTCGAAGAACGCGGTCAAAGGCTGCGGCTTTCTGCTGGGGGCCGCGCTGCTGGCCACGCTTGGCTTTACAACTGCCGTGCTGGCCATGGCGGCGGTGCTGGGTGTGATCCTGTGCGCGGTGCTGGCCTTCATGCCATCCGGCCTGCCCAAAGGGCGCAAGGGCGCCAAATTCACCGAAGTCTTTTCCAAATCCCACAACGTCAACTGGCTGAGTGCGGCGCGCGTGTTCCTGTTCGGCGCGCGCGATATCTGGTTCGTCGTGGGGATCCCGATCTATTTCTATGCCGTGCTGTCGGACGGGACCGTCGCGGGCAACCGGACCGCGTTTTTCATGATCGGAACCTTCATGGCGGTCTGGATCATCCTTTACGGCGCGGTGCAGGCCGCCGCGCCCAAGCTGCTGCGCGCGAATGCGCGGCCCGCGGCAGAGCTGATCGGGGCCGCGCGGCACTGGGCCTGGGCGCTTGCAGCGGTTCCGGCGATCCTGACTGCGGCGGCGGTGCTGTCGATGGGTCCGCAGCTATGGCTGACGGTGATGCTGGTTGCGGGCCTTTTGGTGTTCGGCGCGGTCTTTGCGGTCAATTCCGCGCTGCATTCCTACCTGATCCTGTCCTTCAGCAAGGCCGAACGGGTCACGATGGATGTGGGGTTCTACTACATGGCCAATGCGGCAGGGCGGCTTTTGGGCACCTTGCTGTCGGGGCTGACCTATCAGGCGGGCGGTCTGCCGCTGATGCTGGGCACGGCGACGGTCATGGTGGCGCTGTCCGCGCTGGCGGCGGGGCGGCTGGACCGCAGCGTTACTGAAACCGGTTGACGACCTTGGCATGGCGATGCGGCGCGCCGTTGCCATGGGCGTGGCTGTGATCCTCGACCACCACCGGCACCAGCGCCAGCCGCCCGTGGCGCACGCCGCGTTCCAGAAACAGCGCATTGGCGATGGCTGCGACCTCGGCCACGGAGCCTTTCAACACCGCGACTTCCAACGACGTCGAATGATCCACCGGCACCGACAGGGCGGCGGCGAAACGGTCGTGATGGTCTTGGCGGACCTGCGGGATTTTGCGCCCCAGATCGCGGATCTCGGGGTCGATCGTGTAGCTGGCGACGCCGAGGCAGGCGGCATCCGCGGGCGCCTCGGGCGCAAGGCTGCGGGCGACCAGATCGCGGATCGCCTCTGACCTGTTGGTGGCACCGGATGCATCCATATGCGCATCGAGTGCGGCCAACAGATCGTCGTCAAGGGTCATCGTGATACGCTTCATCGGGTTCTACCTGCCATATGTGTCGCCAGCATCGGCCAAAGCGGTGCGAAGGGCAATGTGCTTTGGCCAGCGATCCGCCTTCAGCGCAGTGGCGCGATGTCGCCGGTTGCCGCACCTGCGCGCCGCGCCAGAAACGGGCGTTCGATGCCGACATAGATCAGGGCTGATAACGCCAGTGACAGGCCCAGAAAGAATGGCCAGAACAGCAGGCCTCTGGCCGCGCCGCTGAGAGCCAGCGCAAGCGGGATCAGCGGAAAATGCACCAGATAAAGGCTGTAGGACAGCCGCGCGCCAATGCGGAACACAGGCTCTGCAAACAAGGGCACGCCGCGCAGTGACACCGCCGCCCAAACCGCCGCGCCGCAGAGCAGGGCGATGGCAACGGGCTGCGCGCTTGCGTCCCAAACCGTAATGGTCCCCATGAAATCGCCCGAGGCGAGCCAGAGCACCGCCGCCGTCGTCACCGCCGCCAGCAGGCGCCGCGCGGTGGCAGGCGCAAGGTGCCTGCCCGCTGTCGTCAGCAACGCGACGCCCGAACCGACCAGCAACGCATCCAGCGAGGCATAGAACGGACTGCGCA
>DAISXL010000160.1:0-2798 GCA_036825855.1 Yoonia sp.
GACCCCATGCAGCGCAGTTTGCCGCCCTGCAGCGCAGGTTTCAGCAGGTTGGACGCATCCATGGCACCGCCCGATGTGGCACCGGCCCCGATCACCGTGTGGATTTCGTCGATGAACAGGACGGCATCCTTGTGGTTTTCCATCTCGGTCATCACGGCCTTCAGCCGTTCTTCGAAATCGCCGCGGTACCGCGTGCCTGCCAGCAGCGCGCCCATGTCGAGCGAATAGATCGTGGCGCCTGCCAGAACCTCTGGCACGTCCTTGTTGACGATCTTGTAGGCCAGCCCTTCGGCGATGGCGGTCTTGCCCACGCCCGGATCACCCACCAGCAGCGGGTTGTTCTTGCGGCGGCGGCAGAGCACCTGGATGCAGCGTTCCACCTCGTGTGCGCGACCGATCAGGGGATCGACGTCGCCTTTTTTCGATTTGGCGTTCAGATCGACGCAGTATTTCGCCAGCGCGCTTTCCTTTTCAGGGTCGGCGCCGGTGGTCTGTTCGGTTTCCTCGGCCGCACCCGTCACAGGCCGCGTTTCGCCGAAGGCAGGGTCTTTCGCCACGCCATGCGCGATGAAATTCACCGCGTCGTAACGGGTCATGTCCTGTTCTTGCAGGAAATAGGCGGCATTGCTTTCGCGTTCGGCAAAGATTGCGACCAGCACATTCGCGCCCGTCACTTCGGACCGGCCCGAGGATTGCACATGGATCGCCGCGCGCTGGATCACGCGCTGGAAAGCGGCCGTCGGCACGGCTTCGGAGCCTTCGACATCGGTGACGAGGGTCGACAGGTCGTCGTCGATGAAATCTTCCAGATCCTTGCGCAGGTCATCCAGATCGACTGAACAGGCGCGCATGACACGCGCGGCGTCCGGTTCGTCGATCAGGGCCAGCAGCAGGTGTTCCAGCGTGGCCAGTTCGTGCTTGCGTTCGTTGGCCAGCGCCAGCGCACCGTGAATCGACTGCTCGAGTGTTGTTGAAAATGATGGCACGTCTGTGCTCCTTCACATCGGGGTCGGCCAGCATTGCGCGCTGATCCCACCTTGGCCTCTACCTCTTAAAGTTTGGTTTTATTTCCCAACCTTCAAGGACTTTTTTGGTTCTTTGCTTCACATTTGACGTGAAGGTCGCAACAGAGCCCGGTTTTGGGCAACCTGTCAGCGTGTTTGAGGTTAAAACTTGTCTTTGCTTGCACGGATATGCGCAAACACCGCTACGTCGGGCTGGTCCAGCATACCCAGATGCGCCTTGAGGCCCGCATCATCGGCACGCAAAAACGGGTTGGTGCGCCGTTCTTCGTCAAGTCCGGATGGCACTGTCGGCCTACCTGCCGCACGCGCCGTTTCAATCGCCCTGATCCGTAAAGTAAGCGCTGTGTTGTCTGGGTCAAGGGACGCTGCGAAGCGGGCGTTCGATTCCGTGTATTCATGCCCCGAACAGACAGTGGTTTCCTGAGGCAGCGCCCGCAATTTCAGCAGGCTTTGCCACATCTGCACGGGCGTGCCTTCGAACAGCCGCCCGCAGCCCAGCGCCATCAGGCTGTCGCCGGTAAAAACAAGGGCCGCGTCCGGCATGTGGAACGCGATATGCCCCACCGTATGCCCCGACACATCGATCACATGGGTGGTCTGGCCGCAGACCTGCAACACGTCGCCTTCGGCCACGGCAAGATCAAGTGGCGGCAGGCGATGGGCGTCCGTCTTGGCGCCGATCACCCTTGCGTCGCCGCGCAATGCGGCCACGCCAGCGACGTGGTCGTCGTGGTGATGCGTCAGCAGGATATTGGTCAGTTGCCAGCCCCGCCGGGCCAATGCGGCCTTGATCGGCGCCGCCTCGGGCGCGTCGATCAGGGCGGTTTGCCCGGTCGCTGAATCGTGCAGCAGAAAGGCATAATTGTCGCGCAGGCAGGCCACCGTGACCAGTTCGACGGGCGATGCGGTGTTTGTCATGGCAAACTGTCCTTTCCTTGATATGGTTTGCAAAGTGTCGTCCAAGGAGGTCTGAACCGCAATGCACCTTGATGTGCTGGACCTGCGAAACTTCTATTATCGCAGTGCGCTGGGACGTGCGGCCCAGCAGGTGATCCGCGACGAACTTGTCACGCTCTGGCCCGAGGCGAAAGGGCAGGTCGTCGCCGGTTTCGGTTTCGCCGTGCCCTTGCTGCGCCCCTATCTGAAGGACGCCCGCCGCGTGATCGGCTTGATGCCCGGTCCGCAGGGCGTGATGCCCTGGCCTCCTGAAGGCCGCAACGTCAGCGTGTTGTGCGAAGACACGCTCTGGCCGATCGAGACGGGGCATATCGACAAGCTGGTCGTCATGCACGGGCTGGAAACATCCGAACACCCCTCGGCCCTGCTGGACGAGATGTGGCGCGTGCTGGGTCCGGGCGGGCGCGCGGTGGTTGTTGTGCCGAACCGCGCGGGTCTATGGTCACGCACGGATGCAACGCCGTTCGGCTTTGGCCGCCCCTATTCGCTGACGCAGCTTGATGCGCAGTTGCGCAAGCACCGGTTCGTCACGGAACGCACGTTGTCGACGCTGTTCCAGCCACCGCTGCGCAGCCGGTTCTGGCGCAAGTCGGCCGGTATGTTCGAACGGATCGGCCACAAGATCCCGGTGATCGCGGCAGGGGGCGTGTTGATGGTCGAAGTCAGCAAACAATCCGCCGCCCCGACGCGGCCGGGCCTGAAAGAAGCCGTGCGCCGCCCGCTGAAAGCGCTGGAAGGCATCGCAAAACCCATGCCAAAGCCCGAGTCGGCGCGGGAAATGGGTTAGCGCGGAGACGCGAGCACGAGGACCCAGTG
>DAISXL010000160.1:2898-5454 GCA_036825855.1 Yoonia sp.
TTGGCGCGGGCGCCACATCCACACCTGTTCCACCGGACCCCATGCACCCTGCCAGCAACCCTGCGGCAAGGATGGAAATATGAACACGCATCGCAGGCTTTCCCCGTATTCGTTGGCTGACGACAATTGCTACACCGCCGCGCGCGGGCTTGGGAAGTATGCAAATGCAAATCAGTCAAAACGCGCGTTCCCTTGCCGGACAGTTTCGCTAGGATCGGCAGAGGCAGTACAGCGGGCGATGGCGTGGGCGGATATCTGAAGATCGGCGGATTGATCCTGATCGGCGCTTTTGCCGCCGTTCCGGCGTTGGCGGCCTCTGACCTGCGCCAGAGGCAGGATGCCGCCGAACAGGCGCTGGATGCGGGCGACCCTGCGACGGCTGTGGCCTTGGCGCAAGAGATGCTGACCACAGCGCCGGACAATTTCGCGGGGCTGATGCTGCTTACCCTCGCGCGGTCCGATCTGGGCGACATGGCAGGCGCAGCCGCGGCGGGCCGCCTTGCCTATCGCGCAGCGCCGGACGCCGCGACAAAGTTGCAGGCCGCACGGCTGACCGCTGCGGCGCATTTCCAGCAAGGGCAATTCGCGCGGGCCGAAATCTGGCTGCGACGCGCGTCCAACCATGCGCAAACGCAGGACGAGGCCAATACCGTCGCCCGCGACTACAGAAGCGCGGCGCAGGCCAATCCGCTGTCGATCCGCACGACCGCGTCGGTCGCGCCGTCGAGCAATATCAACAACGGGTCGGTGGACGGCATCCTGACCTTCGAGGGAATCGACCTGCAACTGCAACTGCCCGAGGACCAGCGCGCCCTGTCCGGAATCGCCTATGCGGGCAGCGTCCGTCTGGGGTATCGCCTGTCGCAAGACGCGGTGCAGACGACGACGGCGGGGCTGCTTTTTTCAGGGGCGACCTACAGCCTGTCGCGCGATGCGCGCGCCTTGCTCGACGCGTCACCCATTGCTCGGGTGCGGGAACTGACCGGCCATGATTTCCTGTCCTTTCGCGCCGAAGTGGGCCTTACCCACACGCGCGGCGATCTGAGCCCCCTGGGGCCGGTCAGCGCGACGCTGGATGTCGGCGGCTATTGGGAAGGCGGGGTGCATCTGGTGAATTACCGCGCCCTGACGCTGCAACAGGGCATCCCCTCTGGCCCTGACGGTCGGTTCACGCTGACTGGATCGGCGCAATGGCAGGACGCGGTCAGTGCCACGGTGGTCGATGCGGTGGTCCACGATGTATCCGCCGCCTATGACCTGCGCCTGCACGGCGGCGACCGGATGCAACTGACGCTGGCAGCGCGGCACAGGGACGGCGGGTTCGAGAATATCTATGACGAATACCGCGCAGGCCTTGGCTATGCCTTTGACCAACCCGTGCTGGGGACGCGCCTGTCGACAGGGGTAGAGATCGGGTATCGCCACTATGACACCTTCCCGACAACGCTGGACGGGCGGCGCGACCGTTTCGCCAGTGTGACGGGGACGGCGGTGCTGGACCGATTCACCACTTTCGGCTTTGCGCCCACGCTGACGGCCAAGGCGACGCGCACGCAGTCCACCGCGGATGAATATACCACTTCCGTCGTCGAAATCGGCATCGGCATTCAGTCGACCTTCTAGCCGCTGCCGCTTGCCCATTTGCAAGCCCAAGGCAAACCCCTATGCAGGCGGCATGACACAAACATTCGAGATCTTTCTGACCGCAACCCCCGGATTCGAAGCAGCCCTTCTGGCCGAGGCGAAAGCAGCGGGCTTTGCCGGTGAGTTGACCCAAGGCGGTGTGACCATGACAGGCGGCTGGCCCGATGTCTGGCGCGCCAATCTGGTGCTGCGCGGCGCGACGCGGGTACTGGTGCGGATCGGCAGTTTCATGGCGTTCCATCTGGCACAGCTGGACAAGCGCGCACATAAATTCCCTTGGGCAGATGTGCTGCGCCCCGATGTGCCGGTCAGGGTCGAGGTCACGACCAACCGCAAGTCCAAGATCTATCACGCCGGTGCCGCGACCCAGCGGATCGAGACCGCGCTGAAGGCGAACGGCTATCAGATCAGCGCCGAGGCGGAGCTGGTCGTGAAACTGCGGATCGACGACAACCGCGTAACGATCAGCGTGGATACATCCGGCGAAAGCCTGCACAAGCGCGGGCACAAGCAAGGCGTGGGCAAAGCGCCCATGCGCGAAACGCTGGCGTCGCTGTTCCTGCGCGATTGCGGCTATCAGGGCACCGAACCCGTGCTGGACCCGATGTGCGGGTCCGGCACCTTCGTGATTGAGGCCGCGGAAATCGCGGCAGGGCTCTACCCCGGACGCAGCCGCAGCTTTGCGTTTGAACAGCTTGCCAGTTTTGATCCCGCCGCATGGGACGCGATGCGCCAGCACAGCCCGACACCGACCGACCTGCGCTTTTACGGCAGCGACCGCGATGCAGGTGCGATCCGCATGAGCCGTGAAAACGCCGACCGCGCGGATGTGGCGGGCCTGACCACATTCGACACGTTTCCCGTCGATGCGCTGACGCGGCCCGATGGTCCGCCCGGTCTGGTCATCTGCAA
>DAISXL010000161.1:0-5437 GCA_036825855.1 Yoonia sp.
GCGGCAAAGGCTGCCATGATCCCCGCTTTGTCGTGGTCGCGCACGGCGATGATGAAGGGAAAGCCGAACCTTTCCAGATAGGCCGCGTTCTGCGCCTGAAACGCCGCGCGTTCGGCATCGGTCAGCGCGTCCAGACCGGCGCTGGCCTGTTCGGCGGTGCTGTCAGGCGTCAGCCGTTTGGCAGCGGCCAGCTTGCCCGCAAGATCGGGATGCGCGTTCAGCACGCCCAGCCGCGCGTCATCACTGGCCGAGCGGAACACACGGCAAAGTGCGTTGTGCATGCCAAGGGCCGTGTCATGCGCAGGCCCCAGTTCCAGCGCGTGCGCACCTGCGGCGATCCATGGCGAATGTTCGAAGATGCCACCGTAAGCCGCGACAAAGGCATCGCGGTCCATCTGCGACGGACGGGCAAACCGCTGATGCGGATGCGTCGCCGCCCAGTGGTCCGCGATCTGTTCGCGCGTGGCGAACCACACGCCTTCGTGCGCCTGCGCGTAATCGATGAACTGGCGCAAAGCCTCGGCCCGACCGGGCCTGCCGATCAGGCGGCAATGCAGGCCGATGGACATCATCCGCCCGCCTTCGCGGTAGAGCGTGTCGAAACTGGCCTTGAGGTAATCCAGAAACTGCGCGCCGGCGTTGAACCCCTGCGGCGTGGCAAAGCGCATGTCGTTTGCATCAAGCGTGTAAGGCACGATCAGCTGGTCATGCCGCCCGATTTCCACCCAGTACGGCAGATCATCGGCATAGCTGTCTGCGACATAGGCGAATTGTCCGGTCTCGGCGGCAAGGCGCACGGTATTCACCGAACAGCGCCCCGTGTACCAGCCGCGCGGGGGGGAGCCGGTGACCTCGGTATGCAAGCGGATCGCCTCCAGCATATCGGCACGTTCGACATCCTCGGGGGCGTCCTTGTAGTCGATCCATTTCAGCCCGTGGCTGGCAATTTCCCAACCTGCATCCTGCATCGCCGCGACCTGTTCGGGCGCACGGGCCAAGGCTGTCGCCACGCCATAAACCGTGACCGGCAGATCCGCCAGCATCCGGTGCAAGCGCCAGAACCCCGCACGCGCGCCGTATTCATACATGCTTTCCATGTTCCAATGCCGCTGGGCGGGCCAAGCGGCGGCCCCCACGATCTCGGACAAAAACGCCTCTGACGCGGCATCGCCGTGCAGGATGTTGTTCTCGCCACCTTCCTCGTAGTTGAGCACGATCTGCACGGCAATGCGCGCAGCCCCGGGCCAGCGGGCCTCGGGCGGTTCGGCGCCATGGCCGATCATGTCGCGGGGATAGCGTTGCACCTGTGGTCTCCTGCGGATCATCCTCAGGCTTTGTGCCGGAGCTTCGTGCAGTTTTGCAAGCCCGCATCGCCGCAACGCCCGCCGCGCGATTTTCCGCTGGCGCGCGACCCTGCAAGACGACAAGATCGGGTGCTGACGCGAAGAAGGAACCGACCGATGTACGATATGGCGATCTTGTGGGAATGGCTGGCCTTTGCCGTGCGCTGGCTGCATGTGATCACGGCGATCGCCTGGATCGGATCGTCGTTCTATTTCATCGCTCTCGATCTGGGGCTGAACCGGAACATCCAAGGGCCGGCCGACGGCGAGGAATGGCAGGTTCATGGCGGCGGCTTCTATCACATCCAGAAGTACCTCGTGGCCCCCGATGCCATGCCCGACCACCTGACGTGGTTCAAATGGGAAAGCTATGCGACATGGCTGTCAGGGGCGGCCCTGCTGGCCGTGGTCTATTGGGTCGGGGCAGAGCTTTACCTGATCGACCCCGCCAAGGCGGATCTGGCGATCTGGCAAGGCATCCTGATTTCCGCCGCCTCGCTGGGCATCGGCTGGGTGATCTATGACCAGTTGTGCAAATCCCCTTTGGGTGACAAACCCACGGTGCTGATGCTGCTGCTGTTCGCGCTGCTGGTGGTGATGTCCTGGGGCTACAACCAGATTTTCACAGGCCGTGCCGCGCTGCTGCATCTGGGCGCGTTCACCGCCACGATCATGACGGCCAATGTGTTTTTCATCATCATGCCGAACCAGCGGATCGTGGTGGCCGACCTCAAGGCCGGGCGCAAACCCGACCCGAAATACGGGAAGATCGCGAAACTGCGCTCTACCCACAACAACTACCTGACGCTGCCCGTGATCTTCCTGATGCTGTCGAACCACTATCCGCTGGCCTTCGGGACGCAATACGCCTGGATCATCGCCGCACTTGTGTTCCTGATGGGCGTCACTATCCGGCATTATTTCAACTCGATGCATGCCCGCAAAGGCAAGCCCACCTGGACATGGGCCGTGACGGTCATCCTTTTCATCGTGATCGCTTGGTTGTCGACCTTCCCCGGCCACGACACCTATGACGAAGCCGAAGCCCGCGCGCTGACCGCCTACGAACAGCGCTTCGCCAGTGCCGCAGGGTTCGAGGAGGCGCATGACATCGTGATCGGGCGCTGTTCGATGTGCCATGCGCGCGAACCGGTCTGGGGCAACATGCACTGGGCGCCGAAAGGCGTATTTCTCGAAACCGAGGCCGATATCGCGCACCACGCCCGCGCGATCTATCTGCAATCGGGGATCAGCCACGCGATGCCGCCTGCCAATATCACCCAATTGCCAGACGAAGACCGCGCCACGCTCGCCGCATGGTACCGCGCCGCCACCCTTTCGTTCGAGTAAAAATATCCGCGGGGGAGCCCGCAGGGCGGGGGCGGCGGCCCCCTATGCCTTTGCTGCGTCGCGGATCGCGCGGATATTGGCACCATAGGGTGCCGGATCACTGACCGACCCACCGCGGAACACCGCCGATCCGGCAACCAGCACATCCGCTCCGGCAGCAGCGACCATTGGCGCGGTCACAGGGTCAACACCACCATCAATCTCGATATGGATGGGCCGGTCACCGATCATCGCGCGAAGCTGGCGGACCTTGTCCACCTGACTATGAATAAACTTCTGCCCGCCAAAACCGGGGTTCACCGTCATCACGCAGACCAGATCGACCATGTCGAGCAGGTATTCCACCGCAACGGCGGGTGTGGCGGGGTTCAAGGCCACTCCGGCCTTGGCCCCCGCGCCGCGGATCGCCTGCATCGTGCGGTGGACATGGGGGCCTGCCTCGACATGGGCGGTGATGATATCGGCACCGGCCTTGGCGAAAGCCTCGATATAGGGATCAACGGGGGCGATCATCAGATGCACGTCCATCACGCCCTTGATATGCGGCCGGATCGCGGCACAGGTCGCGGGGCCAAAGGTGATATTGGGCACAAAATGCCCGTCCATCACATCGACATGGACCCAATCGGCGCCCTGCGCCTCGATCGCGCGGCATTCGGCGCCGAAATTTGCGAAATCAGCCGAGAGGATCGACGGCGCGATCTTGATGGAACGGTCAAAAGTCATCGGAAATCCCCCGGGAAACTGTGCCTGCGGCATAAACCGCGCAGGTCGCCTTGTCACGTCCAGAACGACCCGCGAATAAATGCTGCATCGCAGAAAAACCTGTGCTAGTTTGTCCGCATGACCCTGACCCTGCGCCATGCCGACATCCTGCGCGCCAATGCGCAAGTCCATCTGACAAGGGCCACCTTGACGGCGGAACGCCCGCGCGCGTTGCACGGGCATGATTTTTATGAACTTTTCTGGGTGCAGAACGGCAAGGTCCGCCACCACCTGCCCGACGGCGCGCAAACGCTGGCCGAAGGCAGCGTCGTGTTTCTCAGCCCCGGCCAGACCCATGCGCTGCAAGGGCGCGGCGAACATGCGCTGGTTGTCTCGCTCTGCCTGCATCCCACTCTGGTCAAGGCGCTGGGGAAACGGCACCCTTCGCTTGCGGGGCATCTGTTCTGGTCCGGCAAAGGCATCGCGCTGCACCACCGCGACATGCGCGAACTGGCAGCCCTCAACCATGCCGCCGTGCTGTTGGAACGCAGCCGCTGCGACACCATCGCGGCCGAGGCGTTCTTGCTGCCGCTTTGCGCCGAATTGACCGGCGAAACCTATCCGGCCGACGCACCCGACTGGCTGGTGCGGGCCTGCCGTGCCGCCCGTGACCCTGCCGTCTTTCAAGGTGGCGCGGCAGGGCTGGTGGCGCTGACCGGCAAGGCGCATCCGCATGTCAGCCGCAGCATGCGCAAGCATTTCGGCATGACCCCGTCCGATTACATCAACCGCATCCGCATGGATTACGCCGCCCGCGCGCTGGCCACCGACGCCGAGTCCGTGGGCCAGATCGCCGCCGATTGCGGCATCCCAAACATGTCGCATTTCCACAAGCTGTTCCGCGCCGCCTATGGCGACACCCCGCTGCAATACCGCCAGAAACGGCAACGTCAGGTCGTGCAGCCGTCATAGTGTTTGACCATTTGGTCAAAACTTGCCAAGTCATCCGCAAAGTGCCACGTTTCACGGGCAATGCAGGAGGCCAACTTGCAAACAACCACGACCCCGCCCGCGGTGGCGCATCTGCCGCAACTGCACCTTGCCCGCAACGAAGGCACGCCGCTTGACCTTGATTGGGTCATGGCGGTGCAGGCCAATACATCCGCCATCGAACGGCGCGCAGCGACCCTGCCGGGGCGGCGCAGTGTGAAAAAGGATTATCAGGCGGCGTGGCTGTGCAAGGCGATCAGCCTGATGGACCTGACGACGCTGTCGGGCGACGACAGCGCGGGCCGCGTGCGCCGCCTGTGCGCCAAGGCGCGTCAACCAGTCCGCGCCGATATTCTGGACGCGCTGGGCATGCAGGGTCTGACCACCGGGGCGGTCTGCGTCTATCACGACATGGTCGCGACGGCTGTTGATGCGCTGGCAGGGTCGGGCATTCCGGTTGCGGCTGTCAGCACGGGCTTTCCGGCGGGCCTGTCGCCGTTTCACCTGCGCATTGCGGAAATCGGCGAAAGCGTCGCCGCAGGCGCGCAGGAAATCGACATCGTCATCAGCCGCCGCCATGTGCTGACCGGCAACTGGCAAGCGCTTTATGATGAAATGCGCGAGATGCGTGCGGCCTGCGGCGATGCCCATGTCAAGGCGATCCTAGCCACGGGCGAGCTGGGGACCCTGCGCAATGTCGCGCGCGCCAGTCTGGTCTGCATGATGGCGGGGGCGGATTTCATCAAGACCTCGACCGGCAAGGAACCCGTCAACGCCACCCTGCCCGTCACCCTGACGATGATCCGCGCGATCCGCGATTACCACGACCGCACCGGCGTGATGGTCGGCTACAAACCCGCTGGCGGCATTGCCAAGGCCAAGGATGCGCTGGTGTATCTCTCGATGATCAAGGACGAATTGGGCGACCGCTGGCTGCAACCCGACCTGTTCCGCTTTGGCGCGTCCAGCCTTTTGGGCGATATCGAACGGCAACTCGAACATCACGTCACAGGCGGCTATTCCGCCCAGTGGCGGCACGCGATTGGATA
>DAISXL010000162.1:0-5348 GCA_036825855.1 Yoonia sp.
ACTCCACCTGCCGCGCCTCGTCCACCAGCATCACGGGGATCCCGTTCCTGATCGGGAATGCCAGATGCGCGTTTTCGCTGACCAGTTCCTGCCGCTCGGCGTCATAGCGCAGGGTTGCGTGGGTGATGGGGCAGACCAGTGCCTCGAGCATCTTGGGGTCGAAACCGGCTTCGCTCATTGCATGACACCTTCTCCGTTGCCGCCGCGCAGGGAATATTCCATCAGCGTCAGCAGCGTTTCGCGCCGTGTGGACAGCGACGGGGCTTCCAGCAGGGCCTGTTTATCCTCGGGCGTGAAGGGGCAGAGCATCGACAGCGAATTGATCAGCAACTCATCCTCGGCCTCGCTGAGCGAGTCCCAGTCGGTCGACAGGCCACGGTCCACCAGAAAGCGGTTCAGCGCCTTCATGAAACTGTCGCGGTCGAAATCGGGGTCTTTTTCCACCGGCCCCAGATCGCGCGAAAACCCGTTCCAGTTCACCTTGCAGCGGCGGTAGGGGGTAAACCCCTCGACCTCTTCGACGATGCGGAAACGCGATGCGCCCGACAGGGTGATCATGTAGCGCCCGTCCTCGGTTTCCGAAAACGCCGTCAGCTTGCCTGCGCAGCCGATGCTGTGCAGCTTGCCGGCCGCACCGGGGGCGTCATAGGGTTGCACCATCCCGATCAACCGCGAGGATGTTTTCATCACATCGTCAAGCATCGCAAGATAGCACGGCTCGAACAGGTGCAGCGGCAAGCGCGAACGCGGCAAAAGCAGCGCGCCGGGCAGGGGGAATACCGGAATGGTGTCCGGCAGATCAGTTGATGATATCATTGGCATGAATTAGCCCGCCTTTGTGATCAGGCAAATATCATCGACGACAACCTGCGCCGTCCGGTCAGCACGATGGGGTCCTTGGCATCGCGGGCATCGAAAATCTTGAACAACTGGGTTTTGGCGGCCCCGTCGTTCCAGTCGCGGTCGCGGCGGAACAGTTCCAATAATTCGTTCACCGCCTGCTCGACCTGCCCCTTGGCATGCAGGGCCACGGCCAGATCGAACCGTGCCTGATGGTTGGCGGGGTCGGCATCGACCTGCGCCTGCAATTCGCCGACAGGTCCGGCATTGGCGGCCTCGCGCAGCAGGGTGATTTGCGCGTGCAGGGCTTCCAGCGCGGGATCGGTCGAGATTTCGGCAGGCGCGCCGTTCAGGATCGCCTCGGCCTGATCGATATCGTCAAGCGCGAGATAGCAGCGCACCAGCCCCGCATAGGCGCGGGCGTTGGCGGGGTCCTCCTGCAGCACGGCGGCAAAGGTTTCGGCGGCGTCGGGCACCGCGCCTTCGGTCAGCATCTGTTCGGCGGCGTCAATCGCGTCGGACAGCCCGTTGTCAGGCTCGCCTGCCAGCGCCGCGATCTTGTCCACGAAAGCGTTGATTTCAGAGGGCGGCAGCGCCCCTTGGAACCCGTCAACGGGGCGGCCCTGATAGAACGCATAGACGGTCGGGATCGACTGCACCCGCAACTGGCCGGCATAGCCCGGGTTGCGGTCCACATCGATCTTCACGAGCTTGACGCGCCCGCCTGCCTTGGTCACGGCGGCTTCGATGGCGGGGCCAAGCGTCTTGCAGGGGCCGCACCACGGCGCCCAGAAATCCACGATGACCGGCACATCCTGCGACGCCTTGATCACATCCTGCGGGAAACTGGCATCGGTGCCGTCTTTGATCACATCCACGGGGGCAGTGGGTTTCGCGTTCAGTTCGAGCATGGCGGTCTCCTTCAACGGGCTGCGGTATATATGTGTGCAATCACATCGCGCGCCAAGGGGCAATGACGCTTTCGCTTGGTGTGCTGCACGCATAGGCTGCCGGCATGGAAAACACCACACGCCCCGCCCTGCCCCGCCTGGGGGCCATCGCCGTTGTCCTGCATCAGGACAAGGTCCTGCTGGTGCGGCGCAAAAACCCGCCCGATGCGGGGCTATGGGGCTTTCCGGGCGGACATGTGGATGCGGGCGAAACCGCGCTGGCCGCCGCCGCGCGGGAATTGCGGGAAGAGACAGGCGTGATCGCGCGCCCTGTCCGGTATCTGACCAATCTCGACATCATTCTGCACGACCCTGCGGGCGCGTTGCAGTTCCATTTCCTGCTGGCGGTGGTGCTGTGCGATTACGTCAGCGGGACGCCTGTTGCCGCCGATGACGTGTCAGAAGCGGGCTGGATCGCCATTTCGGATGTACCGACGCTGCCCACCAGCGCCGATGTGGACCGGATCATCGCGCTGGCCTATTCGACCACACCCACAATCGGCCCCATCTGAACGCCGAAATCCGACCGGCCAAGGGCAGGCGCATGCAGCCGCGACACCTTGCCATCGAAATACAGCGCTTGGGGCAGTTGCAGGTAGTCGCGGAAAAAGCTGCCGAATTCGTGAAAACTGACCGCATCGTTGGAGATGACAAAAACCGCGCGATCCCCCGCGTCGGTCGTGCCGACGCCGTTGCGCAGGAAACGCGACGTGCCGTCGGGCAGAAAGCGCGGATGCAAGTCGCCGTCGATCACCAGCATCGGCCCTGATTGCGTCGCATCGCGGCAGGCGGGGGATTCGTCCACATAGCGCAGCGTTTCGATCACGCGGGCGCTGTCATCGGTGATGCAGAACACGCCATTGGGCAAAAGGCCGAAATTGCCGGGGCCGGCATTGGGGATCACGCGCATCACCTCGACCCCGTTTTCGACGTAATGGCCCACGGGCGCGCGGTCGGCATGATACATGCCCGCATTCATCGCGAATGGCAGGGCGGTCACATCGGGCAAGCCTTCGATGGCGCGGAAACTGCCAAGCACCGTGTCGCCGTCCTTCAGAAACAGGCGCAGGTCGTCCACCGCGGGATCGACGGTGCAGGCAGTATAGCTTTTGCCCAGATAGCTGATGTCCTCGCAGGTCACGGCCGCCGCAGGCAGCGCAAGCGGCGCAAAAAGCAAAGCAAGCGCAAGCCTCACTCGTCCAGATCCTGCCTGACGTGATCGTCCGCCAACAGCGCGCGGGTCGCGTCCATCTGGTCGAATGTGCCATCCAGCTGGAACCGCAGTTCGGGCGCGAATTTCATCGTGCCGCCTTTGACCACCAGATGCCGGACCTCGTGACGGTTGCGGCGCAGGGCATCCAGCGCCTCTTCCTTGCCGATCCCGCCAAGCGGCAGGATGAACGCCGTCGCGATCCGCAGATCGGGCGACATGCGCACCTCGCCCACGGTGATCGACATGCGCGCAAGGTCGGGGTCGTGAACCTCGCCCCGTTGCAGGATTTCGGACAGGGTCCGGCGGATCATCTCGCCCACGCGCAACATGCGCTGCGTCGGGGCCTTGCCATCGCGTTGTGTGTTCTTTGCCATGCCTCGCATTTAATCACTGTGGGCGGCAAAGCCAAGCAAGGCTTTGCACCGGGGGCAAAGCGCCGCTAAGACGGGGCAAAGAGATGGGGGCAGAGACATGACCGACACACCGGGAATCGTGATCACAGGCGGATCGGGGCGCATGGGCCAGATGCTGGTCAAGGCGGTGCTGGCGTCGGGCAATTGCCATCTGGCGGGCGTGCTGGAACGCACGGGCCACGACTGGATCGGGCAGGATATCGGCACCGCGATGGGTGGCCAGCCTGCGGGCGTCACCGTCACCGATGACGCGCTGGGGGCTTTCGCGCGCGCGCAGGCCGTGATCGATTTCACCGCCCCTGCCGCGACCGTGGGCTTTGCCGCCTTGGCCGCACAGGCGCGCGCAGTGCATGTGATCGGCACCACGGGCCTGTCGGCCGCCGACATCAAGGCGATCGACGCCGCCGCACGCCATGCCGTGATCGTGCGGGCGGGGAATATGTCACTGGGCGTCAACCTGCTGGTGAAGCTCACGCAAAAGGTGGCCGAAGCCCTCGACCCCGATTTCGATATCGAGATCGTCGAGGCGCATCACAACAAGAAGGTCGATGCCCCCTCCGGCACGGCCTTGATGCTGGGCGAAGCCGCTGCCGCAGGGCGCGGCGTCAGCTTGGCCGATGTGCGCGACAGCGGGCGCGACGGCATGACCGGCGCAAGGCAGCGCGGCGATATCGGCTTTTCTGCGATCCGTGGCGGCGACATCGTGGGCGAACATGATGTGATTTTCGCTGCCGCCGGTGAACGGATCGTGCTGCGCCATCTGGCGACCGACCGCGCGATATTCGCGCGCGGGGCGCTGAAGGCGGCGCTTTGGGGCCAGGACAAGGCGCCGGGGGCTTATGACATGATGGATGTGCTGGGGCTTTGACCGCCTCTGGTCAAAGGCGCCGCGCCACGGCGTCCGACAGCCGCGCAGGATCGTAGTCGACGGCCAGCGGCACAGGCACGCCGTCCTGCACCAGCCAGAGCGACGGAAAGGACGCAAGCCCCAGCGCGCGCCCTGCCTGCCATTCGGCCTGCGCCGCTGGGATGTCCTGCAAGTCGGGCAGGTCCAGCGACAGCCCCATGTCTTCAAGGATCGCGTGATAGCTGGAAGGATCGTTCAGATCGGCACCGATGCTGAAATGGGCATCCGTCACACGTAACGCGAAATCAAGCAGATGGTCGGGATGCGCCTGCCGCACCGCACCAATCGCCACGCTGGGCGGCGCGGAATTGCCGCGCACGCCAGGGCGGCGGATCATGTCGAAAAACGCCTCGGACGGGGCGCGGCCTGTGACAGCTTTCAAACGCTGGCTCGCCTGCCGGATATAGCCTTCCATCTCGGCATAGGGGCCGACGCGCGGGCCGGTGACCAGTCCGGCCAGCACCGGCCGCACGGTCACGCCGGGGTGGTCGGCAACCACACGCCGGATCGCGGGGCCGATGCCGTAGCACCAGCCACACAAGGGGTCCATGCCGTAGATCAGGTCCATTGGTTTGATCCTCTTTCCGAAAGGACGGGCGCGTGCCGCCCGTGGTCTATCAGACTTGTGCAAACGCCCGCGCCTTTGCGCAAGTACGTACAAAAAGGATACCGCACGGACCGGCACAGACGAGAACTTCAGCGGCAATCCGCCACATGGAAAGTGAACCGGCCGGCTGGTCCGCGCGTAAAAGCACCAAATGAACCCGAGGTAGACCCATGAAGACACTTGTTCTGGCGCTTGGTCTGTCGCTGTCGGCAGGCGCCGCTATGGCGAATTACGTCCCCGTCACGGACGAGGAAACCTTCCTGTCGCTTGTCGAGGGCAAGGAACTGCGGCACAGGTTTTACGGCATCACGCTGAATGTGCTCGACAACGGGCAGGTTACCGGCAATGCCATCGGTTGGGACATCGAAGGCACATGGAGCTGGCAGGACGGCTATTTCTGCCGCGAGCTGTTCTGGGG
>DAISXL010000163.1:0-5313 GCA_036825855.1 Yoonia sp.
ATGTCACCGGCAGTTTCGACTGGCGGCAAACCGGCCTGCAAAGCTGGGACATCACGGTCGACACCACCACCGGCACGCTGGCGCTGCATGACGGCGGCGCGCGGCTGGTGATCGACGGGGCAGATGTCGAATCCGGCCCCGACCGCGAATATCCCGCCCTCTATGACCGGATGGCGGAACTGGTGAAAACGGCGGTGTCAGAGGTCGATATCGCCCCGATGATCCATGTCGCGGATGCGCTGACATTGGGCAAACGGCATGTGGTCGACGCTTTCGATTTCTGACCAAACCCTTGCATCTTCAGAGTAAAAATATCCCCGCCGGAGGCCGCCCCGGAGGGGCGTCTGCGTGTTCACAAACTGCCAAAAATTTACCATTTGATAAAAAATAAAACTGTGGCAGGCTGATGGTGACACGCCAGACAGGATCCAGCCATGTCCAACCCGATGACCCCCGGAATCGCAGCGGCCCGCTTGCCCGCTGAAACGCTTGCCCAGAACTTCTCCGACCTGCACGCCCCCCTCGACCGGCACGAAGCCCGCGTCGCGGCGGACCGCTGCTATTTCTGTTACGATGCGCCCTGCGTCACGGCCTGCCCTACAGCCATCGACATCCCGCTCTTCATCCGCCAGATCAGCACCGGCACGCCCGAGGCTGCGGCGAAAACGATCTTTGACCAGAACATCCTTGGCGGCATGTGCGCCCGCGTTTGCCCGACCGAGGATCTGTGCGAACAGGCCTGCGTGCGCGAAGCCGCCGAAGGCAAACCGGTCGAAATCGGGCGGTTGCAGCGCTATGCCACCGACACGCTGATGGCCAAGCAGAGCCACCCTTATGACCGCGCGGCACCCACCGGCAAGACGGTTGCTGTCGTCGGCGCCGGTCCTGCCGGTCTGGCCTGTGCGCACCGGCTGGCGATGCTCGGCCATGATGTGACGATCTTCGATGCGCAGCCCAAACCCGGCGGCCTCAACGAATTCGGCATCGCCGCCTATAAATCCACCGATGATTTCGCCGCGCGCGAGGTGGATTGGCTGATGGGCATCGGCGGCATCACCCTGCAAACCGGCAAGGCGCTGGGCCGCGATCTGTCGCTTGACGCGCTGGCAGACGATTTCGACGCGGTGTTCCTTGCTGTCGGGCTTGGCGGTGTGAACGCGCTGCGCACCGCAGGCGAGGACAAGGATGGCGTCTACAACGCCGTCGATTTCATCGCCGTGCTGCGGCAGGCCAGCGACCTGACCAGCCTGCCCGTTGGCCGCGATGTTGTCGTCATCGGCGGCGGCATGACGGCGGTGGATGCGGCAGTGCAATCCAAACTGCTCGGTGCGCAGAACGTCACCATCGCCTATCGCCGCGGACGCGAGGCAATGAGCGCCAGCCGCTATGAGCAGGACCTTGCCGCGTCCCACGGCGTGCGGATCTTGTTCAATGTCCAGCCCGTCGCGATCCACGGTAACGGCACCGTGCGCGAGGTGGAACTGGAATACACCGCCGACACCGGCGCGGGGCTGCAAGGGACGGGTGAAACCATCCGCCTGCCCGTCGACCAGCTGTTCAAGGCCATCGGCCAGACGCTGGTCACGGATGCGGGGTTGGAACTTGACGGGCGCAAGATTGCGGTGACTGGGGCCGGGCGGACCAGCCGCGCGGGGGTCTGGGCTGGTGGCGATTGCGCCAGCGGCGGCGACGATCTGACCGTGACCGCCGTGGCCGAAGGGCGCGACGCGGCGATGGATATCCACGCGGCCCTGACCGCATGAACAAGGCGGCGTCCCGGACGTGATCCGGGACCTTTCACATCACCGCTCACGAGGTCCCGGATCACGTCCGGGACGGGCGGACAGCAAAGGATAAAGCCATGGCTGATCTGACAACGAATTTTCTGGGCATCAAATCCCCCAACCCGTTCTGGCTGGCATCCGCGCCACCCACGGACAAGGAATACAACGTCCGCCGCGCCTTCGAGGCCGGCTGGGGCGGTGTCGTGTGGAAAACGCTCGGGTCCGAAGGGCCGCCCGTCGTCAACGTGAACGGCCCGCGCTATGGCGCGATCTATGGCGCAGACCGGCGGCTCTTGGGGCTGAACAATATCGAACTGATCACCGACCGTCCATTGCAGACCAATCTGGACGAGATCAAACGCGTCAAGGCCGACTATCCCGACCGCGCGATGATCGTCTCGATCATGGTGCCCTGCGAAGAACAGGCGTGGAAAGACATCCTGCCGCGTGTGCAAGAAACCGGTGCCGACGGGATCGAGCTGAACTTCGGCTGTCCGCACGGCATGTCCGAGCGTGGTATGGGCGCCGCCGTGGGGCAGGTGCCGGAATATATCGAAATGGTCACGCGTTGGTGCAAGCAATATTACGACAAGCCCGTGATCGTGAAACTGACGCCCAATATCACCGATATCCGCAAACCTGCGGCTGCTGCGATGCGCGGCGGGGCCGATGCGGTCAGCCTGATCAACACGATCAATTCGATCACCTCCGTGAACCTCGACACAATGTCGCCTGAACCGTCCATCGACGGCAAAGGATCGCACGGCGGCTACTGCGGTCCTGCAGTGAAACCCATCGCGCTGTCGATGGTGTCGGAAATCGCGCGCCATCCCGACACGCGCGGTCTGGCGATCAGCGGCATCGGCGGAGTGACCACGTGGCGCGATGCGGCGGAATACATCAGCCTTGGCTGCGGCAACGTGCAGGTCTGCACCGCCGTGATGACCTATGGCTTCAAGATCGTGCAGGAAATGATCAGTGGCCTGTCGGAATGGATGGATGAAAAAGGCTATACCTCGGTCGAACAGGTCGTGGGCCGCGCCGTGCCGAACGTGACCGACTGGCAGTATCTGAACCTGAACTATGTCGCGAAGGCCAAGATCAATCAGGACGATTGCATCAAATGCGGCCGCTGTTATGCCGCCTGCGAGGATACCAGCCATCAGGCGATTGCGATGTCTGCTGACCGGACCTTCACCGTGATCGACGAGGAATGTGTGGCCTGCAACCTCTGCGTCGATGTCTGCCCTGTCGAGAATTGCATCACGATGGAAGCGATGGAGCCCGGACAGGTCGATCCGCGCACGGGCAAGGTCGTCCAGAAGGAATATGCCAACTGGACGACGCATCCAAACAACCCGGGCGCCGTGGCGGCGGAGTAGTGGGCAAGAATTTTTGTCAAAAATTCTTGGCTGGCGACAAAAATCTTCGGACGAAGATTTTTGCTGTCAGGTGTGGACGACCAATTGGCCTGCATTGCAAATCACGATGTACTGGCCGCCGCATTCGATCAGGTGAAAACCGCGGCGGCTGACCTCTCCGACAAAGGCGGCGCGCCCGATTTCGCGGTCGACGTCGCGTACCGCGCGGCGCACAATACCGCCCTTGCGCGCAGATTTCGCATCGAAAATGCGGGCACACCAACTTGGGTTGGCGCGGGGGTGACGGGCGGTGGGGGCGTAAACAATCTCCATGCCGGCAGCTTGTATGAACATCGTTAAAATCGCTCTAAGGACGCAGCAACTTGTCATAGAGCTGGTCGAGAAACACCGCCGCCCCGTCAAACGGCGCGCGGTCGTCCAGCACGGCGCGCACCTGCACGTCGAAATCGGCGTAGTGTTGCGTCAGGGCCCAGATCGAAAAGATAAGGTGATAAGGATCGACGGGCGCGATCTTGCCCGCATCGGCCCAGCCTTTGATGATCGCGGCTTTTTCATCGACAAGATGCTTCAGATCGTTGCGCAGGATCCCCTCGATCCATGGCGCGCCTTGCAGGATTTCATTGGCGAACAGGCGGCTTTCGCGGGGGAAATCCTTGCTCAGCGCCAGTTTGCGGCGGACATAGGCCCGGATTTCCTGCGCCGGATCGCCCTGTGCATCAAGCGCTTTCAGAGGATCTAGCCAGTTCTCCAGCAACCGTTCGAGCAGGGCAGTATGAATCGCTTCTTTTGAGGGAAAATAATAAAGCAGGTTGGGTTTTGACAGCCCAGCCGCCTCGGCGATCTGGTCCAGAGTCGTCCCGCGAAAGCCGTATTGCGAAAACACATCCAGCCCTGCGGACAGGATCGCGGCCCGATTGCGTTTCTGGATTCGGGTCGGCGCTTTGGTCATGATCGTGCTCTGCCCAATTTTGTGGCGTGACGGCCCGCCCGCTGTCTGCTTCGCTCGCATAACCAGCATTCACCAAAACATCACGCGGAAAACTTGACTGGTTGCCAACCTCTGTTAGCGTTCTTTTGACCGTTTGGTCAAACCAAGAAAAGACTGGAGAGCCCGATGCCATCCCCCGCAGAGAACCTCAAGATCAATGGCGCGCGTCTGTGGGACAGCCTGATGGAAATGGCCAAGATCGGCCCCGGTGTCGCGGGTGGCAACAACCGCCAGACCCTGACCGATGAAGATAGTGCAGGGCGGCATCTGTTCCAAAAGTGGTGCGAGGCTGCGGGCTGCACGATGGGTGTGGACGAGATCGGTAATATGTTCGCCCGCCGCGACGGCACCGACCCTGACGCGCTGCCGGTCTATGTGGGCTCGCATCTGGATACCCAGCCCACGGGCGGCAAATATGACGGGGTGCTGGGGGTGCTTGGCGGGCTGGAGGTGATCCGCACGCTGAACGATCTGGATATCAAGACCAAGCATCCCATCGTCGTCACCAACTGGACGAACGAAGAAGGCACGCGCTATGCGCCCGCGATGCTGGCCTCGGGCGTGTTTGCGGGCAAACATGCGCTGGATTGGGCGCTGGACCGCGTGGATGCCAAAGGCAAACGGTTCGGGGACGAACTGGAACGCATCGGCTGGAAAGGCACGGAAAAGGTGGGCGACCGCAAGATGCACGCCTTCTTCGAGCTGCATATCGAACAGGGCCCGATATTGGAGGCTGAGGGCAAGCAGATCGGTGTGGTCACGCATGGGCAGGGCCTGCGCTGGGTGCAATGCACCGTGACCGGCAAGGAAAGCCACACCGGATCGACGCCGATGCATATGCGCAAGAACGCGGGGCGCGGGTTGGCGCTGATCACCGAGCTGGTCCACGAGATTGCGATGAAGCATCAGCCCAATGCGGTGGGGGCGATCGGGCATATTGACGTTTATCCCAACAGCCGCAACATCATTCCGGGCAAGGTCGTGTTCACCGTCGATCTGCGGACGCATCTGCTGGACAAGCTCAATGCGATGGTCGCGGAACTGCTGGACCGCGCGCCGCAGATATGCGCCGACATAGGCGTAACATTCGAGGCCGAGATTGTTGGCCAGTTCGACCCGCCCGCCTTTGATGAAACCTGTGTCGCCGCCGTGCGCAAGG
>DAISXL010000164.1:0-5194 GCA_036825855.1 Yoonia sp.
GGCCGATGCCGCAGACGAAATTCGTGACCTCCAAGGCGCTGGCGCTGGGGCTGCGCCCAATCGTGGTGGTCAACAAGGTCGACAAGGCCGATGGCGACCCCGACAAGGCTGTCGATGACGTGTTCGACCTTTTTGCCGCCCTTGAGGCGACCGATGAACAGCTGGATTTCCCTGTCATGTATGCCTCTGGCCGGTCGGGCTGGTGCGATCTGACGCTGGATGGCCCGCGCAAGGACCTGTCGGCCCTGTTCGACATGATCCTGCAGCACGTGCCGATGCCCGCCCAGATCAGCCGCCGCGACGAGCCGTTCCAGATGCTGGCCACGACCCTGTCGGCCGACCCGTTCATCGGGCGCATCCTGACCGGCCGCGTCGAGGCAGGCACATTGCGCGCGGGTGAAACCGTCAAGGCGCTGTCGCGCAAGGGCGACAAGCTGGAACAGTTCCGCGTGTCCAAGATCCTCGCTTTTCGCGGGCTGAGCCAGCAGCCCATCGACGTGGCCGAAGCCGGCGATATCGTCACGCTGGCCGGCATGACCAAGGCGACCGTGGCCGACACGATCTGCGATCTGGGGATCGACACAGCCATCCCCGCCCAGCCGATCGACCCGCCGACCATCACCGTGACGTTCGGGATCAACGACAGCCCGCTGGCGGGCCGCGATGGCAAGAAGGTGCAAAGCCGTGTCATCCGCGAACGGCTGATGCGCGAGGCCGAGGTCAACGTCGCGATCAAGGTCGCCGATACGCCGATGGGCGACGCCTTCGAGGTGTCGGGCCGTGGCGAATTGCAGATGGGCGTTCTGATCGAGAACATGCGCCGCGAAGGGTTCGAGCTGTCGATCTCCCGCCCGCAGGTGATTTTCAAGGAGATCGACGGCGTCCGCATGGAGCCGATCGAAGAAGCCACCATCGACGTGGATGACGAATACACCGGCGCCGTGGTCGAGAAACTGACCGGCCCGCGCAAGGGCGAACTGGTCGAGATGAAACCCGCCGGTGCCGGCAAGACCCGCATCATCGCGCATGTGCCGTCGCGCGGGCTGATCGGCTATCACGGTGAATTCCTGACCGACACGCGCGGATCAGGCATCCTGAACCGGCTGTTCCACGGCTGGGCGCCTTACAAAGGCAAGATCGATGGCCGCCGTCAGGGGGTCCTGATCTCGATGGAAAACGGGACTTCGGTCGCTTACGCGCTGTGGAAACTCGAAGACCGGGGCAAGTTCTTCATCGGCGCGCAAGAGGCTGTCTATACCGGCATGATCATCGGCGAACACACCCGCGACAACGATCTGGAAGTGAACCCGCTGAAAGGCAAACAGCTGACCAACGTGCGCGCCTCGGGCACGGACGAGGCGGTGCGCCTGACAACGCCAGTCACCATGTCGCTGGAACAGGCCATCGCCTATATCGACGATGATGAGCTGGTGGAAGTGACACCCAACGCGATCCGGCTGCGCAAGCGCCATCTGGACCCGCACGAGCGCAAGAAACACGCCCGCAGCGCGTGATGCTGTGTCGCGCTGGTCTGACCAGCGCGACGCCTCCGGCGGGGATATTTTTTCTCGGAAGATGGAAAGAAGCCGGGGCACTCAGCGCCCCGGCTTTTTCATGTCAGGCGATTTCTTCGACGATGCATAGTTCGCGCTGGCTGGCGCCTTTGGCGTAGCTCAGCGCCTCTTGATAGGCGGTCGAATGATAGCAGTCATGCGCGGCCTGCAGGCTGGGAAAGCGGGCCACGACGTTGCGGGGCCGGTCTGGCCCTTCAAGCTGTTCATAGGCGCCGCCACGGGCGAGGAACACCCCGCCATGATCGGCAATCGCGACCGTCGCGCGCTTGGCATATTCGCCGTAAGCTGCGTCATCGGTGACTTTGACATGGGCGATCCAGAGTGCGGTCATTTCAGAGTCTCCAAGAGTGATTTTGCTGCAGCGATCGCGGCATCGGCGTTTTCGGCCGAGGCACCACCGCCTTGCGCCATGTCGGGGCGGCCACCGCCGCCTTTGCCGCCCAGTTCCGGTGTCACCGCGCGCAGGATATCGACGGCCGAGACACGCGCGGTCAGGTCCGCCGTGACGCCCACGGCAACAGCCGCCTTGTCGCCGGTGTCAGCGACCAGCAGCACGACGCCGCTGCCCTGATCGGCCTTGATCTGGTCGATCAGCGACGGGAGGTCCTTGCCGGTGACGCCCGACAGCACCTGCGCGTGAAAGGCGATGCCGTTGACCTGCGTGGCCGGTGAAGCCCCCTGCGCGCCGCCGCCCATGGCCAGTTCGCGGCGCAATTGCGCAACCTCGTTGGCGAGCGTCCGGCGTTCGTCCATCAGCGCCTTGACGCGGTCGGCCACCTCGGATGCGGGGGCCTTCAGCGCCGCGGCTACATCTGCCAGCCGCTGGTCCTGCGCACGCAGGTAGTCAAGGGCGGCCTGCCCTGTCAGCGCCTCGATCCGGCGGACACCGGCGCTGGAGGCGGCATCGCCCAACGCGACAAAGGCGCCGATTTCGCCCAGCTGGCGCACATGCGTGCCACCGCAAAGTTCCAGCGAATAGGTGTTGCCCGCCGCTCCCTTGCCGGACCCGTCCTTGCGGCCCATGGACACAACGCGCACCTCGTCGCCGTATTTTTCGCCAAACAGCGCCTGCGCGCCAAGCGCGCGGGCATCGTCGGGGGCCATGATACGGGTTTCAACACGGGTATTTTGGCGGATCAACCTGTTCACATCGCGTTCGATCTGCGCGAGTTCCTCGGCGCTCAGCGCCTTGGTATGGCTGAAATCGAACCGCAGCCGGTCAGGCGCGTTCAGCGACCCGCGCTGTGCGATATGATCGCCCAAGGTTTCGCGCAAGGCCTCGTTCAGCAGGTGGGTCGCGGAATGGTTGGCCTGAATGGCCGCGCGACGGCCTGCATCCACGCGCAGGGCCGCGCCCTGCCCCACAGCGATGGTCCCGCTGGTGACCGTGGCGAAATGGATGAACACACCGGCGACCTTTTTGGTGTCGGTGATCTGTGCCATGCCGGTTTCGGTCTGCAGAATGCCTGCATCGCCGACCTGCCCACCGGATTCGGCATAGAACGAGGTCTGGTTCAGCACGATCTGCACCGCACCGCCCGCTTGCTGGACCATCGCGCCATCGGCGACCAGCGCCTTGATCTGGCCTTCGACGTCGAGGCTGTCATAGCCCAGAAAATCCGTCGGGCCCGCCACATCGGCCACATCGAACCAGATGGCGCTGTCGGCGGCTTCGCCCGTGCCCGACCATGCGGCGCGGGCTTTGGCCTTTTGCGCGGCCATGGCGGCATCGAACCCGTCGGTGTCCACGCTGCGGCCTTTTTCGCGCAAGGCGTCCTGCGTCAAGTCCAGCGGGAAACCGTAGGTGTCATAAAGCTTGAACGCGGCCTCGCCCGGCAGGGCGGCATCCTCGGGCAGACCTGCCAGTTCATCATCGAGCAGTTTCAATCCGCGATCCAGCGTCTGCTTGAACCGGATTTCCTCGTTCATCAGCGTCTCTTCGATCAGGCGCTGGCCTTGGCCGAGTTCGGGATAGGCCGCACCCATCTGCTGCACAAGGGCGGGCACCAGACGGTGCATCACAGGGTCCTTGGCGCCCAGCAGATGCGCATGGCGCATGGCGCGGCGCATGATCCGGCGCAGCACGTAACCGCGCCCTTCGTTCGAGGGCAGCACGCCTTCGGCGATCAGGAAGGAGGTGGAGCGCAGATGGTCGGCGATCACACGGTGATGCGTGTTGCCGGGGCCGTCAGGATCGGACGACGTGGCATGGGCCGAGGCCTCGATCAGCGCGCGCATCACGTCGGTGTCGTAATTGTCGTGCTTGCCCTGCAACAGCGCGCCGATCCGTTCCAGCCCCATGCCGGTGTCGATCGACTGCATGTCAAGCGGGCGCAGCGACCCATCCTCGAACTGTTCGTTCTGCATAAAAACGACGTTCCAGATCTCGATGAAACGGTCGCCATCCTCCTCGGCCGATCCGGGAGGGCCGCCCCAGATATGATCGCCGTGGTCATAGAAAATTTCGGTGCAGGGGCCGCAAGGCCCGGTCGGCCCCATGCGCCAGAAATTGTCGTCGGTGGGGATGCGGATGATCCGGTCCTCGGGCACGCCGATCTTTTTCCACAGCGCGAAAGCCTCGTCATCGGTGTGATAGACCGTGGTCAGCAGGCGCGATTTGTCGATGCCGAAATCGCGGGTCAGCAATTCCCAGGCAAAGGGGATCGCTTCGGATTTGAAATAATCGCCAAAGCTGAAATTGCCCAGCATCTCGAAAAACGTGTGGTGCCGCGCGGTATAGCCCACATTGTCCAGATCGTTGTGCTTGCCGCCGGCACGCACGCACTTCTGGCTGGTCGTCGCGCGGCTATAGTCGCGGGTTTCCACGCCGGTGAACAGGTTCTTGAACTGCACCATGCCCGAATTGGTGAACATCAGCGTGGGGTCGTTGCGCGGCACAAGCGGGCTGGACGGGACCACGCGGTGACCCTGTTTTTCGAAATAATTCAGAAAGGTGGAACGGATGTCAGCAAGGCTGGTCATGGCGCGCTTTCACGGAAAATGTCTGGTCAGCGGCAGAAATAGCGGTGCGGCAGGCCAGTGTCCACCGATAGACCGCATCAGGCCGCCGCGGTCGCGCGTCTTTTTCGCAAATGCGGGGGGCGCGACGGAAACCGCACGCGCCCCCAATCCTTACATCTCGACGATATCGTCGTCGGCCGGGCCGTCACTGTCGCTCATCGCGAAGTCGAGACCGTGGGCCGCGCGGATCTTGTCCTCGATCTCGGTTGCGATCTTGGGGTTTTCCTTGAGGAAGAGCTTGGAGTTTTCACGCCCCTGCCCGATCCGTTCATCGCCATAGCTGAACCAGGCACCCGACTTTTCGACCACACCGGCCTTGACGCCAAGGTCCAGCAATTCGCCGGTCTTGGAAATGCCTTCGCCATACATGATGTCGAATTCGACCTGCTTGAACGGTGGCGCCACCTTGTTTTTCACCACTTTCACGCGGGTCGCATTGCCCACAACCTCGTCACGGTCCTTGATCGCGCCGATCCGGCGGATATCAAGCCGGACCGAGGCGTAGAATTTCAGCGCATTGCCACCTGTCGTGGTTTCGGGGCTGCCGAACATCACGCCGATCTTCATGCGGATCTGGTTGATGAAGATCACCATGCAGC
>DAISXL010000165.1:0-5183 GCA_036825855.1 Yoonia sp.
GTCGGGTGTATCAGTCATGAAAACCTGCTTTGGTTGCGATTGGGTTGCCTGTTCCTAGCAGCCCATGCCCGCAGGCTCAATGCCGGGTCCATTTTGAAGGCGGATGTGTCGGGCTTTTCCCTTGGGGAATTTCCTCGAATTCGCCGTCGATGACGGTATCCGCGGGGCGGCGCGGTTCTTGCGGGTGCTGATGCGCCTCGAATTTGGCGAAACGGACGCGCGCCTTGATCCAGTGAAACGCCGCACGCCGGACGGCGGGGATCAAGAGCGACAGCCCGACCGCATCGGTGAAAAACCCCGGTGTCAGCAGCAGCGCACCTGCGAACAGGATCATCGCGCCATAGGCCAGTGGTTCTGTCGGGTCCTTCAGGTCGGAAAACGACCGTTGCAGATTGCCCAGTTCGCGCAATCCCTGATGGCGGACGAGATATGATCCGGCCAAAGCCGTTGCCAGCACGATCAGCAGGGTCCACCAGATGCCGATCACGCCGCCGACCTGAATGAACAGCGCGATTTCGATCATCGGCACGGCGATGAATGCAAACAGAAGCCACATGTCGGGGGCCTTTCATAACTTGTTGGTGGGCAAGGTGGACTTGACCACACCCACGTCCTACATAAGAAACCAACGGGCGTGTTTCCATGCCTTGCTCTGACACGAGGTCCTGATGAACTCTATTATTCAGCTTTTGGTGCTTGCGGGCATTGCTGTTTTTCTAATCCTGCGCCTGCGCGGCGTGCTTGGCACGCGCGAAGGTTTCGAAAAGCCCGCCGTGACCCGGCAGGAAATGACCACGCGCCGCAAGCCCGAATTCGACGTGATCGAAGGTGGACCTGACCTCGACATCATGGATCACGCTGCTGAAGGGTCGTCCACGGCCAAGGCCCTTGCCGCGATGAAGCGCGTCGATCCCAGCTTTAATGTGGGCGAGTTTTTGTCCGGCGCGCGCGGCGCCTATGAAATGATCCTGATGGCCTTTGAAAACAGCGATCTGGACAGCATCGTCCCCTTCATCTCTCATGATGTCTATGAGGCGTTTGCCAGCGTCGTCGACGAACGACAGCGTCAGGGCCTGACCGTAACCGCCAATTTCATCGGGATCAGCGACACCTCGCTGGCCCAAGCCGAATTCGACGAGACCACCAAGGAAGGCGAAGTATCCGTCCGCTTCAAATGCGAAATGACATCCGTCGTGCGCAACGCCGAAGGCGAAGTTGTCGAAGGCAGTGAAAAGGAAATCAAGCGCTTGGTCGATACATGGACCTTTGCCCGCAAGATGGACGCAGGCGATCCGAACTGGAAACTGGTCGCCACTGGCGAATGATCCCGCAGCAGGTCAGGGCGGCCTTTTGACGAGACAGGCAGCACGATGGCCAAGGCGACGTATCACATCTGCTCTTTCCAAGAGCTTCGGGGTTGGGCGGCCGATGATCATCGCGCCGCCCTTGATGTTTTCTGCAAGACAGCCGACCGGATCACCGATCCGTGGTGGCAGGCTGTCTGCCATCTCGCCCCCACCAGCACTGATCCGCGCGGATTTTTCGAGCTGTATTTCCGCCCCGTGATGATCACCGATGGTCAGCCGATGCTGTTCACCGGCTATTTTGAACCCGAAATCGCGGGCGCGCGCGTGCCTGATGCGACGTTCCGCTATCCGGTTCACGCGCTGCCGCCGGACCTGCCAAAAGGGGCGACGCGCCGGCAGATCGCGGAACATGACCTTGCCAAAGGCCACGAGATCGCCTGGCTGGCCGATCCGGTCGATGCGTTTTTTCTGCAGGTCCAAGGGTCAGGGCGCATCAGGCTGCCGGACGGGTCCGTCCTGCGCTTGGGTTTCGCGGCCAAGAACGGGCTGCCCTATACATCCGTGGGCAAGGAACTGGTCGCGCGCGGTGTCGTTTCGGCAGACAAGGTGTCGGCTGCGTTTATCCAGAGCTGGGTCAGGCAGAACCCCGCTGCGGGCCGCGACCTGCTGTGGATGAACGAAAGCTATGTGTTCTTTCGCGAACTGACCTATCTCGCCGATGATGATGGGCCCATCGGCGCGATGAAACGCCCCGTCACTGCGGGCCGCACGATTGCGGTGGACCCTGACCACGTGCCCTTGGGCGCGCCTGTCTGGATCGAAAAGGATGCGCCCGACCCGATGACGCGGCTGATGGTCGCGCAGGATACTGGATCTGCGATCAAGGGCGCGCAGCGCGCAGATATCTTTTTCGGGATGGGTGACGCAGCGGGTGCCATCGCAGGCGGCGTGAAACATGGCGGCCGCATGGTCGTGCTGCTGCCCATCGCGGTAGCGGACCGCATGGTCGCGGGGGTGATCTGATGCGCCGACCCCGCCATCTGTCACCCGAGGAGCGCGCACTGTGGGACCGCGTCAAGGGCACGACCAAGCCGATGTCGCCGGAGGCAAAGCCCGACCCCGCCCCGCTTGCCCCTGTGCGCAAGAAACCCATTGTCCCCCAAGTCCCGCTGCCTGATTTTCGCGTCGGTCAAAAGGCGGATGCGCACCGGCCCAACGATCTTTTGCCCAGCATCACGCACCGGCTGGCCAATGCGCCCGTCAACATGGACAGCAAATCTTTCGGCAAGATGAAGCGCGGCAAGCTGGTGCCAGAGGCGCGGATCGACCTGCATGGCATGACCATGGCCGAGGCGCATCCCGAATTGCTGGCCTTCATTCTCGGGTCGCAGGCGATCGGGCGCAGGCTGGTGCTGGTCATCACCGGCAAGGGCAAGAACCGCGACGATGGCGGCCCGATCCCCACGCGCAACGGTGTGCTGCGCCATCAAGTGCCGCAATGGATGGCCATGCCGCCCTTGGCGCAGGCGATCCTGCAAGTGACGCCCGCGCATCTGAAACACGGCGGACATGGCGCCTATTACGTCTATCTACGCCGCCGCCGTTAGCGCGACCCGCGCCTGCCTGACCGGCACGACCATGATCAGCGAGGCAAAACCGAACAGTGCGGCATAGCCCAGTTGCTGCACCTCGAACCCGACGCCCGCGTCGATCAGCCAGCCACTGAACCCCGGCCCGATGGCAGAGCCAAGCACCATCAGCGCTGTCGCCACCGATTTGATCGCCCCGATATGCCGCGTGCCGTAAAGTTCCGCCCAGCAGGCGTTCAGGATCGTCGCCTGCCCGCCGCCCGCCAGCCCCATCAGGATGATGGCAATCGCCGTCCACCACAGCGACGGCGCATACCAGTGCAGCACAAAGGCCACGACCAGCGGCAGCAGGTAAAACGGCAACAGCCGCACCGCGCCGAACCTGTCGACCGCCCAACCATAGATGATCGTGGACACCAGCAGCGCCGCCGTGCCCAGCGGAAACACCGCGACCAGCGACAGATGCGACCAGCCTTTGATTTCCGCGAAATGCGCCTGATGGAACCAGAAGGCTGTGCCGAACCCCGAGAATTACATGACCGCCGGTGCCATGACCCAGAACATCGGGTGGCGCAGCGCCTCGCCCCTTGTCCAATAGCGGGCGTTCATGCCGGTGGACTGGTTGCTTTCCGCCACAGATTGCGGCGTGCGTTCCAGACGCAGCAGGCGGAACAGCACAGCGCTTGCCAGCAGGCAGAACAGCGCACTGCCGACGAACAGCATCCGCCAGTCGACAAAGGATTTCAGCCAGACCATCGTCAGCGGCAAAGCCGCCTCGCCCAGCATGAAGCCAAAAGCGGCGATGACCAGCGCGCGGCCGCGCGTGGCGATGAACCAGCGCGCCATGGCGACGACCGCGACATGGCTGGTCATGCCCTGGCCGGTGAACCGCAGCGCGAAGATCACAAAAGGCAACAACACCGCCGCCGGATTGAACGCCATCGCCAGACATGCGAGCGCCAGCATCCACACCACGACAATCCCCAGCGTGCGCACACGAAAGCGGTCGGCAAGGCCCCCCGCAAACACCATCAGCGCCGCCGACGCGCCGGTGCCGACCATATAGATCAGGCCCCATTCGCCGTTGGTCAGGCCGTAATCCGCGCGGATTTCACCCCCGAAGATCGAGATGAAAAAGGTCTGCCCGAAGCTTGACAGAAACGACAGCAGCACCCCCGTCGCAAGGAAGGGGGCGTTGTCGCGGATAAAGGTCAGGTAGCTGTGCAAACCGGTCATGCGCAATTCATGATCCGGTCGCGCGGCAGGTGCCAGCGCAAAGTGATAGCGCTAACCGGAATTCACAGCACGTAGCGGCTGACATCCACCGAGCGGGACAATTCGCCCAGATGCTTTTCGACGAAATCGGCATCGACGGCGATGTCCTCGCCGCCACGGTCAGGCGCGTTGAAGGACAGATCCTCGAACACCCGTTCCATCACGGTATAGAGCCTGCGGGCGCCGATATTTTCCACCGCTTCGTTCACATCGGCGGCGATCTTGGCCAGCGCCTTGATCCCGTCCTCGGTGAAGGTGACGGTTACCTGTTCGGTCTGCATCAGCGCGGAATATTGCAGGGTCAGCGCATTGTCGGTTTCCGTCAGGATGCGGACAAAGTCGCCTTCCGTCAGGGCGCGCAGTTCCACGCGGATCGGCAGACGCCCCTGCAATTCGGGCAACAGGTCGGACGGTTTGGCGACGTGGAACGCACCGGATGCGATGAACAGGATATGGTCGGTCTTGATCGGGCCATGTTTGGTGGACACGGTCGTGCCTTCGATCAGCGGCAGCAGGTCGCGCTGCACGCCTTCGCGCGATACATCGGCACCGCGCGCGTCGGACCGCGCGCAGACCTTGTCGATCTCGTCCAGAAACACGATGCCGGATTGTTCGACCGCTTCCAGCGCCGCCTTGGTGACGGTTTCATCGTCGAGCAGTTTGTCGGCCTCATCCGCGATCAGCGCGTCATAGCTTTCAGCGACAGTCATGCGTTTCTTGACTTTGCGTCCGCCCATCGCCTTGCCGAACAGGTCGCCCAGATTCATCATGCCGCCCGGTTGGCCGGGGATTTCAAAGCCGCCCATCGGGTTGGAAGTGTCCGTCAGTTCCAGTTCGATGATCGTATTGTCCAACTCGCCTGATTTCAGCTTGCGGCGGAACATCTCGCGCGTGGCTTCGCGGGCGTCAGTGCCGGCGACGGCGGTGATGACACGTTCCTCGGCGGCTTCGCGGGCCTTGGTGCGCACGTCCTCGCGCATGTGTTCGCGGGTATCAAGGATGGCGGTATCCA
>DAISXL010000166.1:0-5172 GCA_036825855.1 Yoonia sp.
ACTTCATCCTGCTTGGGAAAATGGCGCGGTTGACGGGGCTCGAACCCGCGACCCCCGGCGTGACAGGCCGGTACTCTAACCGACTGAGCTACAACCGCGCGTAAGCGGCGGGATAATGCGGCCAAGGCGGGGCGTCAACGGCAAAAAGACCAAAAGCCGCGCTTTTTGGCGCGGCGTTTCAGACTGGTCTGGAAAGGAAAGGCAGTGGCGCGGTTGACGGGGCTCGAACCCGCGACCCCCGGCGTGACAGGCCGGTACTCTAACCGACTGAGCTACAACCGCGCATCTGCATCACCAGCATCGCTGCCGGTGTCGTGCTTCTAAGTGCGGCTTCGGGCGTCGTCAAGCGGTCTTGGACAGCGTGACGGATTATCTTTGAACCGGACCACAGGACCGCCAGATTTTCCTAATGCTGCCATATTTGGATCGTTTATTGTCGCGAAACAATGCAAAGACAGGCGCGGGCAATGACCGATCAGACGACAACAGCCACCTTTCGCAGCGCGCGGCTTGCGCCGGTGCTGTTCACCATCACGATTTTTCTGTCGGCGGCCTTGCTGTTCTTCGTGCAACCCCTGTTCACCAAGATCACCCTGCCATTCGTCGGCGGCGCGCCCGCGGTCTGGACCACGGCGATGCTGTTTTTCCAGACCGTCCTGATTCTGGGCTATGTCTATGCGCATCTCTCGACGCGCTATCTGCCGGTCATCGCGCAGATCGGGCTGCATCTGGTGCTGTGGGCGATCGCGCTGGCCTTCCTGCCCCTGTCGATCGAGGCGGGATGGCAATTCGATCCCGCCTCGCCTGTCGCGTTGCAGACGCTGACCTTGTTCGCAGTGGGGGTCGGTATGCCGTTTGCCGTCCTGTCGGCCAATGCCCCGCTGATCCAGAACTGGTATGCCAAAAGCGGCGGGCCCTCGGCGGATGATCCCTATTTCCTCTATGGCGCGTCCAATCTGGGGTCGCTGGTCGCCTTGCTGGCCTTTCCGCTGGCGGCCGAACCTTTGCTGGGCGCGGGCCAGATCGGGACCGGCTGGGCGGGCGGATTCGTGCTCCTTGGCGCGTTTCTGGCGCTGAGCGGCCTGATGGCGCGCAAAGGCAGCGTACAGCTGGTGCGCAGCGCGCCGGTCGCGGGGCCAAGCCTGCGCCAATATGGCTGGTGGCTGGTCCTGGCCTTTGTCCCGTCATCGCTGATGTTGGCGGTCACCAGCAAGATCAGCACCGATCTTGGGTCCTTCCCGCTGGTTTGGGTTCTGCCTTTGTCACTGTATCTGCTGACCTTCGTGCTGACCTTCACCAACCGGCCGGTGTGGAACACACGGATCATCGATCTGTTATTTCTCATCAGCCTTGCGTTCTTTGTGTCGATCTACGGGCTGCGCGACTTGGCGGGCGTCACGATCCTGCTGACCCTGCTGTTGCTGCTGGCCTTTTTCAACATCGCGATGAAGGCGCACCGCACCCTGTACGAGGCGCGGCCCGACCATGGCAATCTGACACTGTTCTATGTCACGATGTCCGTCGGCGGGGCCTTGGGCGGGCTGTTCAATTCCCTGCTCGCGCCCGTGATTTTCAGTGACCTGCAGGAAGGGCGCGTGACGATCCTGGTGGCGCTGCTGGTGCTGATGGCGGGGGCGGGCACGTGGCGCATGTCGATGCAAGCACTGTCACGGACCGCCATCGCGGGTGTCGTTGTCCTGCTGCCACTGCTGGCGATGTCGGTCTTTCCGGCGCAGGTGGGCGGCGTCCTTGCGCCGCTGCATGTCGTGGTGCTGGGAAGCGTGCTTTACCTGCTGCGGGCCAACAAGATGCAGCAGGGCATCGTGCTGACCATTCTGCTGGGGTTGGGGTTTCTGCTACAGCCGCAGTCGGTAGCGTTTAAGGATCGCAGTTTCTTTGGCACGCATCTGGTGCAGGACTTCGACGATCTGCGTCTCTACAAGAACGGCACCACGATCCACGGCGCGCAGCGTCTGGGCGAGACCGGCCCTGACGGCCGACCTGTGCCGCTGTTCTATTACCACCCCGATGGCTCCATGGGGCAGATCATGGCCTCGCCCGGCGGTCTGGCTGCGGACCGCGTGGGGATCGTCGGGCTTGGCGTGGGGGCGCTGGCCTGTTTCGCACAGCCCGGCCAGACTTGGGAATTTTACGAGATCGACGCAATGGTGGACCGTGTCGCACGGGACACGACGCTGTTCACCTTCATGTCCACCTGTGCGCCCGACGCACCGACCCATATCGGCGATGCCCGGATCGTGCTGGAACAGCAGGATGACCGCGCTTTCGATGTGCTGGTGATCGACGCCTATTCATCCGATGCCGTGCCGATCCATCTGACCACCAACGAAGCGATCGCATTGTACCGCGACCGCGTGACCCCCGACGGGGTGATCGTTCTGCATATCTCGAACAGGTATTTCGACATTTCCCGCCCCTTGGGGCGCAGCGCCGCAGAACTCGGGCTTGTCGCGATGGTCCGCAACGACCGGGGCGATCCGGCAGAGCTGACCCACACGGCCTCTGATGTGGTCGTCATGGGGCGCGATATGGATGTGCTGGCCGCCTTCACAGGCGCGGCGGATTGGCAGCCGCTCGAGGATGATGGCGGCCGGCTCTGGACGGACGATTACGCAAACCTGCTGTCGATCCTGAAATGACCTAGCTGCCCGGCAGGGGGATGAATTCGGCATCATCCTGCGGCGGCAGCTGGAACCGGCCGTTCTGCCAGTCACCGGCGCGCCAGGCTTCCTTGGCGTCCTCGATCCGTTCCTTGCTGGAGGCGACGAAGTTCCACCAGATATAGCGCGGCCCTTCCAGCGTGGCCCCGCCCAGCAGCATGACGCGCGCGCCCTCGGCACCCGCTTTCAGGCTGACGCGGTCGCCGGGGCGGAACACCATCATGCGCCCTGCTTCGAACACCTGCCCTGCCACGGCGACACTGCCTTGCAGCAGATAGGCGCCGCGATCCTCGTGGTTGTCGGGCAGCGGGATCGCGGCCTGTGGCTGCAGGATGGCATCAAGATAGAACATCTCGGACGGGGTCGCGACAGGGGCAGAGGCGCCATACGCATCGCCAAGGATCAGGCGCACCTCTTTGCCTTCGCCTTCCAGCAGGGGCAGGTCGGCGGCAGCGGCGTGGACAAAGGCGGCGGCCCCGTCCTCGGCACCTTTGGGCAAGGCGATCCAGCTTTGGATGCCGAACAGCCTCTGTGGTGCCGCACCGTCCGTGCGTTCGGAATGGGTTATGCCGTGACCCGCGACCATCAGGTTAACCGCGCCGGGATTGATCCATTGATCGGTGCCGAGGCTGTCGCGGTGGTGAATTGATCCGCTGTGCAGATAGGTCACCGTCGCCAACCCGATATGCGGATGCGGGCGCACGTCGATCCCCTGCCCTGTCACGAATTCTGCCGGGCCCATCTGGTCGAAAAAGATGAACGGCCCGACCATCTGGCGGCGCGGTGCAGGCAAGGCGCGGCGCACCTCGAACCCGCCGATGTCGCGGGCGCGCGGCACGATCACCGTTTCGATGGAATCGACCGCATCGCCTGTAGGACAATCGGGATCAAGGGCGGGGTTCCAGCTCATCGCGTCTCTCCTGTGGGGGTCCGGTCAGGATAGCGGGTCCCTGACGCAGAACGCAACCGGAGCGGACAGCTAGCGCGAGGTGCCGCCCTGTCCGGTCTGACGTTCTACGGCCGCGTTCAGCTCTGCCCCGAGCAGGACGACGAACCCCGACAGCCACAGCCACAACAGCAGGATGATCACCCCGCCCAATGCGCCATAAGTCTCGTTATAGCCGCCGAAATTGGTGACATAGACCGAAAACGCAACCGACCCCACAAGCCAGACCACGGTCGCCAGCACCGCACCGGGGCTGACCCAGCGCCATGCCGGGTCGCGGCGCGACGGTCCATAGCGGTAGACAACCGACAGGCCGAACACCGTCAGCACCGCCAGAAACGGCCAGCGCCCCCACGAGATCAGGGTATCGGCCAGTTGCGACAAAGCGAGCCAGCCCAGCACCACAGGCGCCGCCAGCACCACGACAAAGGCCACAACCACCCCGACGATCAAAAACAGCGTCAGCGCCAGTGCTGTCACGTTCTGCGCGATGAATCCGCGGTCCTCGTCCTCGCCATAAGCGATGTTCATGCCTTCCATCAGGCTCTTCATGCCGCGGGACGCGCTGTAAATCGCGATCAGGATACCGCCCGCCGCGGCCAGCCCGATGCTGCTGCCGGCACCGGCCACATCGCGGGCCTGATCCGCGACGATCTGCGCGGCCTCGGGGGGAAGTGCGGCGGACAACGTGGCAAGCTGGGATTGGATTGTTGCCGGATCAAGGATCAATCCAGCGATGGACACCAAAGCGGCGATTGCCGGAAAAATCGCAAGCAGCCCGAAGAAAGCGACACCCGCTGCAACGATGGACACATGGTCTTCGGCGATAGAATCTTTGACTCGCAACAGAATCTCGCGCCAACGCGCGCTCGGACGACCGCGTGGGTCATCGGCCGATTGGCCTTTTTCGAATGGACTTTGCATCTGCTCTCCTTGTCGGGGCGAACACGCCAGCCGCCGCAGAGTTCCGCGGATCAAAATAAATGACGAAATTATGAAACAATCCGGCGGGCTGACGGTTAAGGCATTGTAGAGCCAGTTCTACCTACCAGCAGTCACGGACTGCGACAGAATGGAGAGTAACCCAATGAAATTCGACTTTCGCCCCCTGCTCGGGGCCGCCGTGATCACGTCTTTCGGCACTATGACCCTTGCTCAGAACGTGTTTTCGGGCACGAATGTCGCCGAGGATCAGATCGAGGATCTGGTCGAGGATATCGAAGACGATGCCGACCGCGACCTTGACCGTTTCGGCAATGAAGGGCGTCCGCAAGGCTTTACAGGGTCGATTGCCGCACGCGGTGAATTCAATTCCGGCAACACCGAAAACACAAGTGTCAGGATCGGCACCGACCTGAACTACGTGCAGGGCGTGAACGGCTATCAACTGCTGTTGAGCTACACCTACGGGTCCTCCGACGGTGTGACCGATGAAGAAAGCCTGTTCTACGGGCTGGAATACACCCGCGATTTTTCGCCGTCGTTTTATGGTTTTGCAAAGGTACAGGGGTCGCTGGACGAATTTTCGTCGTTTGAGACCGACAC
>DAISXL010000167.1:0-5120 GCA_036825855.1 Yoonia sp.
ATGCAGTCCTTCAAATCAGGCGAGTTGAAGATTGCCGCAGGCACGACCCTGATGATGGAAGGGTCCAACTCTCCGCAGCTTTATACCGCGCTGGACGGCATGGGCCTGCGTTACAAGACGATGGTCTCTGGCGAACGGCAGGTGATCAACTTTGTGATGCCCGGCGATTTCATCGGCCTGCAGGCTGGCGTGATGACGGAAATGCAGCATTCCGTAGAGGCAACGTCGGACATGGTGCTGTGCGTTTTCGACCGCAAACGGCTGTGGGAATTGTTCCGCGACCAGCCCGGTCGCGCCTTTGACCTGACATGGCTGGCCGCGGTCGAGGAACATTTTCTGGGCGAACGTCTGGCCGTTCTGGGCCGGATGACGGGAATCGCCCGAATCGCACGCGCATTGGTGCGACTCTACGACAGGGCCGAAGCGGTGAAGCTGGGCAAGGATCACAAGATGCCCCTGCCCTACAAACAGCAGGACATGGCCGACGCCTTGGGCATGTCGATTGTCCATACCAACAAGATGCTGCGCAAGCTGCGCGATGAAAAGCTGGCGACATGGCGCGGCGGACACTTGCAGATCCACGATTACGGGCGGCTCTGCGATGTCGCGGAACTGGAACGCGACGACCGCCCGATCCGCCGCCCCCTGCTCTAGCGGCGGGTCCGCCTAGACAACTTCCGGCGGCACGCCCGGCACGGGGGTCGCCATGTCGCGTGCGGGGTCGGAATCGTATTCCACCAGAAACCCTTGCCGGTGCTGCGGCGGCAGCACACTGTTGCTGCGGACAAGCGATTTCCAGCGGTCAAATGCGGTGTCCACATCCAGAAACGCCGGCTCCGCACCCTGCGGCAACCATACACCCATGACCCGCGTGCGCACCTGCGCCACATGATCCTTGCGTGTCAGATGCAGCCCTGCCTCGCTGTCCCAGCGCATGCTGCGCCCGTTGAGGTTGGCGGATGATACGACTGCCACCTTGTCGTCAAAGACGGAAACCTTGGAATGCACATAGATCAGCGGCGCGTCTTCCAGTGCGTCGCGATCTTCGCTTTTGCTGACGCGCGGCTGCACGGGCGAGGCCAGCAAAAGCCGGTCCGGCCCGAAAGCCTGCCGCAGGCAGTTGATCGCGCGGACCTGCTGGTGTTCGCCGAACCGGCTGTCCACACCCGGATTGTCGGAAAAGGCCACATCCTCGGGGGCGGCGGGCAGAACCACGATCAGCTGCAGGTCCGGCACCTGCCGCGCGCGCCGGGCCAGCGCCCGCGCGATGGGCATATGCCGCAGGAATTGCGTTTCCAGATAGATCAGCCGCTGCGACTGCCCGATGGCGCGCAGATGGAGGGCTTCGATCTCGGCCACGACCGTGTGCGGCGCCAGCCGGAACGGGGCGCTTTGCCTGCGCCGCGACAGGGTGCGCACGAAACCGGCGACACCCGGCAAAGGGCGTGACTTGCGGGCGGTCACATCCAGAAAACTGTCCAGATGTGCCTTGGCAGCCGCGACCACGGGTCCGGTCACCATAACCTGCACGTCATGCCATGTCTGTTCGGCCGGACGGTTGTGGTCCGTCGTGTCATAGCGGCGTTCGTTCAGGTCAAGCCCGCCGATATACAGCCGCTCGTCGTCAAACACCGCCAGTTTCTGGTGATGCGTCGCAGGATGGACGTGACACAGCGCTTGCGGGAAATACAGCTCGTCATGGCGGTTGACCTGGCAGAGCTTGCGCAGACCGGGCGCCTCCATGCGGAAGCGCAGCCTTTGCCACGCGGACATACCCGACCAAAGCGCGACCATCTCGCGCATCTTGCGCCGCGCCAGAGGATAAAGCGCGATCCGCGGGTAAAGCCCGCAGCGCGCGTCATGCAGCGCCACGGTGAAAGACAGTTGCGCATCAAGGCCTGCCACCTCGCGCAGGGCGGCGATCTGGCGTTGCGTCCGCCAGGCCAGCCGGTGCAGGTCCACGGCCGCGACAGGGTCGAAATCGGACACGATCAACCTGATCGCAACACCCCGGCGCAAAGCGTCAAGCAGCAGGTCGAACCATGACGACCCGATCTTTTGCGCCTCGGACGATCGCAGGCGTGTCGTCAGATCAAAGATGCGAAAACAGGCGGTCATGTTGCGACGTGTTTGCAGGACGGCCCGTTCCAGTGCGGGATACGCCTCTTCTGCCGTGATCAGCACGGTCAGATCGTCGATGGCGGCTGCATCGGTCTGCAAAGATCCGGCCAGTGCTTTGCCTTGCACGCGCGTCATTTCGTTCATTTTGTGCCCATCACTTCAAACAATGTCTTACGGTACCGTGGCGCGGCGGATTTGCCGGTTGCAGAACGCCGTTTCGGCAAGGCCGCAGGACGGTTTCGCGCAGTTGACGTTACGGGCTCGACGATCTGTCCCGATTGCAGAAGGGCAACTGTCGGGACCCGCCAAGAGTTCCGCAAGTCCCTTTGTACGTTCACGAAGACGCGATCACACAGACTGTTCGCCCGCGTCGCGAACACCACCGGACCGGCAATGTTCCGCCGGTCGGGGCAGGTATTTTTGCACCTTGGCCGGAAACCTTCCGGGAGGTCCGCGGTTGATCCGACACAAGACGCCATGCACCTGTGGCGTCACTGGATGAAGACCAAGGAGTACCACAATGAAACGTATTCTCGCAACAACCGCGCTTGTCGCACTGACCGCAATGCCGGCCTTTGCACAGACCACGACCGCCACCGATGGCGCCACCATGGAACAGACCGACACGATGGCCGGCTCGTTTGACATGAACGGCCTGCAGATCAGCGCCGATGAAATGATTGGCCGCACGGTCTATGGCAGCAGCGTCGCAGGCGCAGGCACCGGCGATGCCGTGATCACCGATGACGGAACTGCCGCTGACGGCACAATGACAGAGTCCGGCGTGGCTGGCATCGATGCGCCTGCTGACGACTGGGAAAACCTCGGGTCGGTGAATGACGTGATCTTCACCGCCGAAGGCGATATCGAATCGGTCGTTCTGGACATCGGCGGCTTTTTGGGGATCGGCGCACGTGAAATCAGCCTCACGATGGACGAGCTGACGCTGATCAACGACACCAGCAGCGACGAAGAATTCTTTGTCGTTTACAACGGCAACCCTGCCGAGCTGGAACAGCGCCCCGAGATGGACCGCGACAGCATGATGGAACAGGGCCGGTCGTTCCAGTCGGCAGGTGGCACACCAGTTGTGACCGATGACATGGCCACCGACGAGTCGACCGCGCCGATGGCGCCGACAACCGCGCAGGATACATCCCCTGCGACGGGCACCGACGATCTGGTGCAGGAAGGCGCACAGGCGCCACTGGTTGCTGAAGAAACAACAACCGTCGACCCTGCGGATGATACGATGGCGATGGGGGATGACACCTATCTGTCCGACACAGACCGTGCCGCGCTGACGGCAGAGGACCTGATCGGCACCGATATCCATGACGCCGAGGACAACAGCGTCGGCACCATTGACGATATCGTTCTGACCCAAGACGGTCAGGTTGGTGAAGTCATCGTCGATGTGGGTGGTTTTCTGGGGATCGGCGCGCGTGCCGTGGCCATCTCCTTTGACGACCTGCAGTTCGCACGCGACGAAGGTGGCCTGACCGATACGATGCGGGCCTATACCACGATGACCGAGGAAGAGTTCGAGAACATGCCCGAATGGTCCGGCGCGGACTGATCCGGCGCTTTATGTGACGACGAAAGGCCGGGCATTTGCCCGGCCTTTTGTTTTGCAGGCTTTCTTTTCGGGTTTGGTTCCGCTCTCATTGGCGTGACCACAAAGAAAGCAAAGCCCATGACTAAACCCACCCTGCTGATCCCGCGCAAACTGGCCCCCGCCGTTCTGGAGCGTGCGCGCACGACCTATGACGTGATCCTGAATGCGGATGACCATGTGTTCAGCCGCGACGAGCTGATTGCCGCCTGTCAGCATGTCGATGCCGTCCTGCCCTGCCATTCCGAACATTTCAGCGCCGATGTCATCGCATCCCTGCCGCAACGGTTGAAGATCATCGCCAACCATTCCGTTGGCGTCGATCACGTCGATCTGGCAGCAGCCAAGGCGCGCGGGATCGTTGTGACCAACACGCCCGACGTTCTGTCGGACGCCACCGCCGAGATCGCGATGCTTTGCATGCTGGGGGCGGCAAGGCGCGGGTCCGAAGGCGACCGGATGGTGCGCGAAGGGCGCTGGAATTTCTGGTCACCCGCTTTCATGGTGGGGCGGCAGGTGACAGGCCGCCGCTTCGGCGTGCTGGGCATGGGCCGCGTCGGCCAGATCACCGCCGACCGCGCGCGCGGGTTCGGCATGGAAATCCATTATCACAACCGCACCCGCCTGAGCCCCGACAAGGAAAAAGGCGCGGTCTTTCATGCCACCGTCGACAGCCTGCTGTCCGTGTCGGACGTGCTGTCGCTGCATTGTCCCGCTACGCCGGACACGACCGGCCTGATCAATGCCCGCACCATCGCGCTGATGCCGCAGGGGGCGATCCTTGTGAACACCGCCCGCGGCGCGCTGATGGACGAGGATGCGCTGGTCACCGCGCTGAAAAGCGGGCGGTTGTTTGCGGCGGGTCTCGATGTGTTCCGCACCGAACCGGGCGGCAACCCCGAACTTGCGCAGCTCGATAACGTGTTCATGCTGCCGCATATCGGATCGGCCACCTTCGAGACGCGAGACGCGATGGGGTTTCGCGCCCTTGATAACCTTGATTCCTTTTTCAGCGGCGGTGCGCCCGGCGACCGCCTGGTCTGATCACGCGATGCCGAACGCCTTGCGGTTGTGCATTGGCGCAGATTCACGCCGTGTTAGCGCAAACGCCTGCCCCCACGTCGCTTGAATGCTTGCTTTTGAAAAATTGGTGAGTAATCCTGACCACCTCGGTGTCTTTTGGCAGCGAAACATATCTGGGAGGATACAATGACAGAGAAATCGGCTCCGAAGGCCACGAGCGCGCTGTCGCGTCGGTCATTCTTGAGTAAAGGCGCCCTGGGAGGAACAGTCGCCGCCGGTGCAGCGCTGAGCGCACCTGCCGTTCTGGCGCAATCGCCGCTGGTGGTCCGGATGCAGACATCTTGGCCCGCATCGGACATTT
>DAISXL010000168.1:0-1995 GCA_036825855.1 Yoonia sp.
AGCGCGGTCAGATCACCATGGTTGATGCGGATATCGCATTGGGCCTGCACGGCGGGTTTCGCATGCAACGCCACGCCCGCCCCGGCACGTCCCAGCATGCCCAGATCATTGGCACCGTCGCCCACCGCCAGCACGTCGGATTCGGTGATCCCCAGCCGCGCGGTGATCTCCTCCAGCGCTGCGACCTTGGCGGCCTTGCCCAGAATGGGGCGCGCGACATCGCCGGTCAGTTTGCCATCCGCCACCAGCAGCGTGTTGGCGCGGTTCTCGTCGAAGCCCAAGCTGGCCGCGACCTGCGCGGTAAAGGCCGTGAACCCGCCCGATACCAGCGCCGCATAAGCGCCCTGCGCCTTCATCGTGGCGACCAGCACCGCACCGCCCGGCATATAGGTGATCCGGCTGGCCAGCACCCGGGCGATCACAGCCTCCGGCAGGTCGCGCAGCAGGCCGACGCGTTCGAGCAGCGCAGCTTCGAAATCCAGCTCGCCGTTCATCGCGCGCGCGGTGATGCCTGCCACATGCGCGCCCACGCCGGCCTCGTCCGCCAGTTCGTCGATGCATTCCTGCTGGATCATGGTGCTGTCCATATCGGCCAGCAGCATCTTCTTGCGGCGGTTCCGCGTGGGCTGGATCACCATGTCGACGCCCTGCGCCTGCAGGTCGGCCCAGATATCCCAGCGGTTGCCGGGCATGACGGGCACGGCGAATTCGGCAGCCTCGTCAGGGGCCAGCCAGACCGCGTCACCACCGCCCAGCGCATTGCGCAGGCTGTCGACAAGGGCCGCATCCAGCCCGCGCCGCACGGGGTTCGAAAGCAAGGTTACCATGAACATTTGCAGCATCCTTTTGGGCGCGGTTTCCGATCGGCGGCAGCGATGTCGCAAAATGCGCGCCAAGCGGCGGTCTAGCCGCATTTTCCGGATTGTGAAAGTGCGCGCCGCCCTCTATCTGCGGCGGTGGGACACCCTTCCCCAACGAAGGGCATATATCTGAGAGGATACCAGCAATGGTGACGACCAAACCGACCGCGCGGCCTGTGAACGCGCGTTTTTCGTCCGGCCCCTGCGCCAAACCCCCCACATGGAAACTTGACGCCCTGCGCGACGCCCCCTTGGGCCGGTCGCACCGTGCCAGCATCGGCAAGGCCAAACTGGCCGAAGCGATTGACCTGACGCGTGAGATTCTAGGCGTGCCTGCCGATTACCGCATCGGGATCGTGCCTGCCTCTGACACCGGCGCCTATGAAATGGCGATGTGGTCGCTGCTGGGCGAACGCCATGTCGAAATGGTCGCTTGGGAAAGTTTCGGCGCAGGCTGGGTCACCGATGTGATCAAGCAGCTGAAAATCCCCGCCACCGTGCATGAAGCACCCTATGGTGAAATCGTCGATATGGCGGCGCTGAACTATGACCACGATGTCTGCTTTACATGGAACGGCACCACATCAGGCGTGCGGATGCCGCATGGCGACATGATCCCCGGTGATCGTGCGGGCCTGACGCTCTGTGATGCGACATCCGCCGCCTTTGCGCAGGACCTGCCGTGGGACAAGCTCGATGTCACCACCTTCAGCTGGCAAAAGGTGATGGGTGGCGAAGGCGCGCATGGCATGCTGATCCTGAGCCCGCGCGCGGTGGAACGGCTGGAAAGCTACACGCCCGCCTGGCCCCTGCCCAAGATTTTCCGCCTCACCTCCAAAGGCAAGCTGATCGAAGGCATCTTCAAAGGCGAGACGATCAACACGCCCTCCATGCTCGCGGTCGAGGATTACCTTGTCGCGCTGAAATGGGGCCGGTCCATCGGCGGGCTGGATGCGCTGATCCATCGCGCCAATGCCAATGCCCGCGCGATCTGGAATTTCTGCGCCGCGCATGATTGGATCGACAATCTCGCCGTTGATCCGGCAACGCGGTCGAACACATCGGTCTGCCTGAAATTCACCGATCCGCGCATCACCGACGGCGAAGCCTTTGCCAAGGCTGTCGCCAAGCGGCT
>DAISXL010000168.1:2095-5068 GCA_036825855.1 Yoonia sp.
ATGGCACCCAAAGTACTCATCTCTGACGAACTTTCCGAAGCCGCCGTGCAGATCTTCCGCGACCGCGGCGTTGACGTGGATTTCCAGCCCAACCTTGGCAAGGACAAGGAAAAGCTGCTCGAAATCATCGGCAATTACGACGGTCTGGCGATCCGGTCCGCGACCAAGGCGACCGAAAAGATCATCGCCGCCGCCACCAACCTCAAGGTGATCGGCCGTGCGGGGATCGGTGTCGACAACGTCGATATCCCCGCCGCGTCGAAAAAGGGCATCATCGTGATGAACACCCCTTTCGGCAATTCGATCACGACCGCCGAACATGCGATTTCCCTGATGATGGCCGTCGCACGCCAGATCCCCGAGGCGAACGCATCGACCCATGCCGGCAAATGGGAAAAGTCCCGTTTCATGGGCGTGGAACTGACCGCCAAGACGCTGGGCGTCATCGGCGCGGGCAATATCGGGTCCATCGTGATCGACCGCGCGCTGGGTCTGCGGATGAAGGTTGTGGCCTATGACCCCTTCCTGTCCGAGGATCGCGCCACCGAACTCGGCGTCGAAAAGGTCGACCTCGACGACCTGCTCGCACGCGCCGATTTCATCACCATGCATGTGCCCTTGACCGAGCAGACCAAGAACATCCTGTCGCGCGAAAACATCGCCAAGCTGAAAAAAGGCGTGCGCATCGTGAACTGCGCCCGTGGCGGTCTGGTCGATGAAGAGGCTTTGGCCGACGCGCTGAAGGCAGGCCATGTCGCCGGCGCCGCATTCGACGTGTTCGCCGTGGAACCCGCTACAGACAGCCCGCTGTTCAACCTGCCCAATGTCGTCGTGACCCCGCATCTGGGGGCCGCCACCACCGAGGCGCAGGAAAACGTGGCCCTGCAGGTCGCCGAACAGATGTCGGATTACCTGCTGACAGGCGCTGTCAGCAACGCGCTGAACATGCCCTCGGTCACGGCAGAAGAAGCCAAGATCATGGGGCCGTGGATCAAATTGTCCGGCCATCTGGGTAACTTCATCGGCCAGATGACGGATGAACCCATCGTCGCGATCAATATCCTGTTCGACGGCTCTGCGTCCGAAATGAACCTCAAGGCGCTGACCGCCTCGACCGTCGCGGGCATCATGAAGGCCACGAACCCCGACGTGAACATGGTTTCCGCACCCGTGATCGCCAAGGAACGCGGCGTGAAGATCTCGACCACCAAGCAGGACCAGTCGGGTGGGTTTGAAGGCTATATCAAGGTCACTGTCGTTACTGAAAGCCGCGAGCGGTCCATCGCAGGGACAGTGTTCAACGATGGCAAGCCACGGTTCATCCAGATCAAGGGCATCAACATCGACGCCGAGGTCGGGGAAAACATGGTCTATACCACCAACAACGACGTGCCGGGCATCATCGGTGTGCTGGGCAGCATCCTTGGCGCGAATGACGTGAACATCGCCAACTTCACCCTTGGCCGCGCCGAGGCCAAAGGCGAAGCGATCGCGCTGCTCTATCTCGACGAGCCCCTGCCCGCCAAGGCGATTGCCGAGCTGGAAGCAACCGGCAAGTTCAAGCAGGTCAAACCCCTGCGGTTTGAAATCTGATCCTCTGCCCCCGTGCGGTGACAATGCCGCGCGGGGGACCTTTCGCGCCAGTGCCCGTCACGATAGAAGGCGGAATGGCGCGCAATTTCCAGTCCCTCGGTGATCTTCTGAACCACGGTTTTGACACCGTGATCGACGTACGCTCGCCTGCAGAATTCGCGCTGGATCATATTCCGGGTGCGATCAACCTGCCCGCCCTGTCTAACGCCGAACGCGCAAAGGTCGGCACGATCTATAAGCAGATCAGCCCCTTCGAGGCGCGCAAACTGGGCGCATCATTAGTCGCGCGCAATGTGGCCGACCACATCGCGCAGGCGATGGCGGACAAGGACGGTGGCTGGCGGCCCTTGGTCTATTGTTGGCGCGGCGGGCAAAGGTCGGGGTCTTTCGCTTCGATCCTGTCCCAGATCGGCTGGCGGGCCGAGACGGTGCAAGGCGGCTACCAGACATTCCGGCGGCTGGTGAACAGGGCCGTTTACGAAGACCCCTTGCCGCACCGGATCATCTTGCTGGACGGCAACACAGGCACCGCGAAAACGGCCCTGCTGGCACGGCTTGCTGCGCAGGGCGTGCAGGTCATTGACCTTGAAGCCATGGCCAACCATCGCGGGTCGCTCTTGGGCGGCAGCGATCAGGGCCAGCCCTCGCAACGCGCCTTCGAGACGCGGCTGGCCTTGGCGTTGCACCGGCTGGACCCCGCGCGCCCTGTCCTGATCGAGGCGGAAAGCAGCAAGATCGGCCGTCTGATCATCCCGCCTGTCCTCTGGGCCGCGATGTGTGCCTCCAAGCGGATCACCGTACGGGCGCCGCTTGCTGCGCGGGCCGCCTATCTGGCGCAGGCCTATGCCGATATCGCCGCTGATCCCGAGGATATCGCACGAAGGCTGACGCCGCTGCGCTATGTCCGTGGGCATGAGGTGGTCGATGGCTGGTTGAGCCTGCTGCGCGCGGGCGATTTGACAGGGTTCGCCGGTGCGCTGATGGACCAGCATTACGACCCGGCCTATGCGAAATCGCGGAAAGTGGCCGCAGATGACGTGCTTGCCGATCTCCAGAGCGACACGCTGGACGATGCAGGGCAGGACCGGCTGGTGGCAGCGATCCTGCCGCTGGTCAGCGCAGGCTGATCTCTGACCCTTCGGTGATCTGCCCGATGATGGCGGCGGTGTAGCCCGCCCCGGTCAGTTCGCGCAGCAGATCATCAGCGCTATCGGCAGCGACCGCCGCAAGCAAGCCTCCCGCCGTCTGGGGATCATAGGCCAGATCAGGCACCGCGCCGCCGACGACGCCAACGCCCGCCTGATTGTCGGCGAACAGCGTCGAACGCACGCCTTTCGCCGACAAGGCTGCCGCCCCTGCCATCAAAGGCACCTGCGCCCA
>DAISXL010000169.1:0-5026 GCA_036825855.1 Yoonia sp.
ATGGCGAAATCGAGGTCCCATTTGACGAAAACGGCGCGCGCTTCGGCTTCGAGTTCGGGGCGCAGGACCATCAGCATGCGTTCCTGGCTTTCCGACAGCATCATCTCATAGGCGGTCATGCCGGTTTCGCGCTGCGGGACGGCATCAAGGTTCAATCGCACACCAAGCCCGCCTTTGTCGCCCATTTCCACGGCCGAACAGGTCAGGCCAGCAGCCCCCATGTCCTGAATGGAAATCACGGCGCCCGTGGCCATCAGTTCCAAGGTCGCTTCCATCAGGCGCTTTTCGGTGAACGGGTCGCCCACCTGCACGGTGGGGCGCTTTTCCTCGATGCTGTCGTCGAATTCGGCGCTGGCCATGGTCGCACCGCCGACACCGTCGCGGCCTGTCTTGGCACCGAGGTAAACGACGGGCATGCCCACGCCGGATGCGGCGGAATAGAAAATCTTGTCCGCATCGGCCAGACCCGCGGCAAAAGCGTTCACAAGACAGTTGCCGTTATAGGCGGGATGGAACCGCACTTCACCGCCCACGGTCGGCACGCCGAAAGCATTGCCGTAACCGCCGACACCGGCCACGACGCCGTTGACCAGTTGCCGCGTCTTGGGGTGGGACGGTTCGCCGAAGGACAGCGCATTCATCGCGGCAATCGGGCGCGCGCCCATGGTGAAGACATCGCGCAGGATACCCCCCACGCCGGTCGCCGCCCCCTGATAGGGTTCAATATAGCTGGGGTGGTTATGGCTTTCCATTTTGAACACCACCGCTTGCCCGTCACCGATATCGACGACGCCCGCATTTTCGCCGGGGCCGCAGATCACCTGAGGGCCGGTGGTATGCAGCGTGCGCAGCCATTTCTTGGAGGATTTGTAGGAACAATGTTCGTTCCACATCGCCGAGAAGATCCCCAGTTCGGTAAAGCTGGGCGTGCGTCCGATAATGTCGAGGATGCGCTGGTATTCATCCGGCTTCAGCCCGTGGGCTGCGATGAGATCGGGCGTAATGGCTGGCTCTGTCATGATGTCCCCTCGGTCCTGCGCTTGTCATACAGGCGTGGACCGAGGGGTTAAAGACGCAAAACGCAGGCGATCAGGCCAACCGGTCGATCAGGTCGGTGCGCCGCAGGTTCAGTGTCAGACGACCGTCCGTCACCGCTTGGGTGGTCATCTGGAAGATGACGACATCCTGTGAAATGCCGAAACCGTCCACGATCTCGACGCTCAGCATCAGCTTGTCGTCGGGGCCGGGGCGGGTTTCGGTGATCACGCCGACGAGGACGTTGTCGCTGGTCCAGACCGTGGTGCCGATGATTGTGCCAGCGGCCAGACCCTGCGCAGGGACCATGACCGGCGCGCCGCGCAGGGCAGGACTGCTGCGGTCGTCGCGCATGGCCGTGTCGGTGTCGGGGCGGTTGTCTTGATTGCCGCCGCTGCCGCCGTCGCTACCAGACCCGCCGCCGTCCGACCCGCTGCCGCCCGTATCTCCGCCACCCGACGATCCGCCGATACTGACACCGGCCGAAACACCGTGTGACTTTCCGATCCCGACATTCGCCGAGGCGAGCGCGCCGCCTCCGACGTTGACGCCTGCCGAGATACCGCCAAGGTTGACCGAGAGGCCAAGGCCCTCGGCCCAAGCGGACGACAGGGGAAAGCACGCGACGATGGCGGCAATAACGATTTTATTGTGAGTTTTGTGCATGGGACTACCTGTTGAAAAAGGTTGCGTTGCACGGGCGGCGCCAGTCCCACCACAGACGACCCCGCAGGGTGATGCTATGACGGGGCAGGCGGAGGGCCAAAAGAAATTTAATCCTCTGGTTGTGCAAGGCCGTTATTTGCGATCAGGGGGCTTTGCAACGCAGGCGCGATCTGTATGAAAACATGATTGTTTTCAGCGCGATGCAAAACGACCCCGCGCGCCGGATCACCGACTTCACAAAACCGTGCAAAGGCGCGTAGTCATCTGTCGTTTGTGGGTGGGTTGTTCTTGATCCGTCAACGAAGAGGGAAATTGCCCCTGAATTGTTCGGAAACCAAGTTCAGCGCGATTCGCCCTTGGGTGATTGCACCCCACGCTTTCTGCAAGTCCAGATTGTGTTCCGCGTCGCGGCTTGAAGGTGAGGCGCTGTCAGATCAGTTAACGCCATGATTTTCCGACAAAAAGGCAGGTCCCGATCAACCTTTCGGCCCCATGCCGGACGGCAGGCAAAAAAAAGCCGGGCACGAGGCCCGGCGAAGTCCAACAGGGAGATGAAGGTGCCGTGCGATTACGCAGCAGCGCCGTCGCAGTATAAATAGGGCGCATTTTTTGATCGCTCAAGAAAAAATCTGCTGCCGTCGATGCATTGCCGGTATGTGTTGCATGCATGGCTCTTTACTCTGCCAGATCGAAGGCAAGACCGAAAACAAGGATGGCGTCGGCGTGGTCTTTGCCGGGGGCCTTTTCCATGATGCTGCTGCCGGGCATGATCTGGACAAAGCCGTAGCCGCATTCAAGATGCAATCCGCCCAATGGGATCCAGCCGTCCACGTCATAGCTGGTGCGATTGCGCAGCGACGGATAATGCGCCGTGCCGATAAAGGCTGCCGCGCTGCAGGTATCGCCGCGCCACAGGTCGCGTGACAGCGTGAGAAAAGGGGCGGGGTCGGAAAAGCTGTTGCGCACCACGCCGACCGTCACATCGGCAAGGGCTGTGTCCCATGTCAAGGCAAGGCCGGGATTGGTTTCGTTCAGCCGGTCCCGGGCGGCGCTATTGACGTGATTTGTGGCCAAAGGCATCGTGGCCCTGTCCGGGATCAAGTCATAGGCGCGCGCACCCGTTCCGAAAGCCACGGCCAAAGCCATGACGGCGATTTTCAACACGACCATCTGTCACACTCGCTACATCAACATAGCGCCCCGCAAGGCGTCTGTGTCGAGCAATAGCCTGTCTCACCCAAGCTGGGGAGGTCTTCATTAAGACATTGGTAAACATGTTGGCGGGAAGATCGGCTGCGCTGTCGGGTAGCGAAGCGGTCTGGTAAGTGATCTCATGTGTTTGAAATTTATGAATAATAGGTAAACGAACGCCCTGCAAGGCCGTTCGGAATTTCACCAAAATTCATTCAAATTTTCACGAAATGGGAACGAGTCCGCAGCCATGCGTCCGTTACTGCGGCACGGTCTCGCGGATCTTGCGCCGATGCGCGAAAATCTCGTCCTGCACGAAATCGCGGAAGGCAGCGATCCGTTTGGACTGGCGCAATTCCTCGGGATAGGCAAGGAACACGGGCACTTCGCCGCTTTCAAGTTCGCACAGAACGCGCACAAGATCGGGAAAATCCTCGATCACGTAGTCGGGCAGGACGCCGATCCCGATATTGTTCAGCACACCTTGCAGCACGCCGAAATAGTTGTTCACGGTAAACAGATGCTGGATGTCGCTGGTCAGCAGGTGCTGGACCAGCGTGGCCCCCGCCGAAACCTGGATCGAATTCAGGCTTTGGCAGACCAGACGGTGATCCGACAGGTCGGGCAGGCTTTCGGGGGTGCCGTTCATTTCCAGATAGGAGGGCGACGCATAAAGCCGCATCCGCACGGACATCAGCCGTTTGCGGATCAGGTCGGCCTGCGACGGTTCCTTCATGCGGATCGCGACGTCAGCCTCGCGCATGGGCAGGTCCAGCACGCGTTCTTCGAGCATCAGGTCGATTTTCAGATCGGGATAGGCTTCGAACAGTTTGGGCAGGCGCGGTGCCAACCACAGCGTGCCGAACCCCGTTGTCGTCGTCACGCGCAGATCGCCGAACACCTCCTCCTCGCTGTCGCGGATGCGGGCGGAGGCCGTTTCAAGCCGCTTGTTCATCGACTTGGTCGCATCGAACAGCAACTCGCCCTGCTCGGTCAGAATCAGCCCCCGCGCATGGCGATGGAACAGGGTGGTGTTCAGCGTTTCTTCCAGCGCGCGGATCTGGCGGCTGACGGCCGATTGCGACAGATGCAGCGTATCGCCCGCATGGGTCAGCGACCCTGCGTCAGCGACGGCGTGAAAGATTCTTAGCTTGTCCCAGTCCATCCTGCGCTTTCATTGCTGCTGTTACCGCTCGCATTTCATCTTCATTACGCTATCGCAGCAAAAGGTTGCAAACTTTCTTACGCGGCATTTTGTTCTTTGTAGGTCAGCAATTATGACCTATACTGGTTCCATCAGCGCTTGGGAGGGTGTCAGATGAGCCGCCATGAAATCACACTCAACGACCGTTACGATCTGGACAAGTCGCCGGTCCTGCTGAACGGGACGCAGGCGCTGGTGCGGCTGATGCTGATGCAAAAGGCGCGGGATGCGCGGGCCGGGCTGAATACGGCGGGTTACGTGACGGGCTATCGCGGATCGCCTTTGGGGGCGGTCGACCAGCAGATGATGCGCGCCAAGAATGTGCTGGACCCTGCCGACATCGTCTTCCAGCTTGGCCTGAACGAGGATCTGGCCGCGACCGCCCTGTGGGGCAGCCAGCAGGCCGAACTGCGCGGTGAAGGCAAATATGACGGCGTCTTCGGCCTCTGGTACGGCAAAGGCCCCGGCGTGGACCGCTCGGGCGATGTGATGCGCCATGCCAATATGGCGGGCACCAGCCCCCATGGCGGTGTCATCATGGCGATGGGGGATGATCATACCGGGGAAAGCTCGACCACTTTGCACCAGTCCGACTGGGCGATGGTGGATGCCTATATGCCGATTGTGTCCCCTGCGGGCGTGCAGGAAATCCTGGATTACGGCCTCTATGCCTGGGCCTTGTCGCGTTATGCGGGGGTCTGGGTCGGGCTCAAGACGATGAAGGACACGATCGAGGTCACATCCGTCGTCGATGCCGATCCGTTCCGCGCCGATTTCGTCATTCCCGACATGGCCCTGCCCGAAGGCGGGCTGAACATCCGTCTGGTCGACACCCCGCAGCTGCAAGAGGCGCGGATGATCGACTACAAACGCTTTGCCGCCGAGGCCTTCAGCCGCGCCAACAAGATGGACCAGCGCAAATGGGGCAAG
>DAISXL010000170.1:0-5016 GCA_036825855.1 Yoonia sp.
CGGTCGCGCATGAAGGCCAGCGCCACTTGCAGCCCGTCGGGGGCGATGCCGTGGGCGGTGCCTTTCATCACATGGGCATAAACCTCGGTCCAGCCGGCCTGTTGCAAGGCCTCTGCCGCCATCGGCAGGGACTGTGGCGGCACCACGTCATCCTGATCGCCGTGGATCAGCAGGACAGGCGGGCGGCACAGCGCCTCGTCGGCCAGCAGTTCCGGCAGCAACAGCCGCCCCGAAAACGCGACGATGCCCGCGACCGCATCCTCGCGGCGGGGGGCGACATGCAGCGCCATCATCGTGCCCTGGCTGAAGCCCAGCACGATCACCTGTTCGGGCAAAAGGTCCTCGTCCACCATCACCCCGTCAAGGAAGGCATCGAGATCATCGGCGGCGCGTTGCAATCCGGCCTGGCTTTCTTCCTCGCTCGACCCGTCGATCCAGGGGATCGGGAACCACTGATAGCCCATCGGCGCACCGGCACAGCCTTCGGGCGCGTCGGGGGCCAGAAACAGCGTGTCGGGCATGTGGTCGGCCAAAGGATCGGCCAGCCCGATCAGGTCCGCGCCATTCGCGCCATAGCCATGCAGGAAGATGACGCAGGATTGCGTCTCGCCCGATTGCGGTTCGCGCCGCTGCGCCTGAAGTGCCCGTGTCATCTGATCCCTTCCCGTTGCTTGATGGTCGCGTAATAGGCCCACATGATCCGTGCCGCAACCGACCGCCACGGTGCCCAGGATTCTGCCATCGCGCGCAGGGCCTTGTCGCGGGGGCGTTCGGGCAGATCGAAGATCACGCGCGCCGCCTCTTGCAGGGCCAGATCGCCGGGGGCAAAGACATCGGCGCGCCCGAGCGAGAACATGGCATAGATTTCCGCCGTCCAGACGCCGATGCCTGTCACCTGCGTCAGCTGCGCGATCACCGCGTCGGTGGGCAGATCGTGCAGCCCCGGATAATCGAGACCCGCCAGCGCCAGCGCCTTGGCATAGCGCGCTTTCTGCCCACTCAGGCCCAAGGCACGCAGGTCATCGGCACTGGCGGCGGCAACGGCGCGCGGGTCATCCATGCCCGCCGCCACAAGTCGCCCCATGATCGCATTCGCCGAGGCCACGCTGACCTGCTGGCTGACGATCGCGCTCAGCAAGGCTCCAAAGCCGTCCGGTCTGAGCCGAAGGGGCAAAGGGTGCAGGTCAGGAATGATCGCGGCAAAGCGCGGCTCGATCCGCGCGAGATGTTCGGCACCTTCAAGGATGCACGCGTCCGATGTGATGACCCGCATGGTCATAGCCCCGCCACCCATGCCAAGGCGTCCGCAACGCTGGGAACCTGCGGCCAGTTCCCGACAGCGGGGCGCGCGACCATCAGCACCGGGATGCGCAGGTCGCGCGCAGCGACCAGTTTGGTCGCACTCGCCTGCCCGCCTGCGTTCTTCACGACCAGCCAGTCCACACCCAGCCGCCGGAACAGCGCGATTTCATCCTGCACCGAAAACGGCGGACGCCCGACCAGAAATTCACCGCCTGCAAAGGGAACCGGCCCCTCGGGCGGATCGATCTGGCGGCAGATCACACGCCGCCCCGTCAGGTTGGCGAAGCCATCGAGCGTCTGGCGTCCGGTGCCAAGAAAAACCGTCGCCCCTTGCGGGATATGTCTGGCGGCCTCCGCCTCGCTGGCGATCTCGGTCCACAGATCGCCCGGCCCGGCCACCCAAGGCGGGCGCAAGAGCTGGCAGAATGGCAGGCCCAGTTCGGCGCATATGGTGGCAGAGCGCTGCGTGATCCTCGCGGCATACGGATGGGTCGCATCCAGCACGGCATGGATGTGATGCGCGATCAGAAAATCGCGAAAGCCCTGCGCACCACCGAACCCGCCCAGATGTGTCGCCACCGGCAGCGCCGCCGGATCCCGTGTCGCCCCCGCAAGCGAGGCGATGACATCGTGCCCCTGCACCGCGGTGGCAATCGCACGCGCCTCTGCCGTGCCTGCCAGCAGCAAAAGCGTCATGCCCCCGCCCTCGCGAGCACCGCTCCCGCGCGGTCGATCACGACGATATCGAAACTCATGCCCGCAAACCGCCGATGGACCTGCGCCAAAGCCGCATCGGCCACCGCCTGCGCCAGCGGCGCACCCGCGATCTGATACGCCTCAAGCGCGGTATTGGCGCTCGCCAGCCTCGGATCATCCATCATCCGCGCCAGCTGCGCAAAATCGACCTGTGACCGCGCCGAATGCAGGTCCATTGCGCCTTGCGCAAGCTTGGTGATCTTGCCGATCCCGCCGCCAATCGTGACGCGCGGGATGGGATGTTTCGCCAGATATTTCAGCATCCCGCCCGCAAAATCGCCCATATCCAGCATGGCATGATCCGGCAGGCCATGGATCGCCTGCACCACGCGTTCGGACGTCGCCCCCGTGCAGCCCGCGACATGGGTCAGCCCGCCTGCCCGCGCCACATCGATGCCGCGATGGATCGACGCGATCCAGGCAGCGCAGGAAAACGGACGCACGATCCCCGTGGTGCCAAGGATCGACAGACCCCCCGCGATCCCCAGACGGGGGTTCCATGTTTTCAGCGCCAGCTCTGCTCCGCCCGGCACCGAGATTTCGATCACGATATCAGCGCTTAGCCCGTACAGCGCCGCCATCTCGCCCACGACATCCGTCATCATCTGGCGCGGCACGGGGTTGATCGCAGGCTCGCCCAAGGCAATCGGCAATCCGGCCCGCGTCACCATTCCGACACCCTCCCCCGCACGGAAAACGACGCCGCCATCCGACGCACTGACCCGCACAACGATCAGCGCGCCATGCGTCACGTCAGGATCATCGCCCGCATCCTTGGTGATCCCGACACGGGCCCAGCCGTCGCCCGCCTCGGCCAAAGCCAGCGGGAATGTCGGCGTCTCGCCTTTGGGCAGGGTGATTGTCACGTCGCGCGGGAATACCCCGCCCCAGAGCCGGACCAGCGCCGCCTTGGTGGCCGCCGTCGCACAGGCGCCCGTGGTCCAGCCACGGCGCAATTCGGTCTGGGGTTTGCGTGTCATCGCCGCGACGATAGGCAGGGCTGCGGATGACGGCAATCGGCAATCGCAGGTCGCAACACCGCTTTCCCTGCCCGCCAAATCGCGGCATAAGCGGGGGATGGACAGCACGATCCCCCTTCCCGGCCATGACTGGCCCGTGATGCAGCCCGGCTGGGTCTGGCTCTGCGGGGCTGGTCCGGGCGATCCGGGGCTGCTGACGCTGCATGCGCTCAACGCGCTGCGGCAGGCCGATGTGGTGATCTATGACGCGCTGGTGCAGGAGGGCATCCTTGACTGGGCACCCCAGGCCGAACGGATCTATGCCGGCAAACGCGGCGGCAAACCGTCCGCCAAACAGCGCGACATCTCGCTGCGGCTTGTCGATCTGGCCCGCGCGGGCAAACGGGTGCTGCGGCTCAAAGGCGGCGATCCGTTCGTCTTCGGGCGCGGCGGCGAAGAGGCGCAGACGCTGGTACAACACGGCGTGCCGATCCGTATTATCCCCGGCATCAGTGCGGGCATCGGCGGGCTCGCCTATGCGGGCATCCCCGTCACGCACCGCGACGTGAACCAGTCGGTGACCTTCGTGACCGGCCACGACCAGTCCGGCAACACGCCCGGCAACCTCGATTGGACAAGCATTTCAAAAGGATCACAGGTGATCGTGATCTATATGGGGATGAAACACATCGCCCAGATCGCAGGCCATCTGATCGCCGCTGGCCGGAGCCTGCACGAACCCGTGGCCGTCGTGACCACAGCCACAACGCAGGACCAGCGCGTGCTGGAAACCACGCTCGGCACCATCGTGGATGACATCGCCGCCGCCAATCTGGAACCGCCCGCGATCATCTGTGTCGGCCAGTCGGTGCTGATGCGGCAGGTTCTCGACTGGCAAGGCATGGCGGCGGGCGAGCCACCGCGCAACCTCGACCCGCTGGGCCGGGGGCGTGCCGCCGAATCGGCCTGATGCCCCTCTTCTTTTTTCCAAAAATACTCCCGCCGGAGGCGTCCCGGAGGGACTTATGCGCTTTCTGATCAGCGCCCCCGCCTCGGGCAGCGGCAAAACCACGGTGACGTTGGGCCTGTTGCGCGCCTTCAGCCGGACGCAGACCATCCGCAGCGCCAAATCCGGCCCGGATTATATCGATCCTGCGTTCCATGCCGCCGCCTCGGGCGGGCCTTGCGTGAACCTCGACGCTTGGGCGATGACGCCCGACCGGGTCAAGGCGCTGGCAGGCACCGGCCCGCTGATCGTCGAAGGCGCGATGGGTCTGTTCGACGGCGCGCCGCCTGCGGGCAAAGGCTCCAGCGCCGATCTGGCCAAGATCATGGCCCTGCCCGTCGTGCTGGTCATCGACGCAGGCCGCATGGCCGGGTCGGTGGGCGCGCTGGCGCAGGGGTTCATGCGCTATGACCCTGATCTGCAGGTCGCAGGCGTGATCCTGAACAATGTGGGCTCGCCCCGGCACGAGGCGATGCTGCGCGCCGCCTTGCAGGATGTGACGGTCTTCGGAGCTTTGCCGCGCGATCCTGCGCTTCATCTGGGATCGCGACATCTGGGGCTGGTGCAGGCACAGGAACGCCCTGATCTGGAAGCGTTCCTTGACCGCGCCGCCGACCTGATGACCCATCATCTGGACCTGACCGCGCTGCAAACACTCGACACGCCCCGGCCTCGCGCCGGGGCCTCGCCCCGCATGTCCCCCCCCGCCCAACGCATCGCCATCGCCCGCGACGCCGCTTTCGCCTTCGCCTATCCGCATTTGCTCGACGACTGGCGCACAGGCGGCGCAGAGCTGATGTTTTTCTCGCCTCTCGCCGATGATCCGGTGCCGGAGGCTGATTTTATCTACTTGCCCGGAGGCTATCCCGAATTGCACGCAGGCCGGATCGCGGCGAACACGCGGTTCATGGACAGCCTGCGGCAGTCGCAGGCCACAATCTATGGCGAATGCGGCGGCTATATGGTGCTGGGTGACGGGCTGGTCGATGCGGA
>DAISXL010000171.1:0-5008 GCA_036825855.1 Yoonia sp.
GGCGCCATCGCGCCGCCCACGATGAACGGGCTGATGATGCTGGCCTGATTGTGTTTGGCAAACACTTCCAGCGCGCCCATCATCACGGAATCAAACGTCAGCGGCGAGTTGATGTTGATCAGCGACGTCATCACCGTGTGGTCGCGCACGAAATCCGCGCCAAACAGGATCTCGCACATCTCGATACTGTCCTGCGCGCGGCTGGGTTCGGTCACGGACCCCATGAAGGGCTTGTCGCTCAGCACCATATGCGCGAGCAGCATGTCGAGGTGCCGCTTGTTGACGGGAATATCGGTGGGTTCGCAGACGGTGCCGCCCGAATGGTGCAGCCATTTGGACATATAGCCCAGTTTCACGAACTTTTCGAAATCGGCCATGGTGGCGTAACGCCGCCCGCCTTCGGCGTCGCGCACGAAGGGGGGGCCATAGACGGGGGCCAGCACAAGGTTCTTGCCGCCGACGACCACGTTACGCTCGGGGTTGCGCGCGTGCTGGGTGTATTCGGAGGGCGCGGTGGAACACAGCTTGCGCGTCAGACCGCGCGGGATGCGCACGCGTTCGCCGTCAATCTCGGCCCCTGCAGCCCGCCACAGATCAAGTGCGGCGGGGTTGTCGACGAAATTCACCCCGATCTCGGCCAGCACGGTTTCGGCATTCGCCTCGATCACCTGCAGGGCCTCTTCGGTCAAGACCTCATAGTTGGGGATATTGCGTTCGATATACTTGGCCGTTTCGACGCTGACCGCCGTGCGTTCGGCCCGCCGTGCGGCCCCGCCGCCACCGCGCGCGCGACGGGGTGAAATGACTGATGCATCCGACATGGCGATTCCTCTTTGGGCAAAATTTGCGTCTTTCTAGCGCCCCCGCCACGCGCACCTTGCCGTTTTTACGCCCCTTCAGACGCGAAAACGACATTGCCCGCCCTCTTGCGTTGGGGCGCATCTGGCTTTACCGACTGCGGCATGGAAAACAGCACATATGAACGCTTGCTGATCATCGATTTCGGCAGCCAGGTGACACAGTTGATCGCGCGACGTCTGCGCGAGTTGAACGTCTATTGCGAGATTCACCCGTTCAACAAGGTGACGGATGACTTTCTGGCCGAATTCGGACCCAAGGCCGTGATTTTCTCGGGCGGGCCTGCGTCGGTCTTTGCCGAAGGTGCACCGATGCCGCCCAAATCGGTGTTCGATCTTGGCGTGCCGATCCTGGGCATCTGCTATGGCCAGCAGGTGATGATGCATGTGCTGGGCGGCAAGGTGGAACGCGGCCACGGCACCGCCGAATTCGGCCGCGCCTTTGTGACGCCTGTGGAAAAGCTCGACCTGCTGGAAGGCTGGTTTTTGACCGACCGCGAACAGGTCTGGATGAGCCACGGCGACCATGTCTCCGCCATCGCCCCCGGTTTTGCGGTCTATGGCACATCGCCCAACGCGCCTTTTGCGATCACGGCGGATGTGAACCGGCATTTCTATGCCGTGCAGTTCCACCCCGAGGTGCATCACACGCCGAACGGCGCGCGGCTTTATGAAAACTTCGTCCGCATCGCGGGTTTTTCCGGCGACTGGACGATGAGCGCTTATCGCGAACAGGCCATCGCCGCGATCCGCGAACAGGTGGGCGACAAGCAGGTGATCTGTGGTCTGTCGGGGGGGGTCGATTCATCGGTCGCCGCCGTGCTGATCCACGAGGCGATCGGCGACCAGCTGACCTGCGTTTTCGTCGATCACGGCCTGTTGCGGCAGGGCGAGGCCGAAGAGGTCGTGACCATGTTCCGCGACCATTACAACATGCCGCTGATCCATGCCGATGAAAAAGACCTGTTCCTTGGCAAGCTGGAAGGGGTCTCTGATCCCGAAACCAAGCGCAAGATCATCGGCGGGCTGTTCATCGACGTGTTTCAGAAATACGCGAACGGCATCGAAGGCGCGGAATTTCTGGCCCAAGGCACGCTGTACCCCGATGTGATCGAATCGGTGTCGTTTTCGGGCGGCCCGTCGGTCACGATCAAAAGCCACCACAATGTCGGCGGCCTGCCCGAGAAAATGGGCCTGAAACTGGTCGAACCTCTGCGCGAATTGTTCAAGGACGAAGTGCGCGCCTTGGGGGCCGAGCTTGGCCTGCCGCCCAGCTTCATCGGCCGCCACCCCTTCCCCGGGCCCGGTCTGGCTATCCGCTGCCCAGGCGAGATTACCCGCGAAAAGCTGGATATTCTGCGCAAGGCCGATGCCGTGTTCATCGACCAGATCCGCAAACACGGGCTTTATGATGACATCTGGCAAGCGTTCGTCGCGATCTTGCCGGTGCGCACCGTGGGCGTCATGGGCGACGGGCGCACCTATGATTTCGCCTGCGCCTTGCGCGCGGTGACATCCGTTGACGGGATGACGGCGGATTACTACCCGTTCAGCCATGATTTCTTGGGTGAAACGGCCACACGGATCATCAACGAGGTCACGGGGATCAACCGCGTGACCTATGATATCACGTCAAAACCTCCCGGCACGATCGAATGGGAATAAGACAGGACCGCTTACACCGGATGGACCAGACGGACCCTATCACCATGACGCCGCTGCCCTTCACCATCTCGCAAAAGATGGTGGTGCGCGCAGCACTGCTGCATCTGGGACGGTATCGGTGGTATTTCATCGGCGCAGTCACTTTCTGGGTGGTGATCAGTGTGACCCCCGTCCTGATGCGCATCGGTGTCTGGGACAACGCAAGCATCCTACGCTACGCTTTCCAGAACAGCGTGATCACACTGGCGCTGTCCGGCGCGCTGTTCGTTTTCTTCCGCTGGGTGTTCTTTCCCTTTGTGGCCGGACGCAACTATCGCCAGCAAAAGGCTTTTTCGCAGGACATGCGGCTGTCGTGGAACGCGCAGGAGTTCTGTTATGCCACCGGCCGGTCACAGACCTTTGCGCCTTTTACCGATCTTTACGGCTACCGCGTCGCGGATGACATGGTCCTGCTGTACCTGACCAATGTTCTTTATATGCTGGTGCCGGCCACAGTTTTTGACGATGCAGGCCAAAAGGCTGACCTGATCGCCTGTCTCGACAAGGCCGGTCTGCGCAGGTTGTGATTCGCAAGGCTTTGTAATTACCTAAAGTTGTCTGTTTAACTGCCTGAATAACCAAAAAGACACCGCAAAGATCGGGCAGACTAATGACGACAGGCATGCGCAGGACATGGGCCGAACTGGTCCTTCCGTTTTTTCGACGCCCCCGGCGATTGCAGGTGGCGGCGCTGTGCTATCGGCAGAGCAACGACGAAAAAGAGGTGCTTTTGATCACCTCGCGCGGCACCGGACGCTGGATCATCCCCAAAGGCTGGCCGATCGACGGCAAGGATGCACCGGGTGCCGCCTTGCAGGAAGCCTGGGAAGAGGCCGGCGTCAGAACCGGCCGCGTCACGGGCGAGGCTGTGGGCGTCTATCGCTATGAAAAGGAACTGTCCACGGGCCTGCCCGTCGCAGTGGAAACGCTGGTCTTTGCGGTCGAGGTTGGCACGCTTGAACCCGATTACCCCGAAGTTGCCGAACGCCGCCGCAGATGGGTCAGCCCCGCACTTGCGGCCAATATGGTGCAGGAACCCGAATTGCAGCAGATCCTGCGCGATATGTAACACTTTTGTATCAGTTTTGTAACGCAACAGGTTGTCCCCCGGGGCACTGTTCCGTATGTCGCGACCCAACAGCAAAAGGTGCGACATCGTGACCAATTCCGACAACAACGCCAGCCATCTCGAAACGCTCGACCGCGACTTGCAGCGGTTTTCGCATCTGGAAACCGCGACGCAATATGTCGCCCGCCCGATGGTGGCACCGGGCATCGCGCTGGCCTTTATCGTGGTCACGGGGCTGATCGCGGCGGTGTTCTTTGGCGGCTTTCCGGTCAATTTCGTGGTGATCGCGGCGACCGTGTTCGGGGCCTATATGGCGCTGAACATCGGGGCCAATGATGTGGCCAACAACATGGGGCCCGCGGTCGGGGCCAATGCGCTGACGCTGAGCGGCGCCATCGCGATTGCCGCCGTGTTCGAGACTTTGGGCGCGCTGCTGGCTGGCGGCGATGTGGTGTCCACGATTTCCAGCGGCATCATCGATCCTGCGACGGTGGCCGATACGCAGGTCTTTATCTGGGCGATGATGGCGGCGCTGATCTCGGCTGCCTTGTGGATCAACCTTGCCACATGGGTCGGCGCACCTGTGTCCACCACGCATTCGGTCATCGGGGGCGTGATGGGCGCAGGCATCGCTGCGGCGGGCCTGTCGGCCGTCAACTGGCCCACGATGAGCGCGATTGCCGCGTCATGGGTGATTTCCCCCGTTCTAGGCGGCGTGATCGCAGCGGGGTTTCTGGCGCTGATCAAGTCGCGGATCATCTACCGCGACGACAAGATCGCCGCCGCCCGCCGCTGGGTCCCGATCCTTGTGGGGATCATGGTCGGCACTTTTGCCACCTATCTCGCGATGAAGGGCCTGAGCAAGTCGCGATCCCGCTCTGGGTCATGGTCGTGGGGGCGTTCGGCATTTCCTTTGGTCTGTTCCTTTTCGGGCCAAAACTGATCCGCATGGTGGGATCGCAGATCACCAAGCTGAACCCGATGCGCGCCTATTGCGTGGCGCTGTCGGCGGCCTTTACCGTCATCGTGGCAAGCTGGCTGGGCCTGCCGGTATCATCGACGCATATTGCGGTCGGTGGCGTGTTCGGGGTGGGTTTCTTCCGCGAATGGGACGCCGAACGCCGGTTGCGCAACAGCACCCTGACGCGCGAACCCGAACTGCGCATCGCCCCCGAGGAACGCCGCCGCCGCAAACTGGTGCGCCGGTCGCATTTCATGACGATCATCGCGGCCTGGGTTGTGACTGTGCCTGCCGCCGCCCTGCTGTCGGCGCTGGTGTTCCTGATGTTGAACAGCCTGCCGATCTGAACCGGCGGCGCTACGGTTGGGAAAGTGGTGCACCCGACAAGATTCGAACTTGTGGCCTCTGCCTTCGGAG
>DAISXL010000172.1:0-4981 GCA_036825855.1 Yoonia sp.
GCGGATGTGATCCTGCTGGATGACGGGTTCCAGAACCCCGATGTGGTCAAGGACCTGTCCATCGTCGTTGTCGATGCCTTGCGCGGTTTCGGCAACGGGCGGGTGATCCCCGCTGGCCCTTTGCGCGAACCCGTGGCGCGCGGTCTGGCGCGGGCGGACATGCTGTTATCCATCGGCCCGCCCGAGGCGCAGGACAAATTCGCCGCCGACTGGCCCGTGGCGCTGCCGCATCTGGTGGGCCATCTGGCCCCGCTGCCGACGGGGATGCCGTGGCGCGACCTGCGCTTACTGGCCTTCGCAGGGATCGGCCACCCCGAGAAATTCTTTCGTACCCTGCGCGACATGGGCGCCGATGTCGTCCGTGCCGAGGCGTTGGCCGATCATCAGCCGCTGACGCCCGCGCTGATCAAACGTCTCCAGATCGAGGCGCAGGTCCAGCGCGCGCAGCTTGTCACAACGGAAAAAGACGCTGTGCGCTTGCCCGACGTCTTTCGCATGCAGGTGCTGACTTTGCCGGTCCGGCTGCATCTGACGGACTGGTCCGCGCTGGATGCAGCCTTTGAGAGGCTCGGGTTTTAGCCGATCCGACCGTCAAGCACGTTGGCGAATTCAGGATAGGCCATATTGCTGTAAAGCCGCCCGTCGATCAGGAAGCTTGGCGTCGAATTGATCCCGTCACGTTCGGCATTCGCCTGGTACCAGGTGTAAAGCGCCTCGGCTTTTGGGCCATTCGACAAAGCCACATCAAGCGCTGCATCGTCCAGACCCGCGACCTTGGCCATCCGGCGCAGATTTTCGACGATCACGACAGGATCGCCGCCTGCCACCCATGCGCGCTGCTGTTCATAGAGCATGCTGGTGAAGGAAAAGAAGAAATCGGGGTTGTTCGGGCTGCGCGCGATCATCGACGCCCACAGGCCGGGGCGGTCGAAATACACCTCGCGGTAGACAAAGCGGATCTTGTCCGTGTCGATATAGTTTTCCTTGATCTGCTGGAACTGGTCGGCGTGGAACGTCGCACAATGCGGGCAGGTGTATGACGCGTATTCGATGACTTCGACCGTCGCATCGGGATTGCCCAGCACCATTTCCATGACTTCGGGCAAGGCACCCTCGGCGGATTGCGCATTGGCGGCACCGGGCAACAGGCCAGTGACCGGATCGGGACGGCTGACGAACCAACCGGCACCGGACATCAGGGCGGCACCACCGGCGGCGGCCAAAAGCGTTCTGCGTTTCATATCTACCTCTGTTCAGTTCTTCTGTTTCGCAAGGACATGTGTGCCAAGTCTGGCCAAAGCTGCCCGTAAATCGTCGCTGGCTATTTTCTCAGATAGGGCGGTTGCTTTGCAAATCACGTCTGCGCTGGGTTGCGTTACACGTTTCGGCGCAGGCGCAAAAGCGACCCGCCCGTCGGCAAAGCCGGTAGGCGCTGTTTGCGTGATCCGCACCCGCGCGATGGCGCGGTAACCGTAGCAGGCGTTCACCTTGTCGCGGATCTGGTCCTTTTGCATTTCCAGCATCGGGGCCTGCGCGCCCGTGGTCAGCAAGGTCAGCGTCGCCCCCATGCCGCCGCGCCCATAGCTGACATTGACCGGCGTCGCGATCTGGGCGGTGCTGCCGCCCACGACTTCGGCCCAATGCGTCAGCAGGCGCGTCACCGCAAAACCACGCTTTTCGCTGGCGCTGCGGATGCGGGTTTGCACCAGTGCCGCGGCGCGCGAAAAACCGTAGGTCGTGCCAGTGGGTCGTGGCTGTTTCATGGCTTTGCATTACCTTATGTCTGACCCAGCGCCAAGCCTGCGCTGCCGCCGATGGGGGAAACCGCCTTGCACGATCTCAGCTCTGCCTTGCTGGACTGGTACGACCGCCACGCCCGCGCCATGCCGTGGCGTGTGCCGCCCGCCGACCGCAAGGCGGGTGTGATGCCCGACCCCTATGCCGTCTGGCTGTCCGAGGTGATGCTGCAACAAACCACCGTCGCCGCCGTGCGCGATTATCACCGCAAATTCACGGCCCTTTGGCCCACCGTGCGCGATCTTGCGGCGGCGGATGATGCCGCCGTCATGGCGGCTTGGGCGGGGCTTGGCTATTACGCGCGCGCGCGCAACCTTCTGAAATGCGCGCGAGCCGTGGTGGCGGATCATGGAGGGCAGTTCCCCAGCGATCACGCGACTTTGCTGACGCTGCCCGGCATCGGTCCCTATACGGCGGCGGCGATTGCGGCCATTGCATTCGATGCGCCCGAAACCGTGGTCGATGGCAATGTGGAACGCGTCATGGCGCGGATGTTCGATATTCACACGCCCTTGCCTGCCGCCAAGCCAGAATTGACCACCCGCGCCCGCGCGTTGACGCCTGCCGTGCGCGCAGGTGATTATGCGCAGGCGGTGATGGACCTTGGCGCGACGATCTGCACGCCGCGTAGTCCCGCCTGCGGGATCTGTCCGTGGCGCGCGCCTTGTGCTGCACGGATCGCTGGCACTGCTGCCGATCTGCCGCGCAAGACGCCAAAGAAAAAGACACCGACGCGGTACGGGATCGCCTATGTCGCGCAGCGCGCGGATGGCGCGATTCTTCTGGAAACACGCCCCGACAGCGGGCTTTTGGGCGGGATGCTGGGTTGGCCTTGCAGCGACTGGGCGGACGACCCCGCACCCGCGCCCCCGATCGCGGCCGATTGGACAGCGGTCGAGGCCGAAGCGCGCCACACCTTCACCCATTTCCATCTGCACCTGCGGATCATGCTGGCCCATGTGTCAGTGGATGCGCAGCCCGACCGCGGGCATTTCGTCGCAAGGCCGGATTTCAGCCCTGCGGCCCTGCCCACCGCGATGCGAAAAGTTTACGATTTGGTTGCCGATCTGGTGCAGATTGATTGAGAGGCTGCAGCTTTGCAGCTAGGATCACCGCACCACCACGACAAAAGGAATCCACGCCGATGACGCCGTCCGCCGCGCCTGAAACCGGCCCTATCCCTTCTGCCCTACCGTTCTGGCTGTCCCTGGGGCTGATCCCGCTTGCGGTTCTTGCCGCGACGCAAGGCGGTTGGGCGCTGCTCTTGTTGCCTGTGGCAACATGGTGGCTGTTTTCGGGCCTTGATTACGTGGTCGGGCTGGACAAGGTGAACCCCGACCCCGCTACGCCCGAAAAGGCGCTGTTCTGGCACAAGCTGATCACCCTGCTTTGGACGCCGCTGCAACTGGTGACGATCTACGGCATCCTGCATTACGTCGTGACGACCGACCATCTGACGCGGGTCGAGGCATGGGCGCTGTTCGCGGGGCTGGGCATCCTGTCGGGGACCATCGGGATCACCTATGCGCATGAGCTGATGCACCAGAAACCGAAACTGGAACGCTGGCTGGCGGACATTCTGCTGGCCTCGGTGTTCTATTCGCATTTCCGGTCCGAACATATGCTGGTGCATCACCGCTATGTCGCCACCCCGCGCGATCCGGTCACGGCGCGCTATGGCGAAAGCTTCTACCGCTTCTTTCCACGCGTGCTGTATCAGTGCTTTGTCTCGGCACTCGGGGCGGAAAAGGCGATGCTGGCGCGCAAGGACCTGCCCGCGACGCACCCGTCAAACCCGTTCTGGCGCTATCTGGCGCTGCAGGTGCTGTTCGTGGGACTCGCGGCCTATATCGGCGGGCTGTGGGGCGTGTTCCTCTTCGCGACACAGGCGTTCTGGGCGGTGTTCCAGCTCGAACTGGTGAATTACGTCGAACATTATGGCCTGACGCGCAAACATCTGGGCGACGGCAAATACGAACACGTCAAACCGCGCCATTCGTGGAACGCATCGCAGCGTGCGTCGAACTGGCTGCTGATCAACCTGCAACGCCACTCCGACCACCATTACAAACCCGACCGGCGGTTCCCCTTGTTGCAAACCTATGCCGAGGATGAGGCCCCGCAACTGCCCTATGGCTATCCGGTGATGACGATGATGGCGCTGGTGCCGCCCCTTTGGCGCAAGACGATGCACCCGCGCATCAGGCAATGGCGCGAGGCGTTCTATCCCGAAATCAGGAACTGGCGCCCCTACAAATACGCGCGCAACCCGATGCCGCGATAGCGCGCCTGCCGCCCAGCGCATCGGGAACCAAAATGGCCGCTTGCGGTTTCCTGGACATACCCGATGTCGTGAAAACAGGAGCGTTACAGATGCGGATCAACACCCCTTTGCCCGTGATGATGGGCTTTATTGCAGTGCTCGCGCTATCGGCGTGCGGCGATACCACAACCGAACGTGCCGCGACCGGGGCAGGGACAGGGGCGCTTGTCGCCGGACCTGCCGGCGCAGTTGTTGGCGGCGCCGTCGGCACAGTGATCGAGTAAAAAAATCCCCGCCATCTTGCGATGACGGGGCAAAGTTAGCGTCAGCGGTCCCTGCCACCATGACAGGGTTCGCCGCTGGCGCCGGCGGTATCAACGTTGGTGAAACTTAGTGTTTCTCCATCTCGGAGCGGATCTGCTGACGCAGCAGATCAATAGGCACCTTTTGCCCGTCGCGTTTGAATTGCCAATAGGTCCAGCCGTTGCAGCTTGGCGCGCCTTCCAGATAGGCGCCGACCTGATGGATCGATCCTTTGATGTCGTCCCCGATCAGCGTGCCGTCGGCACGGACTTTGGCCTTGTGGCGGCCGTTCATGGACCACAGTTCTTCGCCGGGGCGCAGCATGCCGCGTTCGATCAGCACACCGAAGGCAACCCGCGGTTCCGCGCGCTTGGATGTCGTGACCTCCAGCGCCTCGCTGTCGAATTTGCGGGTGTTGGCGATGCGTTTTTCCGCGACCTTGCGATAGGCGGCTTCGCGTTCGATCCCGATGAAATCGCGGCCCAGCATCTTGGCAACAGCGCCCGTGGTGCCCGTACCAAAGAACGGATCAAGGATCACGTCGCCCGGATTGGTCGTGCCCACGATCACGCGGTGCAGCAAGGATTGCGGTTTCTGCGTCGGATGCGCCTTGTCGCC
>DAISXL010000173.1:0-4942 GCA_036825855.1 Yoonia sp.
ACGATCACGCCATGTTCGCGGGCATCGCGCACGATCTGGGCGGGGGCGTAAAAGCCCATCGGCTGCGAATTCAGAAGTGCTGCGCAGAACACATCCGGATAATGGCATTTGATCCAAGAGGAGATATAGACCAGCAGCGCGAAACTGGCGGCATGGCTTTCGGGAAAACCGTAATCGCCAAAGCCCTTGATCTGGTTGAAACAGCGCGCCGCGAAGTCGGGATCATAGCCGCGCCTGATCATCCTCCCCACCATCTTTTCCTCCAGCGCGCCGATGGTGCCGTGCGACCGGAAGGTCGCCATCGCCTTGCGCAATTCGTTCGCCTCTTTCGTGGAAAACTCAGCCGCGACCATCGCGATCTTCATCGCCTGTTCCTGAAAGATCGGCACGCCAAGGGTGCGGCCCAGCACCTTTTTCAGCTCGTCCGGGTCATGCTGCGGGCCGGGGCTGGGGTATTCCACCACCTCGGCCCCACTGCGGCGGCGCAGGTAAGGATGCACCATATCACCCTGGATCGGGCCGGGGCGGACGATGGCGACCTGAATGACCAGATCGTAAAACTTGCGCGGTTTCAGCCGTGGCAGCATGTTCATCTGCGCGCGGCTTTCGACCTGAAACGTGCCAAGGCTGTCGCCCTTGCACAGCATGTCATAGACGGCAGGGTCCTCCTGCGGGACACTCGCCAGATCGAACCGCTTGCCGTGATGGGCGGCGATCAGGTCAAACGCCTTGCGGATGCAGGTCAGCATGCCCAGCGCCAGTACATCGACCTTCAAGATGCGCAATTCATCGATATCGTCCTTGTCCCATTCGATGAAACTGCGCTCGGGCATGGCGCCATTGCCGATGGGCACGGTTTCGGTCAGCGCCTTTTCGGTCAGGATGAACCCGCCGACATGCTGGCCCAGATGGCGCGGCATCCCGATCATCTGGTCGGCCAGCCGGATCGTGCGCGCCATCAGCGGATCACGCAGGTCGATCCCCGCCTCGGCGGCCTGCGCGGCCCCGATCTCGCGGCCCCACGACCCCCAGATCGTCTTGGCCAGCGCGGTCGTCACATCCTCGGACAGACCCATGACGCGGCCTACCTCGCGCACGGCCATGCGCGGGCGGTAATGGATCACCGTGGCGCAGAGGGCGGCACGGTTGCGGCCGTATTTGTCATAGATATGCTGGATCACCTCCTCGCGGCGTTCATGTTCGAAATCCACGTCGATATCGGGCGGTTCCTTGCGTTCCTCGCTGATGAAACGCTCGAAAAGCAGGTCGTTCTTGGCAGGGTCCACGGCGGTGATCCCCAGCACATAGCAGACGGCGGAATTGGCGGCAGACCCGCGCCCCTGACACAGGATCGGCGGGGTGCACTGGTTGCGGGCGAAATCGATGATCTCGTGGATGGTCAGGAAATATTGCGGGATATCAAGCTTGGCGATCAGCGCCAGTTCCTTGCGCAGCGTCGCCTGAAGCGCCGCAGGCACCCCGCCCGGATAGCGCGCCGCCGCCCCTTGCCATGTCAATTCCTCCAGATATTCCTGCGGGCTGCGCCCTGCGGGGACGGTTTCATGCGGATATTCATAGGCCAGATCGCGCAGATCAAAGGCGCAGGCATCAGCCACCTCGCGGGTGGCACGGATCGCATGCGGCCAGTCGGCAAACAGGCGCACCATCTGCGCGGGCGATTTCAGGTGCCGTTCGGCATTGGCATCGAGCAGGAACCCCGCCTTGGCAATCGTGGTCTTGTGCCGGATGCAGGTCATCACATCCTGCAACGGGCGGCGGTCGGGCGCATGGTAATGCACGTCGTTCGTGGCCAGAATAGACAGCCCCAGCCTGCGCGCCAAAGCATCAAGGCGGTTGATCCGCGCGCGGTCATCGCCACGATACAGACAGCTTGCCGCGATATGGCGCAGCCCCGGCAACGCGCGCGCCAGACGCGGCAGACCCGCCGCAAAATGCCCCAGGTCCGCCCCCGGCACGGCGATCAACTGCACACCTTCGCCATGGGCGACCAGATCATCAAGGCTGATGTCGCAGGCCCCTTTGGCCTGCCAGTCGCCGCCTGCATCCTGCATCTTGCCTTTGGACAACAACCGGCAGAGCCGCCCGTACGCTGCGCGGTCGCGCGGATAGGCCAGAAACACCTCGCCCGTGATCAATTCCAACCGGCAGCCGATGACAGGGGTGATCCCCGCCTTCAATGCGGCGGTATGCAGGCGCACGACACCGGCCATGGTATTGAGATCGGCACAGCCAAGCTTGTCATAGCCCAGCGCATGCGCCCTCGCCGCCAGATCCACCGCATCGGAGGCCCCGCGCAGGAATGAAAAACAGGTCGTCACCCCGAGTTCGACAAAATCCGCACGCGGATTGGGCGCGAAACCGTCGCCTTCCAATGCCCGTCTGGGGTGCTGGTGGTCATTCTGCGGCATGACACCCCAACTTCTTTTTTCCAAAAATACTCCCGCCGGAGGCAGCGCGACCCATCCCCATCACACGAACATCCCGTGGACAAACCAGCGCGGATCACCGCCGCGCCCGTCCGTGTGCAGCCCTTCGCGGTACAGCCACAACCGCTGGCCCGCCTGATCCTCGACCTTGAAATAATCGCGCAGGCGGGTGCCGGGGCGGTCTTTCCACCATTCGGGCGCGATGCGTTCGGGACCTGCATAGCGGGCCACGCGGTGGGTCTGGCGGCGCCAGACGAATTGCGCGGGCGGGCCTTCGGGGACGGCGTAAAGCACGCGTACCTCCTCGGGCTGGTCAAGCAGGCGCAGCGGGCGTTCGCTGGCAGGCACAGGCATCAGCGCAGGTACATCGGCCATGGCGGACAAGCGCGCCTCGGCCCGTTCGGGGATGTGGCTCGCGCGCAGGACGGGGCGGGTCACGGCACGGTCCCCGAAACGCGCGGTCAGCCGGTCGAGCAGCTGCGCCAATTGGAGATCATCGTCTGACCCGCCGTCAAGGTGGCTCTGGACGTTCTGCATCACCCCCAGATCGGCAGCCTCGAGCGTCATCAGATCGAACCCATAGCCGGGATTGATGCGGTCCACCTTGTCGCGGAACAGCCCGTGCAGATGCACAGGGTCGCGCGACAGGGCGGACATGGCCACCGACAGATGGCTGATGTCGCCATCGGTGCGATAGATCGTCAGATGCAACCGCCGGCAGCCTTGCCCCGCCTGCTGCAAGCGGTCGCACAGATCCTCGCAAAGCGCGGGCAGATAGGGGCTGGGGTCGAAAATCGGCTCTGCCAGACGGCTTTGCACGACAAACCGCGGTGCGGGATCGACGCTCGATACAGGTTCGGCAAGCTTGCCCAAAGCCTGATCCAGCCGCAGCAGCGGATTGGCCACCAGTTCCGCCTTGGCGAAACGGCGGGTCAGCGACAGGCGCGGCACATCCATCACCGCCCCGATGGTTTTTAGCCCCAGACGGCGCAACAGCAACACCGTCGCGCCATCAAGCCGCAAGCCGGTCACAGGCAAAGCCCCCAGTTTCACCGCCACCTCATCTGCGCCGCAAAGCGCGCGCACCGGACCAAACCGCGCAAGCGCCCAGGCCGCCCCCCAGGTGGGTGCCACGGCCAGGCGCGCGGTGAGCCCGAGCAAGGACAATTGCGTTTCCATCTCGACCAGCATGGCGGCCTCGCCACCCAGCAAGTGGTCGGACCCCGTGGTATCAAGGATCACGCCATCATCGCCGTCGCGCACGGTCCACGGACACCAGCGCCGCGCCCAGAGCACCAGCCGGTCGAGTGCCGCCCGATCCCCCGCCTGATCGGCATAAGCGACCTGCAAATCCGGGCAGATCGCGCGCATATCCACCACGCGCGATCCCGCCATGATCCCCGCCAGCCGTGCCGCGCGGTTGGCGGCATGCACGACAGGGCCGTGATGCCCTTCGCGCGCCAGCACCAGCGGGATGTCATCCGGCGGCGCGTTGCCCTGCCGTTCCATCACCCGCGTCCAGCGTTCGATCGGAAACTGCGGCAACCAGATCGACACGATCCGCCGCCCGGTCATAGGTCGCCACCCATTGCCCCGGTTTGGCGTCGCGCGACCGGAACAGGTCGACCGCCCAGCGCGGCGCCCCCGGCGCTTGACGGTCGTGCGGATGCGGGGCGGACGGGCGCGCGCCAATGCGCCAGCGGTCGCGCGCGGCACTCAGGTTGGGATGCGCCGCGCGCCGGATCAGCCAGCAAGGCACGCCCGCCGCCTCGGACCGCAAGGCCAGCCGCTTGGTCGCGGTGAAATCCAGCGCCGCCGGATCGCCCCAGATCTCGCCGATCACGCCACCCAGACTGCGGCAGCGCAAGCCTTCCTCCATCGCCCAAAGCACATCGGCAGCGCGCGACAGGTTGAGCGTGATCAGCGGCCGCGCCGCCCCGAGCCCCGCGAGCGACGGATACCCGCTTTCCTTGCGCGACACGCGGTCCTGCACCCAGAGCAAAGGCCGCGGCCCGCGCGGCAACCGCGCCAGCGCAAAGCCCAAGCCCGCGGCATCGGCGGCCGTTTCGACAAAGGCCTCGGACAAGGTGAACCGGGCCAGCCCCGGCTGGGGCGGCACGCCTTCCGGCGATTTCTGCATACGAAGCAAACCCATACACGTCACACCTAATTTCGGATCAAAATGTTCATGCTTTGTTCTAGTCTATCCTGCTGATTCTGACAATCCGCCAGCCGCCTTTGGCACGGGATGTCGCAGACGAAAGCCATGGCCAGCAGGACAAAGAACAAACCGAGCCGCCTGCAATTTCCGCTTGTTCTTGGCGCTTCATTGCTGCTAGACCCTCCGGCGGAGCTGTGGCCGAGTGGTCGAAGGCACACCCCTGCTAAGGGTGCAGGCGGGAAACCGTCTCGAGGGTTCGAATCCCTTCGGCTCCGCCACTATAAAGGCATAGTCGCTTGAAATGTATCAGATTTTAAGACAGACAACCTAGCCT
>DAISXL010000174.1:0-4932 GCA_036825855.1 Yoonia sp.
AAAAGGAAAAGGTCAAAGCTGCGGGCGGTCTGTTCGTGCTGGCCACCGAACGGCATGAAAGCCGCCGGATCGACAACCAGCTGCGCGGCCGGTCGGGCCGTCAGGGCGACCCCGGACGGTCAACGTTCTTTTTGTCGCTCGAAGACGATCTGATGCGGATCTTCGGGTCCGAACGGTTGGAAAAAGTGTTGTCCGGTCTGGGTATGAAAGAAGGCGAAGCCATCGTTCACCCTTGGGTCAACAAATCGCTGGAACGCGCGCAGGCCAAGGTCGAGGCGCGCAACTTTGACATCCGCAAGCAGTTGCTGAAATTCGACGATGTGATGAACGAACAGCGCAAGGTCGTGTTTTCCCAACGCCGCGAGATCATGGAAACCACCGATCTGGCCGATGTCGTCAAGGATATGCGCGATCAGGTGATCGACGATCTTGTCACGCTCCACATTCCGCCAAAATCCTATGCCGATCAATGGGATGCCGAGGGGCTTAAGGCCGACGTCATCGCCCATCTGGGCCTTGATCTGCCGGTCGTGGACTGGGCCGCCGAAGAAGGCGTGGACGACGATGTCATGCGCGAACGTCTGGAAGAGGCCGCCGACAAATACATGGGCGAAAAGGCCGAGGCTTTCGGCGCGGAGACCATGCGCAATGTCGAAAAGCAGATCCTGCTGAAGACTATCGACGAAAAATGGCGCGAACATCTGCTGACGCTGGAACATCTGCGGTCCGTTGTCGGGATGCGCGGCTATGCTCAGCGTGATCCGCTGAACGAATACAAGACCGAAGGTTTCCAGCTGTTCGAAAAGCTGCTTGATGGTTTGCGCACCGATGTGACCAAGAAACTGTCGCAGATCCGGCCGATGTCGAAAGAGGAACAGGAGCGCATGATCGCCCAGTTCCGTGAACAGCAGGCCGCTGCGGCTGCTGCAGTTGCGGCGGCATCTTCGGCACCGGCGACGGCTGCGCCAGCAGAGGGCGCACGCGCGGGGTTCGACGAAAACGACCCAGCGACTTGGGGCAACCCGGGGCGAAACGACCTTTGCCCCTGCGGGTCCGGCAAGAAGTTCAAACACTGTCACGGCCGGCTTGCCTGAGAATTGGCACAAACTTGACGCCTTGAGGCCGTGGTTGAGACCTTCTCAGACCACGGTCTGCGTCTAGGACATGCCTTGATAAGCAGGGGTGTCCATGTTTGGGATCATGACTTTCCGGTCCGCGGCTATCGTTCTCGCCTTGGCGATCGGGGCGGGATATGTCGTGCAAAGCGACGTGATCGGCACATCTGCCGCGTCACAAGCGCCGCTGCCCGCCAGCATTGCCGCGCAACCAAGGCCGTTGACGATGGTGTTGAACTCTCGGGGAACACCTGCGTTCGGCTTCTCCGATGCCACTTTCCGCCCCGTGCGCCATGATCTGGCGACGATGTCGACGGTCCCCGTTCCTGCCGTTTACGTCGAGACCAATGTCCCGCGCCTTGGCGCGATCATGGCGACGCCGGATGCTGATTGCCCTGTCACCTTGTCCGCAAGACGCGCGGCGGATGCCATGGTTAGCCTGTCGGCGGCCTTGCCATGCGCACGCGACACCGATGTGCTGATCACGCATGATTTGATCCGGTTCTCAGCGCGCACTGATTCGGAAGGTCAGCTTGAACTGCTTGTCCCCGCATTGTCGGTAGAAGCCGAATTTGTGCTGCTGACTGCCAACGTCGAACAGGGTCGGGTCACAATTCCCGTGCCTGCCCTGCGCAATTACGACCGTGCGGTGTTGCAATGGCGGGGCGTGGGCAACTTGCAACTGCATTCTTTTGCCGCCGGGGCCAATGTGGGCGACCCTGGCCATGTCTGGTCGGCCTCTGTGCAGGACACAACCGGATCGCGCGGCACCGTGCAGCGGCTTGGCACCGGCACCGCCGATCCGTCTTATAGCGCCGAGGTGTTTACCTATCCGCGCGGCGGCTGGCAGCGTGCTTCTGACATGGCGCTCAAGATCGGGGTGGCCCTGACGGCGGAAAACTGTGGCCGTGCGATGCCGGTCACGACATTCCAGATCAACCGCGGCGATCTTGTCATGCGGCAAGACCTGTCGTTGCGGCTGCCGGACTGCGATGCGGCGGGATCGGTGGTCATGCTGGATGACCGCTTTACCCCGCCGATGACCGCCCTGCGCTAAGGTCAGAACAGCCCCTGCGCGCGAAAGCTGATTTCGCAGGATTTCCCGATGATCAGATGGTCATGCACCGTGATCCCCAGCGTTTTTGCAGCCTCGCTGATTTGGCGGGTCATGGTGATATCAGCCTGTGATGGCGTCGGGTCGCCGGACGGATGGTTATGCACAAGGATCATCGACGCCGCGTTCAGTTCCAGGGCGCGTTTCACCACCTCGCGCGGGTAGACGGGCACGTGGTCCAGCGTGCCTTTGGCCTGTTCTTCATCCGCGATCAGCACGTTTTTCGTGTCCAGAAACAGGATGCGGAACTGTTCCGTGTCGCGATGTGCCATCACCGTGTGGCAATAGGTCAACAAGGCATCCCAGCTGGACACTACGTGCCGCTGCATCACCCGTGCACGGGCCAGCCTGTGGGCTGCGGCTTCGACGATCTTGAGTTCCAGCGCGACGGCAGGTCCGGCCCCCTGCACCTGACCGATCTGCATGACACTTGCCGACAGCACCCTGTTGAAATCGCCGAAATGGTCGATCAGCGCGCGGGCCAGCGGTTTGACATCCTGCCGCGGGATCGCGCGGAACAGCACAAGTTCCAGCAATTCATAATCGGGGATCGCCGCGGCACCGCCCGACAGGAACCTGTCGCGCAGCCGCTGGCGGTGGTCACGCAGGTAAGACGGCAGTTTGCCCGCTGGCGGGATGTCGGTTTCGGGAAAAAGGCTGCGAGATTCGGCAAGATGGGTCATGCCCTATCCTGCCGGATCGCTGGTTACCAGACGGTTAACCTTTCATCGAATCCCAGAAGGATTTGACGCTGTCAAAGAAACTCGACCCTTGCGGGTTGTTCTCCTCGCTCAGCTTGTCGAATTCCTTGAGGATCTCACGCTGGCGCGCGGTCAGTTTCACGGGCGTTTCCACGGCAAGTTCGATCATCATATCGCCGCTGGCACCGCCACGCAGGGCAGGCATGCCCTTGCCGCGCAGACGCATCTGGCGGCCCGATTGCGACCCTTCGGGCACCTTCACGCGGCTGCGGCCACCGTCGATTGTCGGCACCTCGATTTCGCCGCCAAGGGCTGCGGTCGCGATGGACACCGGCACGCGGCAATACAGGCTCAATCCTTCGCGCTCGAACAGCGGGTGGCTGTTCACCTCGATGAAGATGTACAGATCGCCCGCTGGCCCGCCGCGCACGCCGGCTTCGCCTTCGCCGCTCAGGCGGATGCGGGTGCCGGTTTCGACGCCTGCGGGAATGTTGACCGACAGCGCCTTTTCCTTTTCGACACGGCCTGCGCCATGGCAGACCTTGCACTTGTCCTTGATGATCTGTCCCGTGCCGCTGCAGGTCGGACATGTGCGTTCCACGGTGAAAAAGCCCTGCTGGGCGCGCACCTTGCCCATCCCGTTGCAGGTCGGACAGACCTGGGGTTCTGACCCGCCTTCGGCACCCGTACCGGAACAGGCCCCGCAGGACACGGCGGTTGTAACGTTGATGGTCTTTTGCAGCCCGGTATAGGCGTCTTCGAGATTGATGCGCAGGTTGTACCGCAGATCGCTGCCGCGTTGCGCGCCGCTGCGTCGCCCACCGCTGCCACGACCGCCCATAAAATCGCCGAACAGATCGTCGAAGACGTCGGAAAAGGCGCTGGCAAAATCGCCTTGCCCGCCGCCGCGTGGACCGCCTGCGCTGGACCCCATGCCATTTTCAAAGGCAGCATGGCCGTATCGGTCATAGGCCGCCTTCTTGTTGGCATCCTTCAGGACCTCATAGGCTTCATTCGCTTCCTTGAACTGGGCCTCGGCCTTGGGATTGTCGGCATTGCGGTCGGGGTGCAGTTCCTTGGCCTTCTGGCGATAGGCCTTTTTGATGGCGTCGGCGTCCGCACCCTTGGCGATACCCAGCACATCGTAATAATCGCGTTTTGCCATTCTCAGTTTCCCCTTTGGGAACAGAAAAAGACCGGCCCGGTGTGGGGCCGGTCCATTTCCTGCACCGCCGAATTAATTGCGGCGCTTGTCGTCATCCAGGTCTTCGAAATCCGCGTCGAGAATGTCGTCATCCGCACCGCGGCGTTCAGGCTCTGCCTCGCCCGATTCTTCCTGGCTGGCCTTGTAGATGGCTTCGCCAAGTTTCATCGCGGCTTCGGTCACGTTCTGCACGCCAGACTTGATCTTGCCGGCGTTGTCGCCTTCCAGATCGTCCTTGAGCGCGGCAATCGCCAGCTCGATGGCTTCGATCGTGGTCGGGTCTACCTTGTCGGCATGTTCTTCCATCGATTTCTCGGTCGAGTGGATCAGGCTTTCGGCCTGGTTTTTCGCTTCGACCAGTTCGCGGCGGGCTTTGTCGGCCTCTGCGTTGGCTTCGGCATCCTTGACCATGGCTTCGATGTCCTCATCCGACAGACCGCCAGAGGCCTGAATCGTGATCTTCTGTTCTTTGCCGGTGCCTTTGTCCTTGGCGCCGACTTCAACGATGCCGTTGGCGTCGATGTCGAAGGTCACTTCGATCTGGGGCATGCCGCGCGGGGCTGGCGGGATGTTTTCAAGGTTGAACTGGCCCAACATCTTGTTGTCGGCGGCCATTTCGCGTTCACCCTGGAACACCCGCAAGGTCACGGCATTCTGGTTGTCTTCGGCGGTCGAGAAGACCTGCGACTTTTTCGTCGGGATCGTCGTGTTGCGGTCGATGAGGCGGGTGAACACGCCACCCAGCGTTTCGATTCCCAGCGACAACGGCGTCACGTCGAGCAGGACCACATCCTTGAC
>DAISXL010000175.1:0-4886 GCA_036825855.1 Yoonia sp.
CAGCCGAGGCCGCAATGATCCGTGGCAGGCGCGATTTGAACCTTGCGTCGAAATCCGCCGCATCCCCCATGGTGCGGCTGCCGCGCCACAAGAGCCAGACCATCGCCCAGCCGGTCAGGCTGGTGCCCCATGCAGCAGCGATGAAGCCGATCAGGGGCGACAGACCAATGGCAAGGGCCGCGTTCATCACCAGCGCCACAAGGGCGTAATAGAACGGGCGCTTGGTATCCTCCCGCGCGAAGAACAGGGGTTGCAGCGTTTTCTGCATCACGAAGGCGGGCAGCCCCAGCCCGTAGACCGCAACCGCCAGCGCCGTGGCGGCGGTGTCCGATGCGTCAAAGGCGCCGCGTTCGAAAAGGACACTGACCAAGGGTAGGGCGATGACCACCAGCGCTACGGCGGCGGGGATCGTCAGGGCGAGCGAGACTTCGCAGGCGCGATTGAAGGCGTCCTTGCCACCGGCCATGTCTTTCGCGCGCAGGCGGCGGGACAGGTCGGGCAGCAGCACGACGCCGATGGCTATGCCCACAACGCCCAAAGGCAGTTGATAGAGCCGGTCGGCATAGTTGAGCCAAGCGACAGCGCCGTCGAAATAGCTTGCGACCTGACGTCCCACCAAAAGGTTGATCTGCACGACGCCACCCGCCAGTGCGGCAGGGGCGGCGATGATGGCAAGGCGCTTCAACGCGGGCGTCCAGCGTGGCTTGCCGATCCGCAGGGCAAAGCCCGCGCGTTTGGCAGCCCACCAGACCATCGCCAACTGTCCGATCCCCGCCAATGGGACGGCATAGGCAAGCCAGAGGCCCATCCTCTCGGGGTCATCCATCGCGGGCCCGGTGCCGGTTGCCGCGGCAATCAGCAAGGCCACGACAAAGCCTGCGTTCAGGATCACGGGTGCGGCGGCGGCGGCGGTGAAGCGGCCTGTCGCATTCAGCACGCCCGACAAGAGGGCCGTCAGCGAGATGAACAGGATATAGGGAAAGGCGATCCGCCCGTAATAGACCGCAAGGTCGAACCGTTCGTCGCCGATGAACCCGCTGGCCATGGCGGTGACCAGCGCGGGCATCGCTACGATCCCCAGCACGGTAAAGACCGACAGGATCACCCACATCGCAAGATAGGCATCCTGCGCGAACTGGTGCGGGCCGTCGTCCGCCTCGACCTTTTTGGCGAACATCGGCACGAAGGCCATGTTGAACGCCCCTTCGGCAAAGAACCGGCGAAAGAGGTTGGGCAGCGAGAAAGCGACCAGAAATGCCTCGGCCACGGGACCCGTGCCAAGGTAGGCCGCAATGAAGATGTCGCGCACGAAACCCGCAACACGGCTGAGCAGGGTCCACAGGCCCACCGTGAAGAAGCCCGCCATCAGGCGTACCTGTTTCATGCCTGCACCGGCTGCGGATGGGTCACGAGATTGCCCGCTCTGCACCTTGCGCGATGGCGTCGCGCAATTTGCGTTCAAGGCTTTGGCGCTTGGCCTCCGAATAGTATTTCAACCCGACCATATCCTTGACGTAGAAGGTATCGACCACCTGTTCGCCATAGGTGGCAATGACGGCAGAGGCAATGTAGACATGCGCATTGGCCAAGGTCCGCGTGAGATCATAAAGCAGGCCGGGGCGGTCGCGGGTGTCGACCTCGATGATGGTGTAGATTTCGGATCCTTCGTTGTCGAATGTGATCTTGGTATCGACCTTGAAGGCGCGTTCGCGTTTCTTGATCTTGTCCTTGTCTTTCAGCGCCTCGCGCGCGACCACCTCGCCGCGCAGGGTGCGCACGATCATCTGGCGCAGGCGTTGCAGGCGGCTTTCCTCGTAAGGATTGCCGTCGCCGTCCTGCACCCAGAACACGGCGGTCGCATAGCCGTCCTTGGACGTATAGGTGCGGGCATCCACGATATTTGCGCCCACCAGCGCCAGGGCCCCCGTCATCCGGCTGAACAGGCCCGGATGGTCGACCATGGCAAAACAGGCGCGCGTCGCGTCGCGGTCGGCGTCCAGCATCAGGTCGATGCAGACCTGATTGTCGTCGATATCGCGCAAGAGATTGGCAAAGATGACCTGTGCCGCGCTGGGCAGGCCCTGCCAATAGGGGCCGTAATGGCGGCCCACTTCGGTTTTCAGCGCCTTGGCGTCCCAATCCGACAAGGCCGCGCGCAGGGCGCGTTTGGCCTCGGCCTCGCGGCTTTCGCGGTTGAGATCCTCAAGCCCGGTTTCAAGCGCGGCCTTGGTCGCCTTGTAAAGATTGCGGAGCAGCACCGCTTTCCAGTTGTTCCACGTGCCGGGGCCGACGCCGCGAATGTCGCAGACCGTCAGCACGGTCAGCAAATCCAGCCGTTCCACCGATTTGACCGCATTGGCAAAGCCGCGCACGGTGCGCGGTTCAGCGATGTCGCGTTTCTGCGCCACGTCCGACATCAGCAGGTGATAGCGGATCAGCCATTCGACGGTTTCGCTTTCTTTCTTGTTCAGCCCCAGCCGCGGACAGACCTTGCGCGCGATCTGTGCGCCTAGGATGGCGTGATCCTCCGGCCTGCCCTTGCCGATGTCGTGCAACAGCAGGGCGACATACAGGACCTTGCGGTTTATGCCGCGCTTGAGGATGCCGGACACGACCGGCAATTCCTCGACCAGTTCGCTCCGTTCGATCTGGGCAAGGTTGCTGATGCACTGGATCGTATGTTCGTCGACGGTGTAATGGTGATACATGTTGAACTGCATCATCGCGACGATCGGCGCGAATTCGGGCATGAAGGCGCCCAGCATCCCCAGTTCGTTCATCCGGCGCAGGCCCCGTTCGGGGTTGCCGTGCTTGAGCAGGATATCGAGGAAGATCCGGCTTGCCTCGCGGTTCTGGCGCAGGTCGTCATCGACCAGATGCAGATGTGACGCGATCAGGCGCATGGCGTCCGGATGCAGCAGGGTGCCGGTGCGCAGGGCTTCTTCGAAGATCCGCAGCATGTTCAGGTTGTCAGCGAAAAAGGCGGCTTCGTCCGCGACGGTCAGGCGGTTCTGCTTGATCGCATAAGGCGGTTTTGCAGCCTTGCGCCGTGCCAGCAGGCGGACCAGCATGGGTTCGGGTTTGGTATGCGTGGCCTCGAGAGCGGTCAGAAAGACGCGGGTCAATTCGCCCACGCGGGTCGCTTCGCGGAAATAGGCCTGCATGAAATGTTCGACTGCGCGCCTGCCGCCGTGATCGGTATAGCCCATGGCTGCCGCCACCTCGACCTGCATGTCAAAGGTCAGCTGGTCTACCGCGCGGTTCGCGATCAGATGCAGGTGGCAGCGCACGGCCCACAGAAAATCCTCGGCCTTTACGAAGGTCTCGAATTCGTCCTGCGTGAACACGCCCAGGCCCACCAGTTCGGCGGCGTCTTTCACGCCGTTGACGTATTTGCTCATCCAGAACAGCGATTGCAGGTCGCGCAGGCCGCCTTTGCCTTCCTTGACATTGGGTTCGACCATGTAGCGCTGGCCGCCTTGCTTGCGGTGGCGCTCGGCGCGTTCGGCCAGTTTCGCCTCGATGAAATCGCTGGCGGTGTTGCGGAAAAGGTCCTGCCACAGCCGCTGGCCCAAGGATTTCGCCAGCGCCGCATCCCCCGCCAGATAGCGGTATTCGACCAGCGAGGTGCGGATCGTGTAATCCTCGCGGGCCAGACGCACGCAATCCTTCACGGTGCGGCTGGCATGGCCGATCTTCAGCTTCAGGTCCCAGAGCATGTACAGCATGGATTCGATCACGCTTTCGGCCCAGGGGGTGATCTTGTAGGGCGTCAGGAACAGCAGATCGACATCGGAATAGGGTGCCATCTCGCCGCGCCCATAGCCGCCGACGGCGATCAGCGACAGTTTTTCCGCCTCTGTCGGGTTGGGGGCCGGGTGCAGGCGGCGGGTCGCCACGTCAAGGATGATGGTGACAACCTGATCGGTCAGCCAGGAATAGGCCCGCGTCGTCGGACGCGAGGCGAAAGGCTGCATCGCAAAGGCGGTGCTGATCTCGGCCAGGCCGGCCTGGCGCGCCTCGGTCAGGATGCGCACCGTGATGGCGCGCACCTCTTTTTCCGAAGCGACGCCGGCGGTTTCATGACTGATGCGTGCGGTAACGGCGGCCGTGTCGAAAATCACGGACGCCGGACAGATCAATCCGTCCGGCGCGTCGACATTGCGGGCACGGACGGGTTCAGAACCCGGCTGCGCCGAAGCTTCTAGGGGCTTGTTCAAGGATCACGACCTGATTCTGTTGGATGGTGGCAACGGCCAGCCCGCGTTCGTTCTGCCCGTTCGGCAGCAGGCGGAACATGCCCGAGGTACCACGGAACCCTTGCGGTGTCGTCAGCGCAGAGCGTGTCAGCGCGCCATCACCGGTGGCCATCAGCGCCCCAATCGCGGCGATTCCGTCATAGGCCAGCCCTGCCAGCGGATGCGGCTGCGATCCATAGGTCGCGGCATAGCGGTTCTGGAACAGGGTCGCAGGCCCCTGATCCGGCATTGCGAAAAGCCCGCCTTGCACGCCCGGCAGCGAAAAGAGTTGCGGCACAGTATCCCAGCGCGTCAGCCCGACCAACCGCGTTTCGGTGATGTCGAGGCCCGCTTCTGGCAGGCCGGTGGCAATGATCGGCAGGTCGGCATTCGCACCGGCGGTGGTAAAGATCGCCTGTGCCCCACTCGATTCGGCCGCGTTCACAAGACGGCGGGTCGAGGAAAAGATACCCGCCTGCGACAGCGGATAGGCTTCGGTGGCGACCACTTGCGATCCGTTCTGGCTGACCGCGCGGGCGATGGCATCGCGCCCCATCTCGCCGCCGATGTCCTGACCATGGGCGATCATGAATCGGTTGACACCCTGCCGGCTGGCATATTGCACCAGTCTGCGGGCGGTATTGTCAA
>DAISXL010000176.1:0-4828 GCA_036825855.1 Yoonia sp.
GTCATGGCTCAGGCCGCCCGACCTGAAACGTCGTTTTTGTGATTGTGCCCTGTTGGGGCTGACAGACCTGAAATGATGGCAATAGGATGGCGAGACATGATCAGATGGGCAGGCGCGGCGACGGTGACATGCTTGCTCTTGATTGGCGCTGGCAAGGCTGCCGCCGACGGACCGCAAGAGGCGCGATGTTTCACCACCGATGATGGCGCCTATTCCTGCCACATGCGCGTCGATCCTGCGGGCGACAGTATCGAGATCATGGCACCAGGGCGGCCAACCTATGTGCTGCAAATGACGGGCTCCGACGAAGCCATCGGTTTCGCTGTTCTGGCGGGCGAAACCGTGCGCCTGCCCGCCACCTTTTTGCGTCGCCCTGATGACCCCGGATGCTGGCACAACACTGAAACCATGACGGAAATTTGCGTCTGGTGACCTGTCAGGTCGCGGCTTTCTTTTCGAACACCAGAAAGGTCATCATTCCGAACGGCGGGAAAGGTTTCTGGACACGCAGGTCCAGCCGGTCATCGCCCAGCACGCGTGACATCTGGAAATCCGAATGCCAGCCAAGCTGGTTTTCAAGCGGTGCGGTCAGCCTTTCGAGGAAGGCCAGAAAGCCTTTGTCGCGCGCGAAATGGTTCGTGATCACGACTTTGCCGCCGGGTCGGACGACCCGTGCCATTTCCGAAACCACCCGTTCGGGTTCCGGCACGACCGATACAAGATGCATCGCGGCGACCGCATCAAAGCTGTCGTCAGGGAAATCGAGGCTGCGCGCATCCATCTGCCGCAGCGCCTTGACCTGCTGCAGCCCTTCTCGGTCCACCTTGTCGCGGGCCTTGGCCAGCATCTCGTGGCTGTAGTCAATTCCCGTGACCTGCATGTCGGAGCGGTAGCCGCGCAAAGCCAGCCCCGTGCCAACCCCGACCTCGAGCAAGCGTGGCCCGTGGTCGTTCAGATAAGCCACGGTACGCCGCCGGCCCGCATTGGTGATGACCCCGAATGTCTTGTCATAGATCGGCGCCCAGCGCGCATAGGACGTTGTGACCGCGTTGATTTCCATATTTATTTTCCCTGTTTGGTGTCGCGCCAGGCCCAATAGATCCCGGCCATGTAGATCAGACCCATCACCACGAGCGTTGCCCAAAGATAGGTCAGTACCGCCGCCAGCATCACCACGGCCCCAAGCAGAAAGAACGGCACGTTCCTGCGGGAAATCGTCAACATCTTGAAGGAATAGGTCGGTATCCGGCTGATCATCAACACCCCGACAGCCAAGACCCAGATCGCCACCAGCGGGGCGGGGACAATCGATTCGTCATGGAGCAGGAAGGATGCATAAAGCGGCATCATGACAAGCAGCGCCCCTGCCGGTGCGGGCACGCCGACGAAGAAATCGCTTTTGCGTTGGTCACTGATCGCGCGGCTTTCGACGTTGAACCGCGCCAGCCGCAGCACGCAGCAGATGGTGAACATCAAGACCGCGATCCAGCCGGCGCTGCGCAGATCCTCGAGAGAGAAGAGATAGACAAGTAGCGGTGCCGCAACACCGAAATTGATGAAATCAGCCAGCGAATCCAGTTCGGCGCCGATCCGGCTTTCGGATTTCAACAGCCGCGCCAGCCGCCCGTCAATGCCGTCCAGAAAGCCTGCAAGCAGGATCAACAGCAAGGCGCGATCATATTCGCCGGCAATACCGAAACGGATGGCTGTCAGCCCTGCGCAGATCGCCGCCAGCGTGACCAGATTTGGCAACAGCGCGATGACCGGCAATTCAGGGCGCAGTTTCTGGTCGGTCATCGCGGATCAGCCCGTCCTGCCGCTACGGGCGGGTTCCGTCGCTGTCAGATCGGCCAGAACGGTTTCGCCTGCGATCATCCCTTGTCCGACGGCGACAAGCGGCACGACCCCGTCCGGCAGATAAACATCCAGGCGCGACCCGAACCGGATCAGCCCGAACCGTTCGCCTGTCTGCAAGCGATCCCCTTGTTTGACGAAACACACGATCCGGCGCGCGACGAGCCCCGCGATCTGCACCACCGCGATCTGTCGTCCGTCCGCCATTTCGATACAAAGCGAATTGCGTTCGTTATCCACACTGGCCTTGTCCAGCGAGGCGTTGAAAAACTTGCCCGGCCGATAGGCTATCGCAGCGACCCGCCCGGCAATGGGGGCGCGGTTCACATGGCAGTTAAAGACGTTCATGAACACGCTGACCCGGCACAGGGGTTCGTCCGCCATCCCCAGTTCCGGCGGCGGCACCGCCCGTTCGATCAAGCTGACAATGCCATCGGCGGGGCTGATAATCAGCCCTTCGCGCGTGGGCGTTGTGCGGGGCGGGTCACGAAAGAAATAGTAGCACCAGACTGTCAGGCCGACTCCGATCCAGCCAAGCACCGGCCAGATCAGGAACAAAACCACAGTGACAGCGGCAAAAATGGCAACGAATCTGCGTCCTTCGGGGTGCATCGGCTTGATGAAAGTCTCGAGCATCGTCATCGGGCGGTTCCCTTTTTGTCGCGTCGCGGTTGCAGGTACCTAAGCAACGCACCTTTGCAAAGCAAGCCTGTCGCATAGGCTGCGGCGGCCGATCTTTCTTTACTTTCGGCGGCCCCCTGCGAGACTTTGTCCAGAGATCAGTTTTGCAAAGAGGATAGCGGCATGGCGACAGAAGGTTTGGGCGCGATGATCGGGCCGGTCGTTGTCCTGATGGGAGCGGCGGTTGTGGCCGTGCCGCTGTTCCGCAGGCTGGGGTTCGGGTCGGTGCTGGGCTATTTCGCCGCTGGCGCATTGGTGGGCCCGTCGGCTTTCGGCTTTTTTACCGACCCCGAAACGATCCTGCATTTCGCTGAACTTGGGGTGGTGATGTTCCTGTTCATCATCGGGCTGGAACTGCGCCCGCAAAAGCTCTGGGCGATGCGGGGGCAGATTTTCGGTCTTGGGCTGTCGCAGGTCTGCCTTGTCATCGCGCTGCTGACGGTGGCGGGCTATCTGGTTTTCGGCTTCGCGCCAGTCACGGCCTTTATCGCCGGTGCGGGATTCGTGCTGTCATCGACGGCGGTGATCATGTCGATCTTGCAGGACCGGGGCGAGATTGCGCGCCCCGAAGGGCAAAAGTCGGTCGCGATCCTGTTGTGCGAGGATTTGTCGATCGTGCCGCTGCTGGCGATCGTCGCCTTCCTGTCGCCTGTGTCGCAAGGAGATGGCGGCATTGCACCGGTTGCGCTGGCCTTGGCGGGGTTGGCTGCGATTCTCGCCGTTGGCTATTGGCTGCTTGATCCGTTCTTTGCGCTTCTGGCGCGCGCCCGCACGCGCGAGGTTCTGACAGCGGGGGCCTTGCTGGTGGTGCTCGGTGCGTCGTTGGTGATGGAAGCCGTGGGCCTGTCGATGGCGATGGGGGCCTTTCTGGCTGGCGTCATGCTGTCGGGATCCAGCTATCGCCACCAGATCGAAAGCGATGTCGAACCCTTCAAGGGCCTGCTGATGGGCCTGTTCTTTCTGGCGGTCGGCATGTCGCTTGATTTCGGTATCGTCGTCGCCGAATGGTCGCTGCTGCTGGCCATGCTGGTGGTCTATGTACTGGTCAAGGCCGTCGCGATCTATGCGACCGCCCGCGCTTTTGGGGCTGCGCATCTGACCGCCTTGCGGCGCATGGCCCTGTTTGCGCAGGGCGGTGAATTCGCCTTTGTGCTGTTTACCGCAGCCCTGACCGGCGGCGTGATCGACGCGCGCGAAACGGCGCTGTTTTCGACGGTGGTGATCCTGTCGATGGCGGTGACGCCGGTGATTCTGATCATCGCCGACCGTCTGCTGCGCGAACCTGCGGCCGGACTGCATGGCGTGAACGCCGCCGACGGGTTGCACGGGCAGGTGCTTGTCATCGGGTTCGGGCGTTTCGGACAGATTGCCCTGCAAGTGCTGCTGGCGCGCGGGGTCGAGGTTTCCGTGATCGAGAACGACCCCAACCGCATCCGCGAGGCCGGACGTTTCGGGTTCAAGGTCTATTATGGCGACGGCACGCGGCTTGATATCCTGCGCGCCTCCGGCGCGGGCGAGGCGCAGGCGATCATGATCTGCGTCGACGACCGCAAGGTCGCCACGACGATTGCGGGTCTTGCTCTTCAGGCCTTTCCCAATGCCAAGGTGCTGGCACGCAGCTTTGACCGCGGCCATGCGATCGAACTGATCCGCGCGGGCGTCGATTTCGAGATAAGGGAGACGGTTGAATCCGCGTTTGCGATGGGTGCAGAGGGCTTGCGCAGCCTTGGCCATGACGACGAGGTGGTCGCGGATGTGCTTGCCGACGTGCGCCGCCGCGACGCGTTGCGCCTGACGGAACAGGTGCAGGGCGACCTGATGTCCGGTCGCGACAAGATGCTGGTCCCACCGGTGCCCGAACCGTTGACGAACCGTCAGTGACAGGGCGGCTCAACCGGATCAACAGGCCGCTTCAAACAAGCAACGAGGATTTCCGAGTGAACTCATCTTCAGCCTTGCACTTCGCAAGTGCTTTTTTCAATGCCGCGCCGGACTTTGGACAGCCACACATCAACAACCCGTGGCTGAATTACGAGCGCTGCTTTCCCCTCATTGTCACACTAATGCCGCAAAGCCGCACCAGCTTGCCTGCGGCGACCAGTCAATCCTTTGAGCAGCAATAAGAAAGTCTAGCGCGTGTTCGGAAAGCTTTTTCAAGCCTTATCAGGCTCAACGACAACAAAGACCGTACAAGCACAAGGGAGTTCGAATGTGATCCAACCTCCGCCACCGGACGTGCCGTTTGCGTTTCTCAACGGGTTACATCGTGGTCTCGGCGACGTCACGCTGACTT
>DAISXL010000177.1:0-4780 GCA_036825855.1 Yoonia sp.
GTGGCGATCAACCAGCCCTTCACGCTGTGGATGCTGACCTCGTTCTTCCAGAACATTCCCAAAGATCTGGACGAAAGCGCCATGGTCGACGGCTGTTCACGGTTTCAGGCCTTTCGGCTGGTCATCATCCCGGTGATGTGGCCGGGGGTGATCACCACGGGGCTGTTTTCTTTCCTTCTGGCCTATAACGACTTTGCCGTGACCGCGATGCTGCTCAATCAGGAAAACCAGACGATGATCCCCAAGATCGCGTCCTTCCTTGGCACCACCCAGACCAAGGGCAACGTGATGTTTGCCGTCTCCGCCGTGGTTTCCGCCACTGCCCCCCTCTTTGTGCTGGTGATGTTCTTCCAGCGCCAAATCGTCAGCGGTCTGACCGCCGGCGCCGTGAAAGGATAAGCCATGGCCGATATCCAGTTGCAAAACCTGACCAAACGCTGGGGCAGTTTCACCGGGTTGAAACCGATGGACCTGCACATCGGGGATGGCGAGTTTTTGGTGCTGCTTGGCCCTTCGGGCTGCGGCAAGACCACGACGATGCGGATGATCGCGGGGCTGGAGGATGCCAGCGAAGGCAATATCCTGATCGGCGGCAAGCGGGTCAACGATCTGGAACCCAAGGACCGAGATATCGCGATGGTGTTCCAGTCCTACGGGCTTTACCCCACGATGACGGTCTATGAAAATATCCGCTTCCCCTTGAAGGTCCGCGGCATCCCGGAAGCCGAGCACCACGACCGGGTGATGCGCGCGGCCGAAACGGTGGAACTGACCGAGTTCTTGCAGCGCAAGCCCGCCGCCTTGTCGGGTGGTCAACGCCAACGCGTGGCCCTGGCCCGTGCCATCGTGCGCAAGCCCAAGGTGTTCCTGATGGACGAACCTTTGTCGAACCTTGACGCCAAACTCCGCGTCTCGACCCGGGCACAGATCAAGAACCTGCATCATGAGCTGAAGACCACGACGATCTACGTCACCCACGACCAGATCGAGGCGATGACGCTGGCCGACCGTGTGGTGGTGATGAGCCGGGGCGAGGTGCAGCAGGTCGGCACACCGTTGGAAATCTACGATCGCCCGGCCAATACCTTTGTGGCGTCGTTTATCGGCAACCCGGCGATGAACCTGATGGAAGGCACTTTGACAGCAGGCGTCTTTGAGGCCGCGAATGTGCGTATCCCGGGCCTGTCTGGCCCTGATGGTCCAGTTACCTTGGGTTTCAGGGCCGAAGATGCCAGCATCGCGGCAACGGGTGAAATCGCGGCACCGATTTATTCGATGGAACTCTTGGGCGATGCGTCAATGGCCACGGTTCAGGCCGGGGGCGCCTTGGTCGCCGTCAAAGCTGCCAAGGATTACACGGGCAAGATCGGCCAGAACATCGCCGCCCATATTCCCGCCCATATCTGCCACCTCTTCGACGCCAAGTCCGGCGTTCGGTTGAATTCGTAAGGAGACCACCATGGCCATCCAATCCCTGAAATCCGGCAAACCCGCCGACGCCCGTGCCGAGGACGATGCCAAGGTCCGCGCCAGTGTCGAAGGCATTCTGGCCGATATTGAGGCGCGTGGTGACGCCGCGGTGCGCGATCTGGCGCAGAAATTCGACGGCTATGCCGCACCGTCCTTCCGCCTGACGCCTTCCGAGATCGAGGCCGCGATGCAGCAGGTCACGACCCGCGATATGGAGGATATCCGTTTCGCCCAAACCCAGATCCGCCGCTTCGCCGAAGCGCAGCGCGCCAGCATGACCGATGTCGAGGTCGAAACCCTGCCGGGTGTATTCCTCGGCCACAAGAACATCCCCGTCCAGTCTGTCGGCTGCTATGTGCCAGGCGGCAAATTCCCCATGGTGGCTTCGGCCCACATGTCGGTGCTGACCGCATCTGTTGCTGGCGTTCCGCGCATCATCGCCTCGGCCCCACCGGTCAAGGGCGAGCCTCATCCTGCCATTGTCGCCGCCATGCAGATGGGCGGTGCGCATGAGATCTATGTGCTAGGGGGTATTCAGGCTGTGGGTGCGATGGCCTTGGGCACCGAAACGATCAAGCCTGTCGATATGCTTGTCGGCCCCGGCAATGCCTTTGTCGCCGAGGCCAAGCGCCAGCTTTATGGCCGCGTGGGTATCGACCTTTTCGCCGGTCCGACCGAAACCATGGTGATTGCCGACGACACGGTGGATGCCGAGATATGCGCGACAGACCTTCTGGGGCAGGCCGAACATGGCTATAACTCACCCGCCTGCCTGATCACCAATTCCCGCAAACTGGCCGAGGGCACCTTGGCCGAGATTGACCGCCTGCTGGCGATCCTGCCCACCCGCGACACGGCCTCTGTCAGTTGGCGCGACTATGGCGATGTGATCCTGTGTGACACGCATGAGGAGATGTTGGCCGTGGCCAATGACATGGCTTACGAGCATGTTCAGGTGATGACCGACCGCGACGACTGGTATCTTGAACAGATGCAAAGCTATGGCGCGCTGTTCCTTGGCCCCCGCACCAACGTGGCCAATGGAGACAAGGTCATCGGCACCAACCATACCCTGCCGACCAAGAAGGCTGGGCGCTATACCGGTGGGCTTTGGGTCGGCAAGTTCTTGAAAACCCATAGCTATCAGCGCATCACCACCGATGCGGCTGCAGCGATGGTCGGCGAATACGGCTCGCGGCTGTGCATGCTGGAAGGGTTCGTCGGCCATGCCGAACAATGCAACATCCGAGTGCGGCGCTATGGCCACAAGAATGTCGGTTACGGCATGGCGGCAGAGTAGGTTCGCACCATGACAACCGCGTCAGACCTGAAGGCAACGATAGCGCCTTTCCGCAAGGCGATGGAAACCGCCAGCCGAGATAGCCTGAAATCCGTGTTGGCAGCGGCTTTTGCCCCGGACGCGGTGATCCGGCTTTGCCATCCCTTTGGCGAGGTCACAGGTCCGGACGCGTGTCACGACCGTGCTTTTTCCCCACTTCTGGCCGCGATGCCGGACCTTGAGCGCCGCGATATGATCGTTCTGGCAGGCACCACGCCCGAAGGGCAGGATTGGGTCGGGTGCATGGGCAACTACATGGGAACCTTCGTGGCACCCTTTCTTGATATCCGCCCAACCGGCCATCTGGCCCATATGCGCTACCACGAGTACTTCCGCCTCGAAGGTGGCAAAATCGTTGAGATGCAGGCGATCTGGGACATTCCCGAACTGATGATGCAGGCGGGTGTCTGGCCGATGGGGCCACAACTCGGGGCCTTTGTCACCACGCCCGGGCCGATGACGGGCGACGGGCTGACCGCCTCGGGCGATGGCAGTGCCACGATGGGGCACGTGCTGGCCATGCTGACCGAACTGTGCCGGCATCCAGCCAACCCAGACCCGGCAGTGATGGACATGCCGCGCTTCTGGCATCCGCGTTTCAACTGGTATGGCCCGGCGGGCATCGGCACGATGCGGGGGATTTCGGGGTTCCGGAACTGGCACCAGATCCCCTTCCTTAGGGCGATGCCTGACCGGGGATTGGACAGCGGCGGGTTGAAAAGCCATTGGTTCGGCGAAGGGGACTATGTCTGCGAAACCGGCTGGCCCAATATGCGCCTGACCATCACCCATGACGGCTGGCTGGGCATAGCACCGGCAGGGCAGAAGATAACCCTGCGGTCCCTGGATTTCTGGCGAATGGAAGGTGGGTTGATCCGCGAAAACTGGGTTCTGGTCGATCTTTTGGACATGTGGTCGCAAATCGGCGTCGATGTGCTGGGGCGGATGCGGGAATTCAACAAGGCGCGCAACATGGGCCCCGTGTCGGTGCCGGATGGGCTAAGCTGATGACCCTGCCACGGACCCCTTCCTTTCGCCTTGACGGCAAACGCGCACTGGTCACCGGTGCCTCCTCGGGCATCGGTTTGGGGGCGGCTGTGGCCTTGGCCGAGGCGGGGGCCGAGGTGACGCTGGTCGCCCGCCGCTTGGGCGAATTGGAAACGGTGCGCGACGCTATCCGGGCACAAGGTGGGCGGGCCGAGGCGCTGGCCCTCGACATCACCGATCTTGCCGCCACGGCGGCGGCGGTGACGGCCCATGGCCCGTTTGACGTGCTGGTGAACTCGGCCGGTCTGGCCCGCCACACACCGGCACTGGACACCACGCCCGACGACTATGACACCGCGATGAACCTGAACCTGCGCGCGGCCTATTTCCTGACGCGCGAGGTGGCGCGGGGCCTGATTGCTGCGGGCAAGCCCGGCAGTCTGATCAATGTCTCCAGCCAGATGGGCCATGTTGGCGGGCCGGAGCGAGCCGTCTATTGCGCCAACAAACACGCGCTCGAGGGCATGACCAAGGCGATGGCGCTGGAATGGGCCCCGCACGGCATCCGCGTCAACACGTTGTGCCCCACCTTCATCCGCACGCCCTTGGGCGAGCAGACGCTGAAAAATCCCGAACGCCGCGCCTGGATCCTGTCCAAGATCAAACTGGGCCGCGTGGGCGAGATCGAGGATCTGATGGGACCGGTGGTGTTTCTGGCATCGGATGCCGCAGCCATGGTGACCGGCACGCATCTGATCGTCGACGGGGGCTGGACCGCAGAATGAACGAGCAGCTCACCAAGATCACTGCCATGGATGTGGCAAGGCTGGCCGGGGTCAGCCAATCTGCGGTCAGTCGTGTCTTCACGCCCGGCGCTTCGGCCTCGCAAGCCACGGTCGAAAAGGTGCGGGCAGCGGCGGAACAACTGGGTTACCGCCCCGATCCCTTGGCCCGCGCCATGATCACCGGGCGCACCCGGATCAT
>DAISXL010000178.1:0-4772 GCA_036825855.1 Yoonia sp.
ATGGAATACGCACGCAGCCCGACCGGTTACGGGCGGAATAGGCGCGCAGCACGGGAGCTTCGAAGCCGGGGATCAGACGCTTGTAGCTGTTGGTGGTCGGGTTGGTGATCGCGTTCAGCGCCTTGGCGTGCTTCAGGATACCGCCGATGAAATAGAGCGCTTCCTGCGACAGGTCGGCGTATTTGTCGCCTGCAAAGAGGGGCTTGCCGTCTTTCCAGATCGACATGTTCACGTGCATGCCGGTGCCGTTGTCGCCTGCAATGGGTTTCGGCATGAAGGTTGCCGATTTGCCATAAGCCTGCGCCACGTTGTGGATGACGTATTTGTATTTCTGGATCTCGTCGGCCTGCTTGGTCAGCGTGCCGAAAATCAGGCCCAGTTCGTGCTGGCAAGACGCCACTTCGTGGTGGTGCTTGTCGACCTTCATGCCCATCCGCTTCATCGTGGACAGCATTTCGGACCGCATTTCCTGCGCGTCGTCGATCGGGTTCACCGGGAAATAGCCGCCCTTGATGCCGGGACGGTGGCCGGTGTTGCCCATTTCATATTCGGTGTCTGTGTTCCACGCGCCGTCCAGCGCGTCGACCTGATAGGACACCTTGTTCATCGTGACGCTGAAACGCACGTCGTCGAAAACGAAGAATTCGGCTTCGGGTCCGAAATAGGCGGTGTCACCCACGCCCGATGCCTTGAGGTATTCCTCGGCCTTGACGGCAGTGCCGCGCGGATCGCGGTCATAGGGTTCCATCGTGTCGGGTTCGACCACGTTGCAATGGATGCAGACGGTCTTTTCCGCATAGAACGGATCGACATAGGCGGAGGAGACGTCGGGCATCAGTTTCATGTCGGACTGGTCGATGGATTTCCAGCCAGCGATCGACGAGCCGTCGAACATGAAGCCTTCGTCGAGGAAATCCTCGTCGACGAGATCGGCAACGACGGTGACGTGCTGCAACTTGCCGCGCGGGTCGGTGAAGCGGATGTCGACATAATCGACCTCTTCATCCTTGATCAGTTTGAGAACAGCTTTCTTGTCCATTCTAGGGCACCTTTCTGTAGTATCTCGGTTTTGCTTGGCGATCGCCCGACGGGCGGCGGCAAGCGGTGTTAAAGAGCTTCGTCGCCGGATTCGCCAGTCCTGATGCGGATGGCCTGTTCGACAGACGAGACGAAAATCTTGCCATCGCCGATCTTGTCGGTCTTGGCGGCGGAGATGATCGCCTCGATGGCGCCATCGACCTGATCATCAGGGAGCACGACCTCGATTTTCACCTTGGGCAGGAAATCGACGACATATTCGGCACCGCGGTACAGCTCGGTATGGCCTTTCTGGCGCCCGAAGCCTTTGACTTCGACCACCGACAGACCCTGCACGCCCATGTCCTGCAGCGCTTCTTTCACCTCGTCCAGCTTGAACGGCTTGATGATCGCCTCGATCTTTTTCATGTCACTGCGACTCCTCGATTTTCAATCATAGAGGTCAGACCATTTCTGTTGCACCGGGACAATTCGTGGCAAAGTCCGGTCTGGCAGTGGTCGCGGGAAAGAAGATACGTTGCTTAAAAATTGTGCGCAATGCATCCCAATGATGCGGATTGAAAACAAATGAGGCCGAGCGATGACGCATTTGCTGACAGGGGCCCAGATGGTGGCCATCGAAACCGCCGCGATGGCGGGCGGGGCTGTGACCGGCCGTGACCTGATGGAGCGTGCTGGGCAGGGTGTGGTCGGCGCTGTCCCTGCAACCTGGCCGGAACTGGCGGCAGCCGGGGGCCAGCCCCCGGACCCCCGGGATATTTCTGCTCGGAAGAAAGGGCGGCGGGCGATTGTGTTCTGCGGTCCCGGCAATAACGGGGGTGACGGATATGTCATCGCACGGCTGCTGCATGTCGCGGGGTTTCATGTGGATGTGCTGGCGCTGGCGGGGGCAGGCGCGCCTGACGCGCGCGCGAACGAGGCGCTGTGGCGCGCACTGGGTCCGGTGCAACCGCTGACGGTGGAGGCTTTGCAGATGTTGGCTGAGGCCGACCTGCATGTCGATGCATTGTTCGGGACGGGGCTGTCGCGGCCTTTGACGGGCGAGGTCGGTGCTGTTGTCGCCCGTCTGGCCGCGATGGACCTGCCGCGTCTGGTGGCGGTCGATCTGCCGTCGGGCCTGTCTGCGGACAGCGGTCTGCCGCTGGGGCCTGTGCTGCGTGCGGCGCTGACGGTGACCTTCGACAGCCCCAAACTGGGGCATTATCTGGCGGAAGGGCCGGACCATTGCGGGCGGTTGGTGGTGGCCGATATCGGTCTTGCGCCGTTTCGTGCATCCCTTGCTGCGGATGCCGTCACGCTGGTTGACGCCCTGCCACCGCAGGTCATCGCGCGGCTGCGCAAAGGGCAGGGGCACAAATACAGCCATGGCCATGCGCTGGTGCTGGCGGGCGGTGCGGGTCAAGGCGGTGCGGCGCGGCTGGCCGCACGGGCCGCGTTGCGCATCGGGGCGGGGGCGGTGACGCTGGGCTGTCCGGATGCGGCTATGCCCGAGAATGCCGCACAGCTGACGGCGGTGATGCTGCATGCGGTCGCGGATGGGGCGGACCTGTCCGCGCTGCTGGCCGCGCGGCGGATCGCGGCGCTGTGTCTGGGGCCTGGGCTGGGAATGGGACCGCGCGAAGCCGGGCTGGTGGCGGCGGCCTTGGCGGCCGACGGGCCGGCGCTGGTGCTGGATGCCGATGCGCTGACGCTGCTGGCGCGCGACGGTGATCTATTCGCCACCTTGCACGCCCGCTGCGTGCTGACGCCGCATGACGGCGAATTTGCGCGGCTGTTCCCCGATCTGGCAGAGATGTCGCGGGTCGATGCCGTGCGCAGGGCCGCCGCGCGGGCAGGCTGCACGGTGCTGCGCAAGGGGCCGGATACGGTGATAGCCACAGCTGACGGGCAGTGCTTTGTCCATGGTGCCGTCTACGACCGCCATGCGCCATGGCTGGCGACGGCGGGGTCGGGCGATGTGCTGGCTGGGATCATCACGGGCCTTCTGGCGCGGGGATTTGCCCCGCTGGAGGCTGCGACGACAGGCGCGTTCCTGCATACGTCCTGTGCGCTGGCCTTTGGTCCGGGGCTGATCGCCGAAGACCTGCCCGAGATGCTGCCGCAGGTGCTGCGCGCCCTTGGCGTCTGAGCCTTTTCAGCCAAAGGAACAAAGGCAATTTTTCCTCTCGCATCCCGCCGCGCGCTTTGCTAGACAGCGCCCAACATGGGGCAGGCCTGAAAACCTGCCCCTTTTGATCATGCGGGTGTGGCGAAATTGGTAGACGCACCAGATTTAGGTTCTGGCGCCGCAAGGCGTGGGGGTTCAAGTCCCTCCACCCGCACCAAAGTAGGTAAAAAAGGATAGTACATGCAGGTCACCGAGACCCTGAACGAAGGCCTCAAGCGCGGCTATGCCATCACCGTCACGGCGGCGGAACTGGACGCGAAGGTTGAAGAAAAGCTCAAAGAAGCCCAGCCAACCATCGAAATGAAAGGCTTTCGCAAGGGCAAGGTCCCGATGGCCCTGCTGCGCAAGCAATATGGCGACCGCCTGATGGGCGAAGCGATGCAGGACAGCATCGATACCGCCGTGCGCGAGCATCTGGATACGACAGGTGACCGCCCCGCCGGCCAGCCCGAGATGAAGATGTCGAACCCCGACTGGAAGCCGGGCGATGACGTGCAGGTCGATGTGACCTATGAAAAGCTGCCCGAGATTCCGGCTGTCGATTTCGCCAAGATCTCGCTGGAGCGGATGGTCGTAAAGGCTGATGATGCCGCCGTGCAGGAAGCGCTGGACAATCTGGCCGCATCGCCGCAGGCTGTGTCCTACGAGGCCAAGAAAACCCAAGCGAAAAAGGACGATCAGGTCGTTCTGGATTTCGTGGGCAAGGTCGATGGCGAAGCCTTTGAAGGCGGCTCGGCCGAGGATTACCCGCTGGTGCTGGGCTCCAACTCGTTCATCCCCGGTTTTGAAGACGGCCTGCTGAAGGTCAAGGCCGGCGACGTCAAGGATGTCGAGGTCACCTTCCCCGAGGAATATCAGGCCGCGCATCTGGCCGGCAAGAAAGCCGTGTTCACCTGCACGATCAAGGAAGTCCGCGCGCCAAAAGCGCCCGAGATCAATGACGAGTTGGCCAAGAAATTCGGTGCCGAGGATCTGGCGACGCTCAAGACCCAGATCGCCGACCGTCTGGAGGCTGAATACAAAGGTGCGTCCCGTGCGCTGGCCAAGCGCGCCCTGCTGGATGCGCTGGATGGCGAAGTCAGCTTTGATCTGCCGAAAGCACTGGTCGAGGCCGAAGCCAACCAGATCGCACACCAGCTGTGGCACGAGGAAAACCCCGATGTTCACGGTCACGATCACCCCGAGATCACGCCGACCGACGAGCACAAATCGCTGGCAGAACGCCGCGTGAAGCTGGGCCTGTTGCTGGCCGATATCGGCCAGAAGGCCGAAGTGAAGGTCACCGATCAGGAAATGACCCAGGCGATCATGAACCAGGCGCGGCAGTATCCGGGCCAGGAACGCCAGTTCTTCGAATTCGTGCAGCAGAATGCGCAGTTCCGCCAGCAGGTGCAGGCGCCGCTGTTCGAGGACAAGGTCGTCGATCATATCTTCGCGGCTGCGACCGTGACGGAAAAAGAAGTCAGCAAGGAAGAGCTGCAAAAAGCGGTCGAGAAGCTGGAAGAAGAATAAGCGCCGCAGACTGCGGTGACGGACAAGGGCGCCTGCGGGCGCCCTTTTTTGTTGG
>DAISXL010000179.1:0-2252 GCA_036825855.1 Yoonia sp.
CCGACAGCCGTGGCCGCCAGATCGCGGTTGATCCGCTTGACCATGCCGGACAAGGCCTTGCCTGCCCCGATCTCGTAGACATCCGTGACACCCTGCGCCGCCATGAAGGCGACACTTTCGCGCCAGCGTACGGACCCCGTGACCTGTGCCACCAGCAATTTGCGGATCTCGGCAGGGTCGCTGACCACATCGGCCAGCACATTCGCGACCAGCCCCACAACAGGCGGGGTGATCGTGACACCGTCCAGCGCCTCGGCCATCACATCTGCCGCAGGGGCCATCAGGCTGCAATGAAAGGGTGCGCTGACCGGCAACAGGATCGCGCGTTTGGCACCCTTGGCCTTGGCGATATCCAGTGCGCGTTCAACGGCAGCCTTGTGGCCGGAGACCACCACCTGCCCCGGATCATTGTCGTTCGCCGCCTCGCAGATCTCGCCTTGGGCCGCCTCTTCGGCCACTGCGCGGGCCTGGTCAAAGTCCAGTCCCAACAGCGCGGCCATAGCCCCCACGCCCACCGGCACGGCCTCTTGCATGGCGCGGCCACGGATCCGCAGCAGACGCGCGGTATCGGCGACGGTCAGCGCGCGCGCCGCGGCCAGCGCGGAATATTCGCCAAGGCTGTGCCCCGCGACAAAATTGGCGGCTGTCACGTCCACGCCTTCGGCTTCCAGCGCACGGATTGCGGCCAGCGACGTGGCCATCAGCGCAGGTTGCGCATTCTGCGTCAGGGTCAGCGTCTCGATATCGCCCTCCCAGATCAGTGCGGACAGTTTTTCGCCCAAGGCGTCATCGACCTCGTCGAACACGGCCTTTGCCGCCGGATAGGCTGCGGCCAAAGCCTGCCCCATCCCGATTGTCTGCGCCCCTTGGCCGGGAAAAACGAATGCCCGCATCTGGCCTTGCTCCTTTGATTGTTCGCTGGCGCGGGTTTACCCTGCGCAACCGGACACGGCAAGCAAACTGGGCACCGCGCAGATTTGCACATTGTCTCTGCACTGCAGAAGCTATGCGGGATCGGGGGGCGGTGCTATCTGCGGCCCATTGCAGAAAGGGTTTCCAATGTCCGCATCCAACACCGCCTACAGCTATGGCACCGTCACCAAGACATTCCACTGGCTGACCGCCCTGCTGATCATCGTGATCGCGCCTCTGGGCATCATCGCCGAGCGGTTGCCCTATGACACGGACGCGGAACTGGCGCTGAAAGCGCAGCTTTTCTCGGTGCATAAAACGCTGGGCGTGATCGTGTTCGCCGTCGCGCTGGCGCGGATTCTCTGGGCGGTGACACAGCCCAAGCCCGGCGATATCAATGCCGATAAAAAGGCGCTGTCGACGGTCGCCGCCATCGTGCACTGGACGCTTTATATCAGCCTTGTCGCCGTGCCGCTGACAGGCTGGGTGCATCACGCCGCGACCAGCGGTTTCGCGCCAATCTGGCTGCCGATCGGACAGGGCCTGCCTTTTGTGCCGGTGTCCGAAACCGTCGCGGAAACGGCGGCCGCCCTGCACTGGCTGTTCAGCAAGATCATGATCGTGTCGATCCTGCTGCATATTGCAGGCGCGCTGAAGCACCATTTCATCGACAAGGACGCCACCCTGCGGCGGATGTGGTTCGGCAAGGCCGACGCCCCCGCAACACCCGCGCACAAAGGCAGCCTGGCCGCGCCTTTGGGGGCCGTGATCGTCTTTGCACTCGCCACGGGCGGTGCGGCGGCAGCGGGCCTGTTCCGCACGCATGAAACCGTCCCGACCGAAGCCTTGGCCGCTGTCGCCTCCGAATGGACCGTCACCGAAGGGCAGATCGGCATCACTGTCACCCAACTGGGCAGCCCTGTTGCCGGCAGCTTCGCCGACTGGACCGCCGCGATCAGTTTCGACCCCGACGCGACTGGCGAAGCAGGCGAGGTGACAACGACCATTTCCATCACCTCGCTGACGCTGGGATCGGTGACATCGCAGGCGATGGGGGCGGATTTCTTTGACAGCGCAACCCATCCCACCGCGACCTTCACGGGTGTGATTCTCGCCGATGCGGGCAGCTATACCGCCGACGGCACGCTCACGATCAAAGGCGCCACCGTGCCGGTCAGCTTTCCCTTCGATCTGACGCTAGAGGGCGATACCGCCCGGATGTCAGGCGCCCTGACACTTGACCGCCGCGATTTCGGGGTCGGCGCGTCGATGGCCGATGAAAGCAGCCTCGGCTTTGCGGTGGATGTGACACTGGCGGTGACCGCGACGCGGTAGGGGGG
>DAISXL010000179.1:2352-4745 GCA_036825855.1 Yoonia sp.
CCCCAACAAAAAGCCGCACCGGATCGCTCCGGCGCGGCTTTATCTCTCGCAATGTGCAACGCTTATTCGGCCTGCATCGCCTCGATCGAGATCATGACCTGCACTTCGTCGCTGACGAAAGGTGCAAAGGCGCCGACGTTGAAGTCCGAGCGCAGCAGCGTGGTCGTCGCGTCAAAACCGGCCCAAGGCTTGTTTTCCATCGGGTGCATGCCCGCCTGGTTCAGCGTGGTGTCCAGCACGACGCTTTGCGTCACGCCGTTCAGCGTCAGATCGCCGGTGATCAGGGCGGTGGTTTCGCCGGTCACTTCGATGCTGGTCGAGGTGAAAGTGACCATCTCGTCATCGGCGGCGTCAAAGAAATCGGCGCTCATGAAATGCTCGAAACGGCCTTCCCAGCCGGTCAGCATGGTGCGCACGGGGAAAGACACGTTGACGGACGATGCGGCAGGGTCTTCCTGGTCAAAGACGATCTCGCCTTCGAAACCCGAGAACATGCCATAGGTGGTCGAGAACCCGAGGTGGTCGTAGTTGAACACGATCTGGCTGTGGCTGGCGTCGAGCACATAGTTTTCGGCAATCGCGGGGGCGGCGAGAAGCGCAGCAAAGGCTGCGGTAGCAAGGACGTTTTTCATGGGACACTCCAATGGATTAAGATGCCCCCTATAAGCCGGTTTGCCCCCCGATCCTCAATCCCGCAAAACCGAACATGTCCTGTTCGACGCCCTGCCCGCTCAGCCCAGCCGCGCCTGTGGATCACCCAGCACATCCCGCGCGACACGATCCTGCAAGGCGCCAAGCTGCGCATGGGGCGCCTTGGCAAGGCAGATGGACAGCGCATTGTCGTGATCCTGCACCACCAGCATCGCGCCCTCGCTTTCGTCGTCGTCCTGCACAAAGACATCGGTCATCGTCGCAAAGTCATGCGTGCCGACCGTGGTCGGACGACCCGCGCGGTTGCGGATCACCTCGCGGATTTCGCGCGCGCTGGTGTCGATATGCACCTCTGTCTGCGTGCCGCGACTGGCAAACCACAACAGATAGGCCGCCGCTGCCCCGAACAGCACCGACGCCCCTGCGCGGAATGGCGTCAGCGCCGCCCCGAAGACCAGAGGCGACAGCGCGATCATGCTGACCGCCGCGATCAGAAACCCGACGCCAACCAGAAAAGACGCCGATTGCAGCATCACGAATCCCAAGGATTCGCCCTTGTCGCTGCGGATGATATAGCCCCAATAGGCATCCTCGACGCTGAAAGGCGGTTTGGGCTTGAAAAGGTCCGTGATCTTGCGGTTGGCCATTGGTCGTCATTCCTGTTTGCGCTGCGGCGATAACGGCAAAAGACGCCGAGAGTTGGGCGACAGCAAGGCCTGCCTGCGAAATTCTGCAGATCGCGCCGAAATCGTTGCACAACAGGCCGCCAAGGCTTGCATCGCGGGCCAGCCTGCGTATAAGGCCGCATCCTTCTGCGATTATTATGAACCGCGCAGACTCTCGTGGATGGGGTGCAGAAGGTCACCGCCCCGCCTTTGAAATGCGCCGAGAAAAGAACTGGAGTATGCATGCCGCTGTATGAGCATGTGATGATTGCGCGTCAGGACTTGTCCAACACGCAAGCCGAAGCCCTGATCGAACATTTCGGGACCATTCTTGCCGACAACGGCGGCAAGTTGCTGGAAAACGAATATTGGGGCGTCAAGACGATGGCCTACAAGATCAACAAGAACCGCAAGGGCCACTATGCCCTGCTGCGCACCGATGCGCCCGCACCAGCGATCCAGGAAATGGAACGCCTGATGCGCCTGCACGAAGACGTCATGCGCGTGCTGACCATCAAGGTCGACGCCCACGAAGACGGCCCATCCGTGCAGATGCAAAAGCGTGAAGAGCGTGGCGACCGGGGCGACCGCCCCGACCGTGGCGACCGCGGTGACCGTGGCGGCGAACGCCGCGAACGTCGTTGATCAATAAAGGATAGCAATCATGGCAACCAAACCATTCTTCCGCCGCCGCAAGTCCGATCCGTTCGAAGGCAATGACGCGCCAAAGATCGACTACAAGGACACACGCACCCTGCAGCGCTACATCTCTGAGCGTGGCAAGATCGTCCCCGCCCGCATCACCGCCGTCGGATCCAAGAACCAGCGCGCGCTCGCCCGTGCGATCAAGCGTGCCCGGTTCCTTGCCCTGCTGCCATACGCTGTAAAGTAAGGACATATCATGGATATCATTCTTCTCGAACGCGTGGCCAAGCTCGGCCAGATGGGCGAAGTCGTGTCTGTCAAGGACGGCTATGCCCGCAACTATCTGCTGCCACAGGGCAAGGCCCTGCGCGTGAACGCCGCCAACATGGCCCGTTTCGAGGCTGAAAAGGCCCAGATGGAAGCCCGCAACCT
>DAISXL010000180.1:0-4713 GCA_036825855.1 Yoonia sp.
CAAACCGGACATAAGCTAGGCCCAAGAAGAGGCCCTCGTCAGCAACCACGGACTGCCTTAGTGGTATCCAGATGCTTTGAACCTGATTACGCACAACCCCCATCCGCCCACCGCACCGGCCCGTCCTCACGGCGGGCCTTTTGCGTATCGGGCCACGGGGCAGGCGGGTTCCGGTTGCTTTCGTCGATTTGGCTGACTATATTTGTCGGGAATAGGAGTCGCTCATGTCATCCACCGCCCGCCGTCAGTCGCCCCCCGATCCTGCCCAGCATGTCGTGCGCACGGCAGGTCGCAAGGCGCGGCTGAGCGGGGTGCGCACAGGTGATCCGATGCAGGACTTGCTGGCGGCCTTGCCAGAGGCTTTGGGGCGGCGGCTGAAATTCCATGAACCCACGGCTGCCGAAAAATCGTTCGACGAGCTTTGGCTGGAAAATCTGTTCGACGCCGTGCGGCAGGGCGACGAGGCGCGCTACCGCTTTGCGCTGCTCAGCCGGATGTCGCGCGAAAGGGCGTCACGTCTGCATTTTCTGGTCTGCAAGGCGGCGCATACAACCGGCGGCATTGCCGATGCAGATGCTTGAAGACCCCCCAGGGAACGTTACCTTGGTAGATAACGTTAGTCACGCGACACACAGGAGATGACCGATGACACAGACCGCCACAGACCTTAGCCCCACTGCCCAGACCGCCATCGCGGATGCGCTCAACCAATGCGTTGCCGAAACCGTCGTCACGACGATGCTGGCGCAGAATTTCCATTGGAACGTCAAAGGCATGGCCTTTGGATCGCTACATGCGCTGTTCCAGACGATCTATGAGGACCACTTCACCGGACAGGACGATCTGGCCGAACGGATCCGGGCGCTGGATGCCCATGCCGAAGGCAATCTGGCGGGCATGATCAAACGCTCGAAAGTCGCCGAATTCGAAGGCGAGGCCGACGACCGCACCATGATCAAGACGCTGCAACTGGCCGAGGAAACGCTGGCCGCGACGCTGGCAGCCGCGGGTGAACTGGCCGCCGAACATGGCGATAGCCTGACCGAGGATCTGTGCATCGCGCGCGGCCAGACGCACGAGAAATTCGCCTGGATGCTGCGCGCGCATCTGGCCTGATCTCAGCCGACCTCATCGGGAAAAGATGCGCCTTTCTTGGCGCATTTTTTTTCGTAGGCGCGCCGCCAGTGGCTGTATTTGCCCATGATCGCCTGCTGCGCCATCAGCATGGTGACAAAGGCCGATTTATGCGCGGGTTTCTTCAACCCCTTGAACATGGATTTCTGCGCCTTGGTCATCGAACAGCCGATGCAATGGCCTTCGCGGCGGAACTTGCACACGTCGATACAGGGGGACGGGGTCTTGGCCATGGAATACTCGCTGCTGATGGCGAATATCTGATTATTTTTGTCGGACTTGTCAATCGGCCGGTGGTCACAAACCCCTGATCTTGGGATCAAGCGCCTCAGGAGAAAGGTCAGACGCTATTGTCGCTTTCAATTCCATCTTTTCACTGATCATATTTGCCAAGAGGTGGTTCTTCTGACGCTATGCCACCGTGTTCAGAGAAAGGTACTGTTGCGTGTCACTCCCCGATATCCTTGCAGCCAGGTTAATCGAAACAATCAAGGGCAATGATCTTACGGGGGCTTTCTTGATGCTTGGCCGGCAAGATTGGGTAGGTCGCCGCAAAGGTGCGTCGGCTGCCGTATTCAAAGACGTCTTGGCCAAATACCTGCCCGGACTTACCGAAGATGACCTCCGCCACCCCGACAACACCTATTCCGAGAGATTTTTCGAAAGACTTGGCTTTTCAAGCGTGGATTCGCTCGATTTCTCGGACTTCGAGAAGGCGTCAATTGTGCAGGACCTGGCGGCAGATCTGGACCCGGCGCTGATCGAAAGGTTCGATGTAATATACGATGGTGGAACGTGCGAGCACATCTTCGATCTGCCGTCCGCCTATCGAAATATCAACAGAATGTTGAAACCGGGCGGCGTTTTCATCGCGCACAGTCCTTCGAACAACTGGATCAACCACGGGTTCTACCAAATCTGTCCAGAAATCGTTTTCGGGTTCTGGGCGCAAAGCCTTGGCTACGAGGTGTTGGAATGCGTTTTCCAGCCTCTGCGGCCTTGGGCTGCGCGCAATACCGTCGGCATGAGCAATCCGCTGATGACCGGCAAGCGGCCCCGCCTCAAGGGTGAGCTGCCGGGTAACGTTCCCATCATTCTCAATTACGTTGTGCGCAAGCCTTTAGAGTTGCCGCAAGTGACGGGGGCTGTCAAACAGACCGACTATGCCAGACGGTGGGACAAAGAAGCGGGTTAAAGCCCCCTGATCTTGGGATCAAGCGCGTCGCGCAAGCCGTCGCCGATGTAGTTGACTGCCAGCACGGTCAGCGAGATGGCGAGACCCGGCCAGATCACCCGTTCGGGAAAGGCGGTCATGCGGTCCACCGAGTCGAACAGAATCTTGCCCCATGTCGGGAAATCGGACGGAAAGCCGAGTCCAAGGAAGGACAGTGCGCTTTCCGTGATGATCGCCGTCGCAAGGCCGAGGGTGGCCGAAACCATGATCGGCGACAGCACGTTGGGCAACAGGTGCCGCGTGATGATCCGGCGCGCCGGCGTGCCGATGCTGCGCGCGGCCAGCACGAACTCGCGTTCTTTCAGCGCCATGACATCGCCCCGCACAATCCGCGCGGTCTGCATCCAACTGGTGATGCCAATGCCCACGACGATCAGGATGAAAATCCCGTTTTCCGGCCCGAAGGTCGCGCGCAAAGGATCGCGGAACAAAAGCATCATGACCAAGAGCAATGGCAGCAGCGGCAGCGCCAGGACCAGATCGGTGAATCGCATCAGCAATCCGTCCGCCTTGCGGAAATAGCCCGCCAGCACACCGACCAGCGTGCCGATAAAAACGGCGAGGATCATCGCGGTCCAGCCCACGGCCAGGGAAATTCGCCCGCCCTGCATGATATTGGCCATGATATCGCGGCCCAGATTGTCGGTGCCCATCGGATGCGACCAGCTGACCTTGGCATTGCCGTCGAACAGCATCTGGTAGATCGGCCGCACATCCTTGTTGCGGATGTCCAGCGCGCCGGGGTCCACCCGCCAGAGCACGGGTCCAAGCGTTGCAAAGAGCGTGATGAAGATCAGAAACCCCAGCCCGAACACGGCGCCCTTGTGGGTGCGGAACTGCGCCCAGACGTCAAGCCATTGGCTGCGCGGCTTGGGGGCGGCCTCGGGCAGGATGGTTTGCGCGGCATCAGTCATAGCGAATCCTCGGGTCCAGAATACCGTAAAGCACGTCGGCGATCAGGTTCATCAGCACGATCAGCACGGCCAGAAGGAAGGTGATGGTCATAACCATCGGAATGTCGGACCCTTGCAGCGCAAGGATCAACAGCTGCCCCAACCCGTTCACCTTGAAAATCTGTTCGGTGATGATCGCACCGCCAAAGATCGACGGAATGCCAAGGGCGATCACCGTCACGACGGGGATCATCGAATTGCGCAGGACATGTTTCAGCACGACGGTGCTTTCGCTCATCCCCTTGGCGCGGGCGGTGCGGACGTAATCCTGTGACAGGTTGTCAAGCATGGAGGCGCGCATATAGCGGCTGACCTGCGCCGTGGTCTGCAAGGCCAGCACCATGACGGGCATCACCATCTGCATCAGCTGCTGTTTGAACGTGTCCCAGGAATTGACCACCAGGGTCGTGTCATAGATCGACGGCAGCCAGCCCAACTGGACCGAAAAGATCACGATCAACAGCACGCCCGAAAAGAACGGCGGCACCGAAAAGCCGATCATCGACACGAAGGTGCCGGCCTGATCGAAGACCGAATACTGCCGATAGGCGCTGATGATCCCGATGGGCAGCGCGATCAGCACCCCCACCACATAGGACATCCCCACAACCCAGAGCGTTTGTGGCAGGCGCTGCGCAATCGTGTCGAACACGGGGCTGCGCGACTGGAAACTGATGATGCGCTGTTTGCCTTCGGCGAAACTGGTGCCGAATGTCTGGTCGATCCAGTATTGCGGCTCGACAATGAAAAACTGGTTCAGCCAGAGCGGAAAGCGCACATACCACGGCTCGCCCAGCCCCAGGGCGATGCGCATTGCCTCTTTCACCTCGGGGGGGATGGTCAGCGGCATCTGCGCCATCGGATCGCCGGGGGCGAGTTCCAGCAGCATGAAGATCACAAAAGCGATGAACAGAAGCGTCGGGATGGATATCAGCAATCTGCGAAGGGTGTAGATCAGCATTGCAACGCCTCGGGCCAGGGCTTTGGGAAGATAAAAGAAGAGCACGTCCCGGACCTGATCCGGGACCTCTGCACCGTTGCGGCGGAGAGGCCCCGGAGCGGGGTCCGGGGCGCGCGTCAGCGCGTGTTACTGGATGCGGAACCAGTCAGCGACGTTCCACAGCTCGCTGTCCCATGTGTTCAGGACAACACCGCCGAGGCTGTTGGCATGGGCCGATACACGGCCACGGTCCACCAGCGGCACGATGACCATGCTGTCCTTGGTCAGCATGTCGTTCAACTGGCGCGCAATCCGGCCGCGTTCGTTGATCTCCGCTGTCTGCTGCAATTCGGCGACCAGCGCGTCATAGGCGGGGTCACAGAACCGGTTGATGTTCTCGCCCTGCCACTGCGTTTCGGGGCGTGGAGCCTTGTCGCAGGTGTACATTGACA
>DAISXL010000181.1:0-4699 GCA_036825855.1 Yoonia sp.
AGCAACCCCCGCGCTTATTTCCGCGCGTCGCCGATCAGCTTCCACAGACCCGGCACGAGCAGTGCGGCCAGCCCCAGTTTCAGCGCGTCACCCAGAAGGAACGGTGTCAGGCCCCAGGCAAGGATCGGCTGGTCCCAGCCATAGATCACGCCCAGCCACGCCACGCCCGGCACATAGATCAGCACGTTGCCGATGAACATCGCCAGCGCCATCAGCACAACCGACCGGTCCCAGCCTGCGCGCGCCGCATAACCCAGCGCCAGTGTCGCCAGCACATAGCCGACCAGATAGCCGCCGGTGCTGCCCATCATGTAGCTGATGCCGTTCAACTCAGCCGTCGAGCTTTGGAACACGTCGAACCCCAGCATCCCCACGATCATCCAGCCCAGAATCGTCGCCAGACCCAGACGCGGCCCATAGGCCGCACCGATGGTCAGCACGGCGAACGTGCCCATGCTGATCGCGACAGGGCTGCCGGGCACCGGCACCTTGATCTTGGCCATGACCGCCAGCAGCACGATGCCGAAAACGACCATCAGCGCCTGCTTGACGTGCAGGGCTGTGCCTTCGCTTGGGCCGAAAACCTCCGTCATGACGGATTTGTTGAGTGCGAGGGCCATCTGCCGCTCTCCCCTGTTTGTGATTACCTGTGTGATTTATTGCCGATGCCGCGTCGCAGCGCAAGCAAAGCCTGTCGGGCGGGGTTCACCCCGCCGCCCGCAGGTAATCCGTGACGGATGTATAATCCTTGCGCGGCCCTGTCACATCCCATGTCGCGCGCCAAAGGGGCCAGCGGGTAAAGTCATAGACCACGCGGTAATGATCCGCCCCGCAGGGGTGATCCGTCCCCGCCGCCTGCCCCGCTGCCACGAAGCTGTGAAAATCGCGCCCGTCGGCGAACCGGACCGTGACCAGCGCACCTTCAAAATCCCACAGATAGCGGCGCGTGGCCTGCATGACCGGTGCCGTCCCGATCCGCATCTGCCCGCTTTCGGTATAGATCAGCCCTGCCTCGCCCACGGGGCGCAATTCCGCGACACCCGCGAAATCGCCGCGCATCGCCCCGTGCCGGTCGTCGATCCCGCGCACAACCTGCCAGCGCCCCGCAAAATCATCCCGTCCCAGCACCGCATTCTTCCCGTTCTTGGCTTGAGGCTTGGCCCCGTCCCTCTTATGACGCAAAGGCAATCCGCTGCCCAGCATAGGAAAAGGTGCCCCGATGATCCCACGTTATTCCCGCCCCGACATGACCGCCATCTGGGACCCCGCCACCAAGTTCCGCATCTGGTACGAGATCGAGGCCCATGCCTGCGACGCGCAGGCCGCCATCGGGGTGATCCCCGCCGAAAACGCCGCCGCCGTCTGGAAAGCCAAGGACGCCACTTTTGATGTCGCCCGCATCGACGAGATCGAGGCCGTGACCAAGCACGACGTCATCGCCTTTCTGACCCATCTGGCGGAAATCATCGGGCAGGACACCGCGCGGTTCGTGCATCAGGGGATGACCAGTTCCGACGTGCTGGACACGACGTTCAACATCCAGCTGGTCCGCGCCTCCGACCTCTTGCTTGCGGGGATGGACCGTGTGCTGGCCGCCCTCAAGACCCGCGCTTATGAACATAAGGACACGGTACGCATCGGACGCAGCCACGGTATCCATGCGGAACCCACGACGATGGGCCTGACCTTTGCCCGTTTCTATGCCGAAATGGACCGCAACCGCGCGCGGCTGGTCAATGCCCGCGCGGAAATCGCGACGGGCGCCATTTCCGGCGCGGTCGGCACCTTCGCCAATATCGACCCCAGCGTCGAGGAACATGTCTGCGCCCAGCTTGGCCTGATCCCCGAACCGATCAGCACGCAGGTCATTCCCCGCGACCGGCACGCGATGTTCTTTGCGACCTTGGGTGTGATCGCATCGAGCATCGAGAATATCGCCATCGAAATCCGCCACATGCAGCGCACCGAAGTGCTGGAGGCCGAGGAATTCTTTTCCGCCGGTCAAAAAGGCAGCTCTGCCATGCCGCATAAACGCAACCCTGTGCTGACCGAAAACCTGACCGGACTTGCGCGGCTGGTGCGCATGTCGGTGATCCCCGCGATGGAAAACGTGGCGCTTTGGCATGAACGCGACATCAGCCATTCCTCCGTGGAACGCGCCATCGGGCCGGACACGACGATCACGCTCGATTTCGCGCTGCATCGTCTGGCGGGTGTTATCGAAAAGCTGGTGATCTATCCGGCCAATATGATGGCCAATATGAACAAGTTCCGCGGTCTGGTCATGTCGCAGCGGGTCCTGCTGGCGCTGACCCAGGCAGGCGTCAACCGCGAGGATGCCTATCGCCTTGTGCAGCGCAACGCGATGCGGGTCTGGGAACAGGGCGCCGATTTCAAAACCGAACTGCTGGCCGATGCGGACGTGCTGGCCGCCCTGTCACCGGCCGAGATCGAGGAGAAATTCGATCTCGGCTACCATCTCAAACACGTCGATACGATCTTCGCGCGCGTGTTTGGCACGGGATAGGGGCCAGATCGCCCGCGCGGGACCATGCGCAGACGCGACCGGACCGCCCCGATCAAAGCGGTAATACGGCAGGATAGGTATCGACCGGGGCTGCGGCGATGCCCGTCCTCGCCGGATGGTACGCTTTGACCGGTTCATTGACCGGCATGCTCATCGCGACATAGCGGCGACCATCGTCGGCGTTGACATAAGGCTCGCCGATCAGGCGTGGGGTATAACCGATTTTGCGCAACGCACGCACCAACGACGGCCTGCTAAGCGCCATCATCTCGGTTGCGCCCTGCTGGCGGGCCTGTTCGGCAAGGCCGTCGACGATCAGGGCAAGACACTGCGCGCTCAGCGCTGGGTTCTTGACGTCCGATGAGACCACCACGCGCGTGCATTCCCACACGTTGGCCGTGACCATGATCTGGTCCACGATCGTTTCCGGTATCCCGATGATCTTGCCCTCGACCGCATCGCGCAACATGTAGGTGTGCGACCCCCAACGTGCCGTCGTCGCCATGGCACGACCACCGCCGATCACCTTACCGTCAAGCAGGACCAGAGAATAATAGGCCTGAGGGTTGTCATACTGATCCATCTCGACCTCGTCGTCGTGCGGGATGTCCCAGCCAAGCTGGTCGACGAAGAACTGCTTGCGCAGCGCAAGATACTCGAAGAACGCGGTGCCATGTTTGTGGAGCTGCGTCAGGTTGAACGTAATCTTTTCCATTGATCCCTCTCGAAAAATTGGGCGAACTATCGGTGCACGTCACAACCATGAGATACAACGCGACGCGAACACTGACAAATTATAGCTAATTGTATCTAGATAAGAGTAAAAAACCGATGAAGGTTCAGATTAAACCGTATTGGTTTGCCAAAGCCGCAGCTTGTGTGCCTGTTTTTGCGCCTAGTTTCAATTTCGCGTTCTTTAAACGCTGTTTGACGGCACCCTCGCTCACACTCAACTCATGCGCGATTTCCTTGAGCCGCTTGCCGTTCTTGACCATGCTCAGAGCCTCGAGTTCGGCACGAGTCAGATTCGTCGGCGGGGCAGTCTCCTTGTGACGGCGCATGATGAAAGCCTGCAACAGCTTGACCTCGAGATCGGAATATTCGCGGTCTCCACGCACGAACGACGCGAAAGAACGCTGCGCGTTCGTGCTGTTGTCCATCACAGACACCGTCACTCCGAAGCGTAATCCAAAGCTGCGCGCCTGTTGGATCACCCTTTTGGGGTCTTCAAGCGGCAACTCGCTCCACCTGCAGGAACCGATATGGCTATAGGCCCAGCGGACGACCGGATCGAACAACATAAACCTATGTTTCGTATAGTGTTCTACCCAGTCGGAAGGGAGTCCGTTCACCTCTTCCATCGGAAAGGCAAAACCGATACGCAAGGCGATGTAGTGGCCGGTGGGTGCAAGTTGTGCTACGTCATCTGGTCCGGTAAGTGACGACATTCGAGTTCCCCGGGGTCTCTTTCGGTTGGAAAAATACCTTGTTGCTGCGCCTGTATTACGCGTAAACTAATGACACACAATGCGAATTGAACCCTAACGCCTTGTTGACCAGCCTGGCAACCAGAAAGCGAGGAACTTTATGGCTATGCTTGACTTGGACCTAGGCTCCATTCTGGGAGAGTTCAAAAAACGTGCGCAATCCGGTTATGCGATGGGTCTGCATATCAATTTCACAACACCTGCCTATTTCTTTCAAAGTTATCCACGCGCATGGCTGGAATACTACTCACACGCCGGCTTGCTTGTGAATGACCCCACGGTGTCCTGGTGTTTCGAGAATACCGGCGTTTGCCGCTGGTCGGATATGGACGATCCAGCAGGTATCCTGAAAAAAGCCGCAGACTATGGCATGAAGTATGGCATCGTGTATGCAACGACAGAAGGCGGTAGCCACAGCATGTCGGGCTTTGCCCGTCCTGACCGCGAATACAATGACGACGAGATCGCAGAGCTTGTCGCCCGGTTCGATGCCCTGCACCATGCGACGCGGGATCAGGCGTCGCTGCCACCCGCTATTGTGAACCAGCTCAAAAAAATGTCGATCATGGTCACACATCCCGGTTCCTGAGAGACGCTAAGGGATTTGTTTACGCCTCGGCGGCTAGAGTGCGGTCATGACCTTCATGTCCGACATCCAGACCACCGCCGCGATGACGCGCCGCCG
>DAISXL010000182.1:0-4682 GCA_036825855.1 Yoonia sp.
CGCTTGGTGCCTGCATGGAACACCATGTGGAAACTGTCCTCGGGCAAAAGGTCCAGCCCGCCGATCACGCTGCCCTTGGCGTAATCGCCCGGATAGCCGTTGGCCGCCATCACGATGGTCAGCGCGTGGTCATCGGCCCAGTTCACGCTGACCTCGTGCAGGCGTTCCTCGGCGCAGGCTTGCAGCAGATCAAGGATCTGGCCCCCCAGACGCATCATCAGCACCTGACATTCGGGATCGCCGAAACGCACGTTGTATTCCACCAGCCGTGGCTGGCCGTTCTGGATCATCAGCCCGCAGAACAGCACACCCTGAAACGGCGTGCCGCGACGCGCCATTTCGTCCATCGTGGGCTGCACGATCTCGCGCAGCGCCTTTTGCGTGACCTCGTCCGTCATCACGGGGGCGGGCGAATAGGCGCCCATGCCGCCGGTATTCGGCCCTTGGTCGCCATCAAAGGCGCGTTTGTGGTCCTGCGCGGACCCCACGGGCAGGATCGTTTTGCCATCGCAGAGCACGAAGAACGACGCCTCTTCGCCGTCCATGAATTCCTCGATCACGACAGCGGTGCCGGCAGGGCCGAAACTGCCGTCGAACATGTGATCGACGGCGGCGAGTGCTTCGTCCAGCGTCATGGCGACGGTGACGCCTTTGCCGGCGGCCAGACCGTCGGCCTTGATCACGATGGGCGCGCCTTGCGCCTGCACATAGGCGCGGGCGGGGTCTGCCTCGGTGAACCGCGCATAGGCGGCGGTGGGCGCACCTGCCGCATCGCAGATCGCCTTGGTGAAGGATTTCGATGCCTCTAGCTGCGCTGCCGCCTGCGACGGGCCGAACACCAGCGTGCCCGTGCGGCGCAAGCGGTCCGCGACACCGGCGGCCAACGGGCCTTCGGGGCCGATGATCACGAAATCGACGGTGTTGTCCTCGACGAAATTGGCGACCGCATCGCCGTCAAGGATATTGAGATCGGCGCAATCCGCGATCTGCGCGATGCCTGCATTGCCCGGTGCCACGATCAGCCGGTCGCATTTGGGGTTCTGCTTGATCGCCCATGCAAGGCTGTGTTCACGCCCGCCGCTGCCGAGGATCAGGATATTCATGGCGCTCTCCGCTTGGACTTTGGTCATGCGCGTTCTAAGGTTGGGGCAACCATATCACAAGAGCGCCTGATGGACCTTTTCGAAGACGGACCCGCCGACAACACGCCCGAATATTCCGTGTCCGAAATATCGGGGGCGGTCAAAAAGACCATCGAAGGCGGCTTTGCCCATATCCGCGTGCGCGGCGAGTTGGGCCGGATTTCGCGTCCGTCCTCGGGCCATATCTATCTGGACCTCAAGGATGACAGGTCAGTCCTGTCCGCCGTGATCTGGAAAGGCCGCGCTTCTGCGCTGGCCCACCGCCCCGAGGAAGGGATGGAGGTTATCGCCACAGGCAAGCTCACGACCTTTCCGGGCCAGTCGAAATACCAGATGATCATCGAGGATATCGCGCCCGCAGGGGCCGGTGCCTTGATGGCGATGCTGGAAAAGCGGCGCGCGATGCTGGCGGGTGAAGGGTTGTTCGACACCGCCCGCAAGAAACCGCTACCCTATCTGCCCGAGATCATTGGCGTCGTCACATCGCCCTCGGGGGCGGTGATCCGCGACATCCTGCACCGCCTGCGCGACCGTTTCCCGCGCAAGGTGCTGGTCTGGCCGGTCGCCGTGCAGGGGCAGAAATGCGCCGCCGAAGTCGCCGCCGCCATCGCAGGCTTCAACCGCCTGACACCGGGGGGTGCCTTGCCCCGGCCTGATCTGATCATCGTGGCGCGCGGGGGTGGGTCGCTGGAGGATCTTTGGGGCTTCAACGAGGAAATCGTCGTGCGGGCTGCGGCGGCGTCGGACATTCCGCTGATCTCTGCCGTGGGGCATGAGACCGACACCACCTTGATCGACTTCGCCGCCGATATGCGTGCGCCCACGCCGACCGCGGCGGCGGAACTGGCGGTGCCGGTGCGGATCGAACTCCTCGCTTTCGTGGACCAGCAAGGCGCGCGGCTGGTGCGGGCTTTGTCCAATGGCGTGCAGACCCGCCGCCAGCGCCTGCGCGATCTGGCGCGCGCGTTGCCGCAGGTGGATACATTGGTCGATGGGCCGCGCCAGCGGCTGGATTACCTGTCCGACCGCCTGCCTGCGGCCTTGCGGCAAGCGGCGGCAAAAAAGCGCCTGCAACTCAGCGATGCCGCCCTGCGCCCCGCGATCCTGCAACGCCGGCTGGCCGAGGATCGCAGGCGGCTGGCCGCCTTGTCCGACCGCCTCGCCCCTGCCTTGCAACGCCGGACCCGTGATGCGGGCGTCGCATTGGAACGGGCAGGGCGCGGGCTGCGGGCCGATCTGTTGCAATCGCGGCTGGACCGGCAGGCCGACAGGTTTGGGGTCGCCTTGCGCCGCCTGTCGGACCGCGCGACGCGGCAACAGGCGGAACGGACGGCAAAGCTCGCCACGCTCGACCGCCTGCACGAGACGCTGGGCTATATGGAAACGCTCAAACGCGGCTATGCGGTGGTGCGTGCGGGCGATATGCTGGTCACCGATACGGCGGCGGCGGCCAAGGCCGATCATCTGGAAATCCAGTTCGCCGATGGCCGGATGACCGTGCGCTCAGGACGATAGATCGTTGCATATCAGGGGCTCATCGGCATCGGTTTCGTAGATCACCGTGCCGAAGGGGACATTGGTGAACTCCGCCCGCATCATGCCGTCGTCCTGCAGATAGGTGGCCCAGCATTTGGGTTCGGGGTCGTCCTCGTAGCGAAAGCATATGTCGCCTTTGCTTTCATACCAGACGCCGAACATGCAGGTCCCGTCAAAGGCCGACCACATCACTCGGCGGCCTTCCAGATAGGCCTCGACCCCGTACAGGGGGTTGGTGTCGGTGCGGAATGTGATCGTGCGGCCCGTGACATGGGCGTCGAATGCATCGCCAGTCATCTTATCCTGTGCGGCGGCAGGGGTCGCCAGCAGCAAAAACAAAAGAAAACTACGCATCGCGCCACCTGTCGGCCAAAGGGTCCATGATCCGCCGCCACAAAGGCGGCACCAATGCGATGCTGGCCATCAACGGCAAGGGTCGCGGCAGTATCGGCGCATCGTCGGGCAGGTCAAGGGTGGGATAGGCGCGGGCAGGGTGCGCGTGATGGTCCGAATGGCGGGTGGCATTCAGCAGCATCGCAGAGGAATATTGATGCGGGCTGTTCCAGCTATGGCGTGCCGCGACAGGCTCAGGTTTGCCCGCAGGGCTGGTCTTGCGCAGCAGACCATAGTGCTGGACGTAATCGGACAACAGCAGCTGCGTCTGCGCATGGCCCGCAAGTGCAAGGTAAAGCAGCAGGCCCTTGGTGCCCCCCAACAGATAGGCCAGAGCGATGAAAACCGCGCCGCCGCCCAGATAGACCCAGTACGGATTGCGCCACGCAGGCCGCCCGATCCGCGCTAGGCGCTCCTTTTCGGCCGCATAACCGCCTTTGAACGACCCGACCCAAGCGCGGATCATGTAGCGGTAGAACCCTTCGCCACGGCGCGATGTGCTGGGGTCGCGGCGGGTGGCGACATGGCGGTGATGCACCAGCACATGCGCCGATGTGTGATGGCCGAACAAAAGCGAGATATAGACCCACATCCCCAGCCGGTGCAGTGCGCGTTGGGGCCGGTGGATCAGCTCATGCGCATTGGCATTGCTGACCTGTCCGAAATAAAGGCCCGCGGCAAAGAACAGGGCGATCTTTTCGCTGCGGTCCAGCAGATCGCCCGCCAATGCGACAATCACCAGCGGCAGCAAGGCCAGATGCACCAGCGCAAGAATGACCGCCAGTGCCGTGCCTGTCGCATCGGCGCTGGCGCTGTCCTCTGGCAAGAGCCTGTCGGCCAGCGCTGTCACACCCGTCAGCACGAGAAGCGCCGCAAGCGGCCACAGCCCGCCCTGCAAGGCCGCCAGCGCGATCACCCCCGCAGGCAGCAGGCTGGCAAAAGCGAAAAGGGCGGTCTGGCGCGTCATTTCCGCGCTGTAGCACGGCTGGCGCGTGCGTTTAAGCGAAACCGCAGGGCTGCGCGCTTTGGCCTCGCAGGTGTCGCTTTTGCGTGGTTCACGGGGGTGGCGCGGGCTATGCTGCGCCAAAAGTGGAGGACTGCAGGCATGGCCAAGGACAACCAAGACGGCATCTGGAAATCCGGCAAAGGCAAGGGGCGGCACACGCCCAAAGGCCGCCAGCTGGATGATCGGGCTTGGGCAGAGGTCTGCGCGCTGCTGGGGGACCGCCCGCGCCGCCGCGATCTGCTGATCGAGTTTCTGCATCTTGTGCAGGATGAATATGGCCATCTCTCTGCCGCCCATCTGCGCGCGCTTGCCGAAGAAATGCGCCTGTCACAGGCCGAGGTTTACGAGGTTGCGACCTTCTATGCGCATTTCGACGTGGTGAAGGAAGGCGAAACGCCGCCCCCCGCATTGACGATCCGCGTCTGCGACAGCCTGTCCTGCGAACTGGCGGGCGCGCAGGCGCTGAAATCCGCGCTGGAGGACGGCCTGGACCCCGCGCAGGTCCGCGTGCTGCGCGCGCCTTGCATGGGACGCTGCGATACGGCACCCGTGCTGGAAATCGGGCATAACCACATTGACCACGCCACGCCTGAAAAGGTGCAGGC
>DAISXL010000183.1:0-4679 GCA_036825855.1 Yoonia sp.
GGCATGATCTTTTTCATTGTGCTGGGGGCGGCTTTCTACAACGGCTTTCTGGCGCTGACACAGGTGCCGCAGGAACTCTCGGCCTGGGTGGCGGGGCAGGGGTTCAGCCCGATGACGATCATGGTGATGATCCTGATCTTCTACCTGATCCTCGGCTGCCTGATGGACAGCCTGTCGATGATCCTGCTGACGGTGCCGATCTTCTGGCCGGTGATCTCGGCGCTTGATTTCGGCATGACGCCGGATCAGCTGGCGCTCTGGTTCGGTATCCTTGTGCTGATCGTCGTCGAGGTCGGGCTGATCACGCCGCCCGTGGGGATGAATCTCTTCATCATCAACAGCATGGACCGCGCCACAAAGATCACCGCGACCTACCGCGCCGTTTTGTTCTTCGTCGCCTCCGACATCATCCGCGTGGTGATCCTGCTGATGTTCCCGATCATCACGCTGATCCTGATCTAGCCCATCTTCCGAGCCCAAATATCCCCGCCGGAGGCCTGAAAGTTTTTCAGGTCCTCACATCCGGCGCTGTGCGTCCCGTCCGCGCGGCAATCCCCGCCAGTTCATCGACCGCCGCCGCCAGCGGGGCCAGCACGTCGCCTGCCTCCTGATGCAGGTCCCCGTCCGTCACCAGCTGTTCGAGATAGACGCGCAAGGTCGCCCCGCTGGTGCCGGTGCCCGACAGGCGCAGCACCGCCCGCGCGCCGCCTTTGAAAAACAGCCGCAGCCCTTGGCTCGAACTCACGCTGCCATCGACAGGATCGGCATAGGCGAAATCATCCGCCTGCGTCACGGCCAGCCCCGCAAAGCTTTGCCCCGGCAAGCTATCCAAGCGCCCGCGCAGATCGGTCATCAGGTCCGCAGCGACGGCACTGTCCACGTCTTCATAATCATGGCGTGAATAGTAATTCCGCCCATAGGTCCGCCAATGCGCGGCCATCAGATCGGCCACAGATTGCCCCGACACGGCAATGATGTTCAGCCACATCAGCACCGCCCACAATCCGTCCTTTTCGCGGATATGGTCCGATCCGGTGCCGGCACTTTCCTCGCCGCACAGCGTGATCTTGCCCGCATCCAGCAGATTGCCAAAGAATTTCCAGCCCGTCGGCGTCTCGAAACAGGCAATCCCTTTGGCCGCCGCCACGCGGTCCACCGCGCCCGACGTCGGCATTGATCGCGCGACCCCGGCAAGCCCCTCACGATAGCCTTTCGCCAGATGCGCGCGGTCCGCGATCAGCGCCAGACTGTCAGAGGGCGTCACATAGCAGCCGCGCCCGACGATCATGTTGCGGTCCCCGTCACCATCGCTGGCCGCGCCGAAATCGGGGGCATCGGGGCCCATCATCAGCGTCATAAGCTCTGCCGCCCAGACGGGATTGGGGTCGGGATGGCCGCCGCCGAAATCGGGCAGGGGGGTTGCGTTCATCACGCTGTCGGGGCTGGCGCCGCAGCGGTCCACCAGCAGCGCGCGCGCATAGGGGCCGGTCACGGCATGCATCGCGTCGAACCGCAGGGTGAACCCGCCCGCGATCAGGGCGGCGATGGCGTCAAGGTCGAACAATTCCTCCATCAGGGCCAGATAATCGTCCACGGGGTCGATCACGCGGACCTGCATCGCACCGATTGTCACCTCGCCCAAGGCGTCCAGCGTGATATCCGCGCTGTCGGCCATGCGGATGCGGGTGATCTTTTCGCTGGCCGCGACGATGGCGGCGGTCATGGTTTCGGTCGCAGGCCCGCCGTTGGCCATGTTGTATTTGAGGCCGAAATCTTCGTCGATGCCGCCCGGGTTATGGCTCGCGGACAGGATGAAACCGCCATCCGCGCCGGTCTTGCGGATCAGATGCGAGGCGGCGGGCGTGGACAACAGCCCGCCTTGCCCCACGATCACGCGCGCCGCACCGTTGCCCGCCAGAATGCGCAAAATGATCTGGATCGCCTCGGCGTTGAAATACCGCCCGTCACCGCCCAGCACATAGGTCTTGTCCTGCGCCCCGCCGGTGCCGTCGATGATCGCCTGCACATAGTTTTCCAGAAACAGCGGCGCCATATAATCGCGCGTCTTGCGGCGCAGGCCGGATGTGCCGGCCTTTTGGCCCGCAATCGGGGCGGTGGGAATGTCACGGATCTGCATCGGATACCTCTTGATGGTCGGTCAGGCGCGCGCGGGCTGACCGTCGAATGTGAAATCGCAAGGCAGCGCCTTGGCGACAACGCGCTGGGCGTTGGGAATGTCATTGCCTTCGGCGCGACGTGTGGCGACCGCGCGCGACAGGTTCTGGCTCAGCCAGCGCTGGATCAAGCGGGCGCGCAGCTCGGGCATCGGCACGTCAAGCCGGACGGACACATCCCACAGACCCGCAAGCTCTGACCACGGGGCTTCGTCGAACATCAGGTAATTGCCTTCGGCGATGACGAACCGCGCCTCGGCGGGGATCGCGACCGCGCCTGCAATGGACAGATCGCGCGTGCGGTCAAAGGTCGGCGAGAACACCTCTTCGCCCGCCTTGATCGCGCGGATCAGCCGGATAAAGCCATGCGCGTCAAAGGTTTCGGGCGCGCCCTTGCGCGGCAGCAGGCTGCGCGCCTCCAGCACGGCATTGTCCAGATGAAAACCGTCCATCGGCACCACCACGCTGCGCCGCCCGCGCGCATTGAGCCTGCGCGCAAGCTCGCCCGCAAAGGTCGACTTGCCCGATCCCGGCGCGCCAGCGATGGCCACGATGCTGCGCGGCGCATCGCTGTCCAGCAGATGATCGGCCAGCGCAAGGACGTGATGCGTGATCATGGTCAAGACGATGCCTGTCGTTTCTTCGTTCATTTTTTCGCAGCCTATCGCGGTTGTCGCCGTGGCGCGACATGTTTCTGCAAACGCGCCTTGGCGGGGTTTGATCCAGATCAAAGAAACATTACAAGAATGAAATGTATATGGCGGCAGCGCAACGCACTATCAAAGAGGTCATCATGACACCATCATCCACACGCCCGGCGGACAGCTATTCGCCGCTCTATTTCCTCGCCTCGCTGGGGACGGGGGGGTTATCCGTCACTTTCTTCATGTATCTGATGTTCTGGGTCCCTTTCACCGGACGGCCTGTGCCTGTGTTCGAAGATCTGGCGGCCGTCTTCGCCACCGGCCCCTTGACCCTCAAGATCGCCGTTGCCGTCGCGATGGCGGGGATCGCGGTGATGGCGTTTCTCAACATCAAACTGCTGGTCTGGAACCTTGGCGCCTTGGCGCGTTTCCGCAAGACAGCTGCCTATACCGCGCTCAAATCCTCGAACGCCGAGACAAGCCTGCTGGCCGCGCCCTTGGCCACGGGCATGACGATCAACGGCTTGTTCATCGTCGGGCTGGTCTTTGTCCCGCGCCTGTGGTCGGTCGTCGAATACCTCTTTCCCTTCGCGATGCTGGCCTTTTTTGCGGTGGGTGTCTGGGCCTTGCTGCTGATCGGCGATTTTCTGGGGCGGGTTTTGTCCGCGCCCGAAGGGTTCGATATCAAGGCGCATAACTCCTTTGCCCAGATGCTGCCTGCCTTCGCGCTGGCGATGGTCGCCGTCGGCCTTGCCGCCCCCGCCGCGATGAGCGGGAACACAGCGGTTGTCGGGATCGCGCTGATGCTGTCGACGTTCTTTGGTGTGGCTGCGGTCGTCTATGCCGCCTTTGCCGCAATCACGGGCATGTCCGCGATGCTGCACCATGGCACCGCGCGCGAGGCCGCACCGACCCTGATGGTCGTCGTGCCTTTGCTGACGATCCTTGGCATCATGGCGATGCGCCAGTCCCACGGTCTGCACATGGGGTTCGACACCGCCACCCATGCCGCCGAGACGATGATGTTCATGGCCCGCATTCTGGCGGTGCAGGTGCTGTTCGTGCTCTTGGGGCTTCTGGTGCTGCGCAAGCAGGGGTATTTCGGCGACTTCGTTCTGGGCAGTAAAACCTCGCCCGGGTCTTATGCGCTGGTCTGTCCGGGCGTGGCCTTGTCGGTGATGATCCAGTTCTTCGTGAACAAGGGGCTGGTGGCCGCTGGCCTGATCGCCAAGTTCGGTGTGGTTTACTGGAGCCTGACCGCCCTCGCCATCGCGGCGCAAGTGCTGATGATCGCGCTGGTGATCCGCCTGCACCGGCAGCATTTCGCCACGACTGTCGCGACCCGCGCGCTGGTGCCTGCGCAATGACCTGCCAGACCCCGGCGCACTGATGCGGCCGGGGTCTTGATTCGCTTGCGTGCTTTCGCGACCGGCGTCCTTGATCCAGATCAAAGCCCGACGCGATCACCTGCTTAATACATTTCTACATTGTTATATGAGAATGTGTTGAGCCATCGGTCCAGCCATTCCAAGGGAGGGTCCGCTTTGGAAAACGCATCGCAATTCATCGCATCACGCCGTGCCTTCATGGGGCTTTTTGCCGGCGGTCTGGCAACAGCCGCCGCCGTACAGCCGGCCCGTGCGGCCATGGTCCAGACGCAGGCACGCATCGTGGTCATCGGGGCAGGGGCGGCGGGGACCGCGCTGGTCAACCGGCTGGTCGAGCGGCTGGAAGGCGCGCAGATCACCGTTCTCGATCCACGCGCGGAACATTGGTATCAGCCCGGGCTGTCGCTGGTCGCTGCCGGGCTGAAACCCGCCTCCTACACCCAGTCGATGACGACCGACTGGCTGCCGCGCGG
>DAISXL010000184.1:0-4663 GCA_036825855.1 Yoonia sp.
TTTTGCCCCATGATGGCGAAAAGCGGTTGGACGGCCTCGAACGCGGGCAGGGGGCCGCCCGCCATGAAGGTCAGCGTGCCGTTGGTCGCCCCGCCGATCCCGCCGGAGACCGGCGCGTCGATGGCGTGCAGCCCGTGGGCCTCTGCCGCTGTCGCGACCGCGCGCGCGCTGTCTACATCGACTGTCGAGCAATCGAGGTGGATTGCCCCCGGCTTCATCGACGGATGAATCTCCGCCGCGACCGCGCGCAGGATCGCGCCATCGGGCAGCATGGTGATGACGACATCGGCGTTCTGCACCGCCTCTTGCGCGCTTTTGGCGAGCGTCAGGCCGCCCGGGCGCGCCACCGGGTCGAAGCCTGTCACGTCGTGGTCGCGCGCGAGGTTGGCGGCCATCGGCGCGCCCATATTGCCAAGACCGATAAAGCCGATCTTCATGTCTCATCCTCCCAGATCAGTGCGTCCTTGCCCAAGGGGGCGGTCATCGCGGTGATGTCGTCGTCGGTAAAGGTCTGCCAGCGCGGGCTGCGGTCGCGGTCGATGATCGCGGCGCGGATGCCTTCGATGAAATCGCCCTGTTCGGCGCAGCGGAAGGTGTAGCGGAATTCATGGTCGAGCGCGGTTTCGATCGTCGGGTGCTGCCTGACGGCCGCGATGATCCGTGCGGCGACGGCCATGGCAAGCGGGGCGTTGTAGTCGAGCAAGGGTAGGGTATGGTCCGCCAGCACAGTACCTGCGGTCAGCCGCGCGCGGATGTCGGGCACATCCGGCGCACAGAAGGCGGCGTCGATGGCGCTTTGCCAGTCTTTCAGGCGGCTGGGGGGCGGCGCGCCTGCCTTGATCGCGGCGACGGTGCCGGTTGTGATCAGGACCGATTTCAGCGCCTCCCAATAGGCGGCGGGGATGAAATGGTCGGCGAACCCGGCATAGATCGCATCGCCCGCATCCATCCTGTCCCCCGTTAGCCCCAGATAGGTGCCCAGATACCCCGGCGCGCGCGCGAGGATCAGCGACCCGCCCACATCGGGCACCAACCCGATGCTGCATTCCGGCATAGCGATGCGGCTGCCCTCACACACGATCCGGTGGCTGGCGTGGCAGCCGATGCCGACGCCCCCGCCCATGGTGAAACCATGCAGGAAGGTGACGATGGGTTTGGGGTAATGGTGCATCTTGCGGTTCAGCCGGTATTCGTCGCGCCAGAACCTTTGCCCATAGCTGAAATCGCGGCGCTGGCCGCTGGCATACATATCGGCGATATCGCCGCCGGAACAAAAGGCACGCTCGCCCGCACCGTCGATGAGGATCAGGTCGACCTGATGGTCGAGCCGCCAATCGTCCAGCGCCGCCTCGATTGCCAGACACATGTCCCAAGTCAGCGCGTTGAGCGCCTTGGGGCGGTTGAGCGTGATGAGCCCTGCGCGCCCGTCCTTGCGGATCAGGATATCGGTCATCGGATCATCTGGCGCGCGGTGATCAGGCGCATGATCTCGTTCGTGCCTTCCAAGATCTGATGCACCCGCAAGTCGCGCACGATCTTTTCGATCCCGTAATCCGCCAGATAGCCGTAGCCGCCGTGCAGTTGCAGGCATTGATCGGCCACCATGCTGCCGGTTTCGGTGCAGAGTTTCTTGGCCATGGCGCAGAATTTCGTCGCATCCGGCGCGCCGGTGTCGAGTTTCCATGCCGCCTGCCGCAGGAAGGTCCGCGCCGATTGCAGCGCGATTTCGGCATCGGCCAGCCGGAATTGCAGGCCCTGGAACTGGTCGAGCGATTGGCCGAAGGCCTTGCGGTCCTTCATATAGGCCAGCGTCTGGTCCAGCGCGCATTGCGCCGCACCAATCGAACAGGCCGCGATGTTGAGCCGCCCGCCGTCCAGCCCCGCCATGGCATAGCTGAACCCCTGGCCTTCCGTGCCCAGAAGGTTCGCCAAAGGTGTGGCGCAATCGTCCATCTGCACCTGACGCGTGGGTTGCGACCGCCAGCCCATCTTGTCTTCGAGCCCGCCGAAGGACAGGCCGGGGGCGTCCGCCTCGATCAGGATCGCGCTGATCCCCTTGGGGCCTGTGTCGCCGGTGCGGGCCATGACGATATAGGCGTCCGAATAGCCACCGCCGGAAATGAACGCCTTGGTGCCGGTCAGCAGGTAGTTTTCATTGCTGCGGATTGCGCGGGTTTTCAGCGCTGCGGCGTCGGAACCGGATCCGGGTTCGGTCAGGCAATAGGACAGGATCAGGTCCATCGACAAAGCGCGCGGCAGGATACGCGCCTTGAGATCGTCCGCGCCATAGCTGTCGATCATCCGCGCGCACATGTTGTGGATTGATAAAAACGCCGCAACGGAGGCGCAGGAGTATGACAAAGCTTCGAACACCAAGGTCGCGTCAAGGCGCGTAAGACCCGCGCCGCCGCTATCCTCAGACACGTAAAGCCCGCCGAAACCAAGCTCGGCGAGTTTGGGCCAAAGGTCCTTGGGGATGGTGCCCTCCGCCTCCCAGTCGCGGGCGAAAGGCGCGATATGCTCTTGCCCGAAGGCCAGCGCCATGTCGAAAATCGCGGATTGTTCGTCGGTCAGCGCAAAGTCCATGATGCCTCCCCCAGCAAGAAATGAACATGTGTTTAATTATTGCGCGCCTGCGGGCGGTTTGGCAAGGGCGGCTTGCGCCCTTGCCGTTTGGGTCATTCCATCAGCGGAATTGAAAAGGCGCTGCCGTCCTTGATCCCCGAGGGCCAGCGCGAGGTGATCGTTTTCGTCCGCGTATAGAACTTGAACGCATCCGGCCCGTGCTGGTTGAGATCGCCGAACATGGATTTCTTCCAGCCGCCAAAGGTGTGATAGGCCAAAGGCACAGGGATCGGCACGTTGATCCCCACCATGCCGATATTGATCCGGTTGGCGAAATCGCGCGCAGCGTCGCCGTCGCGGGTGAAAATCGCGGTGCCGTTGCCGTATTCGTGGTCCATCGCCAGCCCCAGCGCCTCTTCATAGGTCTTGGCGCGCACCACCGACAGGACGGGACCAAAGATTTCCTTGGTGTAGATGTCCATGTCCTTGGTCACGCGGTCGAACAGATGCGGGCCGACAAAGAAGCCGTCCTCGTAACCCTGCAATTTGAAATCGCGGCCATCGACGACCAGATCGGCGCCTTGGGCCACACCGCTGTCGATCAGCTTCAGGATATTGGCCTTGGCGGCGGCGGTCACGACAGGGCCGTAATCGACGTCATTGCCGGATGTATAGGGGCCGACCTTCAGTTTCTCGATGCGCGGCACCAGCTTTTCGATCAGGCGGTCGGCGGTTTCCTCGCCCACGGGGACAGCGACCGAAATCGCCATGCAGCGTTCGCCAGCGGCCCCGTAACCCGCGCCGATCAGCGCATCGGCGGCCTGGTCCATATCGGCATCGGGCATGATGATCATATGGTTCTTGGCACCGCCGAAACATTGCACACGCTTGCCGTTGGAACAGCCGCGGCCATAGATATATTCCGCAATCGGCGTCGATCCGACAAAGCCGATGGACTGGATCACGTCATGATCGAGGATCGCATCCACCGCTTCCTTGTCGCCGTTCACGACCTGCAGCACGCCTTTGGGCAGGCCCGCTTCTTCCATCAGTTCGGCCAGCATCAGCGGCACGGATGGGTCACGTTCGGAGGGCTTGAGGATGAAGGCATTGCCGCAGACGATGGCAGGCGCGAACATCCACATCGGGATCATGGCGGGAAAGTTGAAGGGCGTGATGCCGGCGGTGACACCCAGCGCCTGTTTCATCGAATACATGTCGATGCCGGGGCCGGCGCTGTCGGTGAATTCACCTTTCAGCAGTTGCGGCGCGCCGATGCAGTATTCGACGACCTCCAGCCCGCGCACCACATCGCCTTTGGCGTCAGGGATGGTCTTGCCGTGTTCGCGGGACAAAGCCTCGGCCAGCTTGTCCATGTCGCGGTTCAACAGGCCGACAAAGGCCATCATCACCCGCGCACGGCGCTGCGGGTTCACGGCGGCCCAAGCGGGCTGCGCCTTGGCGGCGATTTGCACGGCCTTGTCCAGTTCGGCGGCATTGGCCAGCGGCACGCGCGCCTGCACGTCGCCGGTGGCGGGGTTGTAGACGTCCGAGAATCGGCCGGACGTGCCTTTGACATGCGCGCCGCCGATGTAATGGGTCAATTCCTGCATAGCATCCTCCATTGGGTTGGCGGGACTATAGGCTTGCGTTTTTGCAGGTAAAAGCGGCAATATGCCAAAATCATTTTGCATAAACGCAGGACGCAGATGGATAACTGGGACGACATGCGCGTGTTTCTGGCCGTGGCGCGCACCGAAAGCCTGTCTGCCGCAGCGCCTTTGACCAAGATGGACCCTGCCACCCTTGGCCGACGGATCGCGCGGCTCGAACGCAGCCTTGGGGCGGCGCTGTTCGTGAAATCGCCACAGGGCTATGCCCTGACCGATCTGGGCGAGCGGTTGCGCGACCGTGCCGCCGATGCCGAAACGCAATTCGCACTGGCGGTCGAGGAATCGCGCGGCGGTGCCACGGCGCTGACCGGGCAAATCCGGATCGGTGCGCCTGACGGTGTGGCGAACTTCCTGCTGCCGCAGGTCTGCGCCGCCTTGCAGCGCGACAACCCCGATCTGGAAATGCAGGTGCTGGCCTTGCCCCG
>DAISXL010000185.1:0-4640 GCA_036825855.1 Yoonia sp.
GCCCGAATTGCGGGTTCGAATCCGCGCGCGGCGATCAATGCGACAATTGCACCAAGCAGCTTGACCCCACCGACCTGATCAACCCCCGCTCCACCATTTCTGGCGCCACCGATCTGGAGGTCCGCACGACCAAGCACCTTTATCTGCGGCAATCGGAGCTGAAAGGCGCTTTGGCCGACTGGATCGACAGCAAGAAAGACTGGCCGATCCTGACGACATCCATCGCCAAGAAATGGCTGAACGATGGCGACGGGTTGCAGGATCGCGGCATCACGCGGGATCTGGACTGGGGCATTCCGGTGCGCAAGGGCGATCAAGACTGGCCCGGCATGGAAGGCAAGGTGTTCTATGTCTGGTTCGATGCGCCCATCGAATACATCGCCTGCGCGCAGGAATGGCAGGATGCGGGCAAAGGCAGCGGCTGGGAACGCTGGTGGCGCACCGACAAAGGTGCGGATGACGTCCGCTATACCCAGTTCATGGGCAAGGATAACGTACCGTTCCACACCCTGTCTTTCCCCGCGACGATCATGGGCACGCAGGAGCCGTGGAAGCTGGTGGATTATATCAAGTCCTTCAACTACCTCAATTACGACGGCGGCCAGTTCAGCACCTCGCGCGGGCGCGGCGTGTTCATGGACCAAGCGTTGGAGATTTTGCCGTCCGATTACTGGCGCTGGTGGCTGTTGTCCCATGCGCCCGAGACATCGGATGCGGAATTTACATGGGACGCGTTCCAGCAGGATGTGAACAAGGACCTCGCCGATGTGCTGGGCAATTTCGTCAGCCGGATCACCAAATTCTGCCGGTCCAAATTCGGTGAAACCATCCCCGAAGGCGGCACACAAGGTGCAGCCGAAGAGGCGCTGATCGCGGCCTTGTCCCAACGCCTGACCGCCTATCAGGCGCATATGGACGCGATCGAAGTGCGCAAGGCGGCGGCAGAATTGCGCGCGATCTGGGTGCTGGGCAATGAATACCTGCAAGCCAACGCGCCGTGGACGACGATCAAGACCGATCCTGAAACTGCCGCCATGCAGGTGCGCCTTGGGCTGAACCTGATCCGCCTCTATGCCGTCCTGTCCGCACCCTTCATCCCCGATGCGAGCAAGGTTCTGCTGGAGGCAATGCAGACGGATGTTGCCGCTTGGCCCGAGGATATGGGCGCGGCCTTGTCCGCCCTGCCCGCAGGCCACGCCTTCACCGTGCCGGACAACCTGTTCCGCAAGATCACGGACGATGAACGCGCCGACTGGGCCGAACGGTTCGCGGGTGTGCGGACATAAGGCATGACGCATGGCCAAGACACCGCTTCTTGATGCGCCGCAGGTAGAGATCACCTCGCTCGCGGATTTGCGCGCGTGGTTGCAGGCCAACCACACCAGCCCGTCGGGTGTCTGGCTTGTCCTGTTCAAGAAATCCGTTCCGGCCAATCACGTGCGTCTGACGGATGTGGTCGACGCCTGCCTTTGTTTCGGGTGGGTGGACAGCCTTCCGCGTGCCAAAGACGACGCGCGCAGCATGCTTTATATCAGCCCCCGCAAGCCCGGATCGAATTGGAGCCGTGTGAACAAGGATAAGGTCGCCCGCCTGATCGCAGCAGGCGCAATGACACCGGCGGGTCAGGACGTCATCGACCGCGCCAAGGCGGACGGAACCTGGACCGCTTTGGATGACGTCGAAAACTTGATCATCCCGGACGACTTGCAAGTTGCCTTTGATGCGGCACCCGGCACCGAGCAGACCTGGCACGGGTTTCCGCGCTCGGTCAAGCGCGGTGCTCTGGAAATACTTCTCAACGCCCGCAAACCCGAGACACGCCGCGCCAAGATAGACCGCATTGTCAGTGATTGCGCAGCAGGGTTGCGTCCTTTCCAGTGGACGAAAGACCTGCCACGCTAGCGGCCTTGGCGCATGACCGCGCCAAGGCCTTTTTCGTTACACGTCAGCGAACAGATCGACGGCACCGCGCCGTGCGAAATATTCGGTCTGGCTGATCGGCCCTGCGCCGTTGACCAGCGTGCGGTACCCCTCGTAGCTTTCGACGATGCGGCGGCCCAGATCGTCGTCATTGGCCACGCCTGCGGTGACCTCAAAAGACACGCGGGACAGCTCGTTCCAGACATCGTCGGGCAGACGTGTGGGCTGCACCCCGGATTCCGCCAGCAACTGGACCAGCGCGATCCCGTTGTTGCCATAATAATCAGCGGTGTGGCTTGTCAGTTCGGCATCGCAGATCGTTTCGAACAAAGCCTGATCCTCGGCTGACAGGCTGTTCCAGAAATCGCCGTTCAGGCCGAGGGACGCAATCGTGCCGGGTTCATGGAAGCCCGGGAAGACATAGGTCGACAGCAGCTTTTGAAAGCCGAATTGCAGGTCGTTGTAGGGGCCGACCCACTCGGTCGCATCAATCGAGCCGTCGAACAGGGCTTCGACGATACCCCCCGCCGGCAAGCTGACGGCGTTGGACCCCAAAGCGGCCATGACCTGCCCGCCGAGGCCCGGAATCCGCATCGTCAGGCCCTCGAAATCCTCGATGGTGGCAATTTCCTTGTTGAACCATCCACCCATCTGGATGCCGGTACCACCGCAGGCAAAGGTCTTGATGTTGTAGGCGGCATTGAGTTCGTCCCAAAGCGCCTGCCCGCCACCATACCGTACCCATGCGATGTGTTCAGGCGTCGTCAGCCCAAGTGGCACGGTGGTGAAGAAGTTGAAGCCACGGTGCTTGCCCTGAAAATAGTATTCGCAGGTGTGATACATCTCGATGGTGCCGGCACTTGCCGCATCGTGAACCTCGAACGCGCCGACCAGTTCACCCGGGGCGTAAACCTCGACGTTGAAGCGCCCGTCTGATGCGATGTTGATCTGGTTCGCGACCCGTGTCGCGCTGTCAGCCAACCCGCCAAGCCCGACAGGCCAGGATGTTGCAAGCCGGACGGTGCGTGGTTCCGCCTGTGCGATGGCGGGTGTTGCCAGTGCTGCGGCGCCCGTCAGGATGCCGCCGCCGGCCAGCAAAGCATCGCGCCGCGACATTGGACGCGATGATGCGGTCACATGTGACATGACCTTGCCTTTCATGAGATGTTTCATTGTGCAATCGCCCCCTTGCGTGCCAGAACAAAGGCGGCTTCGCCGATTTCGCTCCACACGGCGACATCGCCGATGAAGAACATATAGCCATCCGCCACATCGGCGGCGCTGGTATCCGAGCCAAAGATTTCCGACATCACGCTGTTGGACGCGGCGATCTGGGCATCCCAGATCTCAGCGGGCATGTCATGGCGCGTGATCGCATCACCGGCAGCCTGCAGGGCCATCGCGCTTTGATGCATCGCCAGACTGCGGCTGACGCCGTGTTCTGCCGTGATGCAGCGGTCCACAAGGCTTTTCTGCGCATCGGACAGGGCGTTCCAGACTGCAAGGTTGATCCCCAAAGACAGCGCCGCCGATGGCCGCCCGGCATTGGGTGTCGTCATATGCGGAAAGGTCGCAAGCAGCCCTTGCGCGTCCATCTGCGCGACGCTCAGACCTTCGAGCACATCGAGGCTGGCCAGATCGACCGCTTCGGCGCGGATATCGACGACATTGCCGATGCCCATGGCACGCATTGCAGACACGCCCAGCCCGATCGACCCTGCAGCCGCGCCGGTCAGATCGCCGAGCCCGGTCAGCGGGGCCTTGGACCAAAGTGGCAAGGGGCCGTCATCGCCGATCATGAAGGCCTTGACGCCATATTCCTCGCCCAGAAGATCCAGCAGGAAGCGGCCGTCGCCAGCGGACATCCAGCCTTCGAGCTCGCTCGGGCTCATCCCGCCGGGCATGGCCGAAAAGATGCCAAAGGCAGCGTTGGTGCCGACAAAGGCCTCGGTCGCGGACAGGTACATATCGGCCCCGCCCGTGGCTACGGTGTCCAGAAAACCGGCGGCCTCGGTTGACGGGCTTTCGGTGATGCTGATCTCGATCGCACCGCCGGAGACCGCCGCAAGGCGCGCGGCCAGCGCACGGCCCGCGTCCGGCCGGTCAGTGACCAGGGACAGCGTCAGCGCGGCTTGCGCCTGTGCCGTCTGTCCCGCGACCACCATGGCACCCAAGCCGGTGCCGAGTAGGGTTCTGCGTTTCATCGTTCATGTTCCTTCGATCACATGCCGGGCGGGATCTTGTCCGGGCCCCGGAGGATTGTATCAATCTGGGCTGGTCGTCCGGGGTGCTCAGCGCAGCCAGACTTCCACGCGGCGGTTGCTTTCACGGCCGTCTGCCGTGTCGTTGCAGCCCACCGGTGCCAATGGACCGTAAGAGGCGACCGATGTCCGCCCGGCCAGCACATCACCGCCCACGGCTGTCACCAGCGCGTCACGCACCGAGCCCGCACGCAGCAGCGCCAGACGTTCGTTGAGGTCGAACCGGCCCACGTCATCGGTAAAGCCGAGGATCAGGATGTCACGGTTACGCGCTTCGGGGCTGTTGAGGAAATCGACCATACGCTGCACGTCTTCCAGCGCCTTGTTGTCAAGGTTGGCCGACCCGGTGGCAAAGCGGAAGGTCGTCGACAGCCGCTCGGCCGTGGCCAGTTCGCGCGACAGGTTCTGCACGGCGGCAAGGGTGGCACCCGTGCTGGCCGACAGGATCGCCGAGGTCAT